>NZ_RBLW01000009.1:0-3533 GCF_003989295.1 Dermabacter sp. HSID17554 | reverse complement strand
CAAGACCACCATGGGCAAAAACGACGAAACCGCCACCAGCGCCCAACAACGCGCCGCCTCCGCCGTCTCCAACATCGGCTAACACCACCACACCACCAACGCCCTGCCGCCCCAGCGGCGGCAGGGCACCACACCGCAGCAAAGCCACACGCCACTGCACCAACTTCAAAAGCCGTAGTATGGCTCCCAGTGACCCAACACCGCTCGTTCGATGTCAGTACCCGTCCCGTCCAAGCAGTCAGGCATTGAGACGAGCCGTTGGATGAACGGGACCAATGCACCGTTCTACTCAATTATTAAGTGAAGTAGTCGGTTCTCGGGCATATGCCTCCTCTCCACTTCGCATCACCATGCCCGGCAGCACACGGCCGCCACCCTCCCCTAGATGCCGCAGGTGGAGGGTTCTGAGCACACAAACATCATGCATGCCAGAGGGCTGCGTGTCGATCGCAACGAGCTTGCCAGTTCCGCCGATCCGCGCAAACCGTACGGCGATCGTCACTTCTAAAAGGGGTAAAAACATGCAGTACAGCATGGAAACGCAACAAATAATGGCTGAGACCGCTACGGCACGAAGTGAGCTCAGCGCTCTTAACGGCGTCGTTGGCGACACAGAGCAGACTATGAGCGACGCATCATCTGCATTTCACTACAGCACGCTCAGCAACGCCGCAGCTCAAGCGTGCCTCGAGTACTTCATTAAACACGATGTTGAAATGTGTCGCGACCGGTCACAAAAGAATGTTTCTGCGACCGAAGAAGCTCTTAGCCAATACACCGAGGCTGATGTTGTGATGTATCAGCTCAGCCATGCGAATGTATCGGCGGTGCCCCAACTCGACATACCGGGATCAGGATCAGCCCCAGGCGCAGACGTGTGCGCTGTTCCCGCAGCCGACGCCGCCTCAACGTTTGACACCGACAGCATCGGACAAGCACGCCAGGCCTCCGAAACCTTTTGGGTTCCTGAAACCGAATCCACAAACGCTCCGAACCCGAACACCCCTGCAACCTTCGACATGAGCAAGCTTGGAGACTAACGTGCTTGATAAATCTTCACTCCCTGATCTTGACAACCCCGCAGCCGTCGAAGCGGTTGCCGAACAATTTGGCTCCATTGGCCAAAAAACCGAATCGATCATTAGCTCAGTAAGTTCCGGGTGGGTCAACGTCACCGAAGCCTACAGAGCACCAGAAGAAATTTCTGTGTCCATCGCTTTTCGAACTCCGACAGAGATTGCAGAGAACCTTCAGTCAGAAACCAACGACCTCAAAGGTCATATCGAAGACTACGCTGCAAAATTAACATCGTTCGAAGGGACTAAAGCCGGTCTTGAGACCGAGATCGATGCCGTCAACGCTGAACTCCAAGCAGCCTACGAGCTCGACGACACAAAAACGGTTCCCGATCCCGCAAACGAGGGCGAAACGATCGAGGTCCCTAACGAAGAGAAGCAAAGACTTGTGGCGGCCGCAGAGGCGCACGAAGCCGCTGTTCAGGCTGCCATGACAGCATTCGAAAGAGAAGTCGATACGGCCGATAGCACCCTGGCCGGACAACTCTTTAGGGCCACTTTCGGAATGAACACCATCGAACAAATTGTCGATGGACTCGCAAACTTAAGCTTCGTTAAAGGTGCATTTAACGGATTAATTGACTTGCCCAAGCTCGCCTTCAACGATGCCTCTATTAAAATCAAAGATATCTGGAATCACCGTCACCAAATCGTCGACATCCTGAAGCACCCGGACAAGATGAAGGATCCAGAAACCTGGAACTTCGCAACGAAATACCTGAATCTGGAATTCGTTAACGACACTCTAGGGTTCCTCGAGGATAATGTTGACGATACTTTTCGCGGCTTGGATCCGTCCATGGCACGCCACGGGAAAGCTTTCCTCATCACCGAATCAGCCAAAATCGCTCACGATCCAGCATACACGCTTGGTGAGCTGGCCCCCACTGTAGTGACTGGTGGTGCCAGCGTCGAGATCAAGACCGCCCTGGGCGCCTCAAGGATGCTCAAGAAAGCCAATCGAGCCGAGCTAGCAACTTTTAAAGTGAAAAAGCTGAAGCGGTTCGGAGAAAAGGGGACAAAGGATGGCCTCAAAGATGCCGGAAAGAAGTTCGGCAAAGATCTTTATAAAGACACCAAAGAAGCAGCTCAGGTAGATGCCTTCAACGCTTACGTAGAGGAAAGAGAAGCGGAGGACCACCGAGAATACGTCGTACGTTCGTCCCCGGCTTTTGGCCCCATGGGCGTATTTGTCAATCACCCAACACCTAAACCCGATTACGGTACGGCCTGCGAGCTCGAGCCCGGCCGGATTTGGGCAGGGGATCCACTCGGCACAGGCGAATATCATTTCGACCGAACCCCCGTCGCCCCGCAGCACTCTCTCCCCATACCGGGAGAAGCGCCAGCTAACGCGACGCCCTCGGGACCTTACGTATTCGATCCCACACCAGTACGCCAAGAGGATTCACCATCACCCTATTACGGTAGGCCGACGGTGTCGCTGTCTGGAACTGATGAGACAGTCCATAACGACGCATCGTGTAAAGGCGAGCCACTGCCTCTTCACTCAACTGCGCCCGATGAAGGCACGACACCGGCTCCAACCTCGACGCCACTACGCCCTTATCCCGACACGGCGACTGAAGCGCACCCTGTAGTGGCACAGGCTACCCCCACTCACAGTCCGATTTCAGTAGCGGAAACTCAGTCAGTCATACCAGCCCCTGCTGCCGCACACGTACCGGAGACTGTAGCCTCGGATTCCGCCGAAGCCATCGCACCCGATATTGTGGCCCCCGGCACCGCCAAAGCTGAAGCTCCAACCTCTATGCCCACTATTGACGAAGCCCTCAAGCGCAATTTCGATGGTTTTACGTACCAAGTGTTCGACAACCTATCCTCGGCATCAGGGATGGACGTAGATTCGGTGCGGGACATGCTTACGCACGGCAGTCGTAATCTGACGCCTGAAGCTGACCAGCTTCTCAATCGAGCACTCGAAACGAATCCAGAACTATCGAAACTCCTTCGCGAACACGGCTTCACTGGAGATTTTGACCTCCGGAACCTCGAAGAGACGCTCGGAAGCCTGACAAAGTAGACCACTCGCGCAGAACTATCGAACATCATTGATACGACCTCATCTTGTGTGGAAGCTTTTCTTCCGCATGAGATGAGGTCGTGCTACAGGTAGCAACCAACCACCGAGCACCACGGTCCGAGTGCTGTAACAACGACCACTAATACCAACACAGCCCTCTTACAAAAGACACAACCTGATTTCGTCGCGTGAATCGTTCTCCCAAGGAGCTTCACCGTCGCGCAAAGCAACCACGGCCCAGCCGTGGATCAAATAAAGTCACTGGCCAGCGAGCCGCTCGGTAGCGCTTAGGTGAACATCACGGAAACATCACGGAAACATCAAGAAGATTAAGGTGCGATAACGGAAAACCCATGTTTGCCTATAACGGTCAGATAACGGGACGTGGGTCCCGGACAGCACAAGGGGGAAGC
>NZ_RBLW01000008.1:0-67983 GCF_003989295.1 Dermabacter sp. HSID17554 | reverse complement strand
TCGTTTGAGGGTGAGGATCTTGATCCGGCGTTGACGATGCCGGTGAAGGTTCAGCTCATGGAGTCGACTGGTGGGGGGAAGTCGCCGGTTGGTGATCCCGTCGAGTTGAACGCCGAGAACGGTTGGACGCACACGTTCACGGATTTGCCTGGGTGGAAGCTTGTGGACGGCAAGACAGCCGATATTTCGTACTCGGTTGAGGAGCTGACTGTTGAGGGCTTCACCTCCGAGGTGACGGGCGATGCGGCAAGTGGCTTCACGATCACGAATACGCAGACTCCACCGTCGACCCCGACGCCGGAGCCAACACCGACTCCGACGCCGGAGCCAACCCCTACACCGGAACCCACCCCGACACCGACACCGGAAACCACACCTACGCCGGAGCCGACACCGACTCCGACGCCGAGGAAGAAGCAGCCCCCGATGCCACGCACGGGCGCTGAGATAGGCGCAGCAGCCTTGTTCGCGCTCGTACTGACGGGTGTGGGTGCGGTGCTCGTGACGCGTCGCAGGTCGTAACCCTTGCACGTTGCTCACCACAGTGAGTACACGGGGAGGCCCCCGGGAATACGATGATTCCGGGGGCCTCCTTGTGCGCACTTCGCCACGACGGCATGCGAGGCTGCAACGGCTGCTCATAAAATGATGGGCAACGATGTCACCTCGTCGGGAGCAAGAAACATGAGCAAACCCAGTGTGCTGTTTGTGTGCGTGAAAAATGGCGGCAAGAGCCAAATGGCGGCGGCACTCATGCGTCACCATGCACGAGGTGCCGTGGAGGTGCATTCAGCGGGCACGAAGCCGGGAACGGCGCTCAATGAGGCTTCTCGCGCGAGCGTGGCAACCGTCGGAGGAAATTTTGACGGTGAATTCCCGAAGCCGAGCGACCCAAGCATCCTGCGCGCTGCGGATCGCACCATCATCGTGGGAGGTGACGCGCACGTCGAACCGATCGAGGGCATGCGTGGCACGATCGAAAAGTGGGAGATTGATGAGCCATCGCTTCGCGGCATCGAGGGAGAGGAGCGCATGGCCCTCATCCGTGACGATATTGATCGACGCGTTCGGGCCCTGCTTGCAGAGCTGACCGCAAGCGCCAAGTAAGCGAAAGGAATAACTGTGCAGGATAGCGTCGCACCCCGACTGTCCATCCTTGACCGTCTTTTGCCGCTTTTCATACTTGCGGCGATGGTCGTGGGAATTGCGCTGAGCGTGTGGGTTCCGCAAACCGCGGAGGTGCTCAACCACGTAAAAATTAGCGACATTTCGCTGCCGATCGCTCTTGGCCTCCTCGTCATGATGTACCCGCCGCTCGCGAAGGTGAGGTTTGAGAAGGCGCGCAAGATCGTGCGCGATAGGCGGCTCATGATCCTCTCGCTGCTGCTCAACTGGGTGGTGGGCCCCCTCGTGATGTTCGCCCTCGCGTGGGTGTTCCTGCCCAATGAACCGGAGCTTCGAACGGGTCTTGTGATCGTTGGCCTGGCGCGCTGCATCGCCATGGTGCTCGTGTGGAGCGATCTCTCGTGTGCGGACCGTGAAGCAACCGCTGTTCTCGTAGCGATCAATTCCGTGTTCCAGCTCCTCATGTTCTCGGTGCTCGGCTGGTTCTACCTGCAGGTTCTTCCCGGATGGTTGGGGCTGGACACGACGAGCGCGCAGTTCTCCTTCGCGGCAATCGCGAAAAGCGTGCTCATTTTCCTCGGTATCCCGCTCGCGCTCGGTGTGCTTTCACGCCTGATCGGCGAGCACTTCAAGGGCCGCGCCTGGTTCGAAAACACCTTCCTGCCGAAGGTTTCGCCACTGGCCATGATTGGCCTGCTGTACACGATCATTGTGCTCTTCTGCCTCCAGGGCCGGCAGATCCTGCAGCACCCCTGGAGCGTCGCAAGTGTTGCCTTGCCACTGCTCGCCTATTTCGTGTTCATGTTTGGAATCTCGCTTATCGCCGCGCGGGCATCGGGCATGAACTATGCGCAGAGTGCCTCCACGGCTTTCACCGCCACCGGAAACAATTTTGAGCTCGCGATCGCCGTGACGATCGGAACGTTCGGCGCGACCTCTTCGCAGGCACTCGCGGGCACGATCGGTCCAATGGTGGAGATTCCCGTGCTGGTCGCGCTCGTGTACGTCATGCGGGCCGTGGGGCCCCGCCTGTTCCCGGGGGATCCGACGCTTCCCCCCGCCTCCTCGACCGCTCACGCCTCGGCTTAAGGGCTGCGTGGCCACGGCCTGGTTGCGGTGCGCCCCGGCGGGCGCGGTGCCGTGAGTCGGGCTCGGGGGTGCGGTTCCGACGCTTGCCACCGCCATATCGATGCGCTTGCGAATAACGAGATCCGGGATGGCGTGAGGTCCCGTGAAGCCCGGTAACGTAGACGTGGACACCATCGTTTTCGCGCCCAGGAGCTGCCATGCCGAAGCCTCTCGTTCTTTCCGATATCCGCAATCGCGCTGGGGCGTTTGTGGCGGATTGGCGTGAGGCGGAGGGTTATGAGAAGGGCGAGGCGCAAGAGTTCGTGCGCGGCCTTCTTCGATGCTTCGGTATTAGTGGCCGTACGGCCGCTGTGTATGAGAAGCGCGCGCGGCGCTCATCAACGGGCCAGCACGGGTTTATCGACGCGCTCATTTCGGGCACCGTCGTGATCGAAATGAAGAGTGCGGGCCGCGATCTTGTAGCGGCTGAGCAGCAGGCGCTCGATTACCTCGACTCTCTCACGGAGAATGAGCGGCCCGACTACATCCTCACCTCGGATTTTAAAAAGTTCAGGCTTCTGAGCCTCGTAGCAGAAGCGGGGGAGAGTGACACTCTCGAGTTCCCGCTTGAGGAGCTGCCCGCGCATGTTGAGGACCTCATGTTCCTTGCCGGGTATCGGCGTGCGAAGTTCGGCTCGAAGGAGCAGGAGCAGGCGTCGATCCAGGCGGCGAACCTCATGGCTCGCCTGTATGAGCACTTGGAGGCGACGGGGTATGACGAGCACCAAGCGAGCGTGTTCCTCATTCGCACCTTGTTTTGCCTCTATGCGGATGACGCGGGTTTGTGGGAGCGCGATCTGTTCTCGCGGTATCTCGAGGAACGCACGAGTGAGGATGGAAGCGATTTGGGCTCCCAGCTCGCGACGCTGTACCAGGCGCTCAACAAGCCCGAGGATAAGCGTTATGCGAAGGACGACGAGTTACTGCAAGCGTTCCCGTATGTGAACGGGAGCGTGTTCGGGGAGCCGACGGATATCCCGTATTTCGATCGAGAATCTCGTGAGCTGCTCATCCAGGCGTCCTACTTCAATTGGTCGAGTATTAGCCCCGCGGTTTTCGGCAGCCTCTTCCAGGCGGTGAAAGACAAGAAAGCGCGCCGCGAGCTCGGTGAGCACTACACAACCGAAACGAACATTCTGAAGCTTATTCGCCCGCTCTTCCTCGACGAGCTCGATGAGTGTTTCACGAAGGCATACAACAAGAAGAGTGAGCTGAACAAACTCCTCGAGCACTTGGGGGAGCTGCAGTTCCTAGAAACTTTCATGCCACAACGGATACAAACGCGCGCCAACTACGATTTAGCCGCTTGATTGGTTCACGCCGAAGGAATTGACTAATGGAATTGAATCAAACTACCCGTCAGAGGCTTGAAAGCTTCATTACCGAGATTCCCCCACGCCTCCTTCACACTGCCGGACTGGCTTGCTTCTTCTTGACCGCAGCTCCCAGTACGTCTGGCGCGGTCTGCGTACCTGCCGCGTCTGCCATGCTCACGGCGTTGACTAGGTTCGAGATACCGGCAATCGCGGTTCCAGCTGTCGTACGCGTCTCTTGGTCCCGCTTCGAGAGAGGAAACAGATGCCCAACGCTTGACAGCGCGGGAAACATTAATGGACACGTTGTAGTTATCACCGAGGAGGACGACTTTATTGACGCCTCGGTTCTGCAGTTCGACGATGTTGTCGAGCGTCGCGGCCCGTCTGGCTTGATGCCACTCGTTGGGAACCAGTGCGGACTGTGGAAGTCGCTGACTTCGCCAGCCTCGGCAGTTGGTGAGCCCCTGAATACCGCAGAGTTCCTACTTGCACCCTCAGGGGGTCATATTTGCTACGCCCTCTACCATCCAGCACCAGCCGCGGATATTGTTCAACGCTACAGAGAGCTCAATAGTAGCAACAATTTGCTGGCGTGGGAGGAGAGTATGGCTGATTTGTATGCCTGGATAGCTGCTAATAAACTCCCACAGCTTCAACTTCCAAACGCTTCCGTCAACAGCGGGCTGCAGCAGGCAATGGATCTCTGGAGAGGGCAGCCGCAGCCCAACTGGAATAGCTGATGAGCTGGTCAGTCCTTGGCGATGTCTTGTTGGCTTCCGTCACGGAAGATGAACGTCACTGTGCCATGCTGGCTGACGGTGGCGTGGTCGAGGAGAGTCACGCACAGGTAGGGACTGAAGGTTAGAATGTTGATCTCGAGGTTGGTAGTTTCTTGCCGGTAGTAGCGGTAAGTGGCGAGGCGATTCTGTTTGCTCTGAATCTGGGCGTATACCTCGGCATGTCGCGCGAGGAGTGCTTGGTGCTGCTGGTGGACTGCGTTGAACTTCTGCTCATAGGCGTGTTGGTCTTGTGCGACGCGTGCGTTGTGGGCGATCAACGCTTGGATTTTCTTGGCCACCTCATCGATTTGGGCGACTAGACCTGCGG
This sequence comes from Dermabacter sp. HSID17554, assembly GCF_003989295.1. Lineage (NCBI taxonomy): Bacteria > Bacillati > Actinomycetota > Actinomycetes > Micrococcales > Dermabacteraceae > Dermabacter > Dermabacter sp. HSID17554. The sequence continues at coordinate 63,307 of NZ_RBLW01000008.1, read as the reverse complement.
CTTGAACTTCCAGGTCGCTAGTATCGAGTACCTCTAATAACGCCTGGCTTGTGCTGTCATCGGCTGGCTTATCGAAGCGCAGTTGGATGGCGTCGAGGAACAGGTCTTTGAGGCGCTGATCGTCGATGTGCCCGGTGGCGCATTTTTCCTGGCCTGAGTATTTGTGGCCGCACCGCCAGATGACCTTTTCGTACTTACTGCCCGCGTGCCAGGTTTTCGATCCGAAGAAGTGTCCGCATTGGCCGCAGATGAGGGTGGATGAGAAGGGGCGGGTGCGGTGCTGTGTTCGCTGATCTCTAGCGCCTTTAGCGATTTCGGCTTGGACAAAGTCCCACACGGCGGGGCTGATGATGGCCTCGTGGTTTCCGGTGACGTAGTACTGGGGTACTTCGCCCTCGTTGATGACTTGCTTCTTAGTGAGGAAGTCTGCGGTGTAGCTCTTTTGCAGGAGTGCGTCTCCTTTGTATTTCTCGTTGGTGAGAATGGAGCGCACGGACTGGTAATGCCAGGTTTTATTCCCTGCTGCCGTGTAGGTTGCTGGCTCGTCTGTCAGGGTGTGCGCGATATGCCTGATGGAGTGGCCTTCCAGGTACATGCCGTAGATGCGGCGCACCAGTTTTGCCTGCTCAGGGTTGACGACGAGGTTGCCGTCTTCACCCTTGTCGTATCCGAGGAAGCGGGAGTATGGGACGGTGACTTTGCCGTCGGCGAAGCGTTTGCGGTGTCCCCAGGTGACGTTTTCTGAGATGGAGCGGGCTTCTTCTTGGGCGAGGGAACTCATGATGGTGATGAGGAGCTCGCCTTTGGCGTCGAAGGTCCAGATGCCTTCTTTTTCGAAGAAGACCTCCACGCCTTTGTCTTTGAGGGTTCGAACGGTGGTGAGCGAGTCGACGGTGTTGCGGGCGAACCGGGACACACTCTTGGTGATGATCAGGTCGATCTTGCCGTCGAGCGCGTCGGTGACCATCTGCTGGAATCCAGCGCGGTGTTTGGTTGAGGTGCCTGTGATGCCTTCGTCGGTGTAGACCTTCACGAACTGCCATCCTGCGTGATCGCTAATGTAGCGGGTGTAGTAGTCGACCTGGGCTTCGTAGGACGTCACCTGATCGTCGTGGTCGGTGGACACGCGGGCATACCCGGCGACCCTGCGCAGAGTCGTTTGTCCAAGTGGAGCACCAGTGTGGAGCGCTCGGGTGGCGGGGATTGCTGTGACGGTGCGGGCCATTTAGCGTTCGCCTCGCTCGGCGCGCAGGCGCTCAGCCTCTGCCTTGGCCACGGCCCGGTACTTCGCCAATGCTTCTGGTGGTGTTGGTGCTTGCCGTGGGTTGTTCAAACCGAGCCTTTTGGCTTCGGCCCAGCGGGCACGCAAGAGTTCACCCCAGGCGGCTTTTCTTGCTGGGGTCCACGAGCTCTTCTTCAGGTTTGGTCGCCACGTGTGCGAGCTGCTGGTGCCATCGGTGTAATGAAACGTGTAGTGGTCTTTTCCCTGCACGTCGATGTGGTTGATACGCTCGTTGAACACCTCTTGGTCGAAGGTCTCGATGTCAAGGACTTGGGCGATGAAGCCTTTGAGTGCCGTGTCAGAGATCTCGCAGGTGTCGCATCCGGTTTTGCGGCCTTTCTTGCGTTCGGTGCAGATCCAGTGCTCGGTGGAGATCGAGTTTTGGGTTTTTGGATTGCGTACGTTGCGCACGAACGAGCAGTTGCAGGACACGCATTTGATCTTCGCCGTCAACGCCACAGTTTCGATGGACCAGTTCGCCCGGGCCCCGAGTTCCCGGCGGCGTGTGATCTCGGTTTGTACAGCGGTGAAGGTGTCGCGGTCGATGATCGCGGGGATCGCGTTTTCCACCAGGTATTGCGGCAACTGGCCGGTGTTGCGCACTGCTCGTCCAGGCCTGCCCTACGGAGTGGACCATCGCCCTAACAAGAGGTCGCCGGTGTAGTGCGGGTTCTTCAGGATGTGACGGACCCATTCCCCGGGCAACTTGTTATCAGCCAGGTGCGGAACCCTACCGTCAGCGATGAGCTGTGCGGCCATCTTTTCGCACGAGGTCTTCTTCATGTACTGGGCGAAGATCCAACGCACCACGGCTGCTTCTTCTTCGATGATCTGCACGTCGGTGCCGTCAGCGGAGTCGGTGTAACCGTACAGGTGGAAGCCGTTCGCTTTGCCTTCTTCGAAGCCTCTCCAAACGCGCCACTTCACGTTTTGGCTGATTTGCTCCGATTCTGCCTGCGCGAAAGACGCCAGCAGGGTGAGCAAGAGTTCACCGTCAGCGCTGGTTGAGGAGATGTTCTCCTTTTCGAATCGCACCTCCACCCCGAGGTCTTTCAGCTCGCGAACGGTTTCGAGCAGGTCGACGGTGTTGCGAGCGAAGCGCGAGATCGACTTGGTGAGGATCAGGTCGATCGCTCCTTTCCGGGCAAGGGCCAGCATTTCTTGGAACTGGGGTCGATGCGTGGGCTGCGTCTCTGCGTAGGCTCAACGTCTAGCTCAAGGGACTTGACCCCGGTCGGGAGTTAGGTTAGGCTAACCTAAGTGAAAGGAGGTTTGCTGTGACAGACCGATCCGGTACAGTTCGACGCTCAGCTCGCGGGGGATTAACCGACTCAATTCTAGGTACCCGAAATCTCATGATGGTGGCCTCCCTGTCGGTGGTCGGCCTCATCATCCTCATCCCACTGAGCTACATCGCGCCGGCGGGTGCGGCTTCGCAGAGCGCAGTCTGGCTCGGGGTGTCCCTTCTCGGACTTTGGGTCATTCCCTACCTCCTTCCTCTGGCCGTTGTGCGAAGGCCGGGCGCTTCGCTGCTGGCCGCGCTGATCATCGGAGTTGTGAGCGTATTTACTACTCCCACTGGGCCTGCCGCGATTGTCGGTAACGTCATTGGCGGGCTCCTGGTTGAGTTTCCCATGGCGTTGATGCTGTACCGGAAGTGGACGTGGTGGGCGTATCTGATCTCCGCCGCATTCTTCGGGGCATTTAACAGCCTGTTGTACCTCACGCTGCTCAAGCACGCGGTGGGAATCTCGGTATCGGGACTGATCGTGCTGGTGGGAGTCACGTCGTCCGTCATTGGCGGTTTGGCCGTCGTCGGACTAACCCGTTTGCTCAACAATGCAGGCGTAGGCGTAGACCATCGTGAGTGAAACGCTGGCCTCCACTTTGAGCAACGAGCAACGGTCTGTGAGCGAGTCCGCGCGGGCGCTCCTGGCGGTTGAGGATCTTTCCGTTCACTACTTGGGTCAGGACCGGTGGGTGCTGCAACGTCCAAGCCTGGTCCACCTGAGCGGTCAGGTAACGGCCGTCATTGGGCCCTCTGGATGCGGTAAAACTACCTTCGTCCGAGCCGTGTGCGGCCTTGTGCCCCACTGTCTGCCGTCCGAATACTCCGGCAGCGTTCAAATTGCCGGCGCCGAAATCGCCGACGCCACGGTCCAGTTGATCGCTACCAATGTCGCCTACGTGGGACAAAATCCGGATGCCGCAGTCATTACCCGTACGGTGTATGACGATGTCGCGTTTGCGCTGCAGAACCTCTGCCTGCCTGTTCCTGAGATTGATCGACGGGTACGCGAGGCATTGGCTGCGGTTGGTCTGGAGACCAAGCTGTGGGAGAGCCCATGGAGATTATCGGGCGGCCAACGCCAGCGCCTAGCGATCGCGGTAGCACTGGCTATGCAGCCCCGCTTACTTGTCCTCGATGAGCCAACATCGACTATTGACACGCAAGGCACGGACGAGTTTTACAGCGTCATCCAACAGCTGGTTAGCGATGGCGTGGGCATCGTGGTGATCGACCATGACCTCGACCCGGTCCTACCCCTGTGCGATCACGTCATAGCGCTCAACGCGCAGGGCGCGGTGATCGCGCAGGGAACTCCACATGAGGTTTTTCTCAGCCATACCGCGGAACTTGAGGCGTGCGGAGTGTGGCTGCCCCGTGCGTTACGCGACGAATCCCCGCACCACGCCTTGACCTGCGAGCAGGCGGGCATTCGAGTTCCCCGCATCACGGATATCTGTGGTGATTCGGTGCAATATCAGCGGCGCACCGAAGCAGGATGGGAAACCATCGATGCGATTGACACGCTCGACGGTGGAGGCAGCGCCACGGTAGAGCTGGCAGATTTCTGTGTTCCCGGACGTTCCCCAGCTATCTCTATGCGGCTACGGGGTGGCGAGTTTATCGCGCTTATAGGGCCGAATGGCGCAGGCAAAACATCCCTGCTCGCGGCGCTGGCGGGTCTCATACCATCAAAGGCACAACGCGCTACGGTCTGCGGAGAGGTTGTGCGGCGAGGGCGGCACCAGGTCGGCTACGTGTTTCAAAACCCGGAACATCAGATGGTTTGTTCCACCGTGGCTGGCGAAATCTCCACGGGGGATGTTTCCGCGTCTAAAGCCGAGGCTATTGTGGAGCAATTCCATCTCTCCCAGTATCGAGACCAACACCCGTTGACTCTCTCAGGCGGCCAGATTCGTAGACTATCGGTGGCTACGATGGTCGCCGAGAGCCGCGATGTGATTGTCCTTGACGAGCCCACGTACGGCCAGGACTGGGCGAATACCTGCGAACTCATGGCCTTCATCGACGAACTGCGCGCTGAGGGCAGAACCGTCATCATGGCCACCCACGACCTAGAACTTGCCCTATCACGCTGCAGCCACATCATCGCGCTACCTGCTGCCGTTAGCGAAACTCGTGAAAACGCCGCATCCGCAGCACCAGCGAACCCGCCTTCGCCGTCCGTGCCCCGTGGACTCTTCTCATCGTTCAATCCTGTGACGTTGCTATTGGCGCTAATCCCGGCGATGGTCATGGTGTTCGTATGCAAGGACCCGGCCGTCAATGTTGGAGTGCTCATCGCAGCGAGCCTGGCCATGGTAGCCGCGAGAGCGAGTCGCGCTCGAACGGTCATGTCACTGCTAGCACCCTGGGTCATCGCAGCTGTGCTACTGCCGGTGTTCCGCTACAACTACACCATTGAAGAGGTCAGCCCACTCTACAATCACGGTGGCGAGCTTGCCGCAGCGAGCGGTATCGGGGCACTGTTGTCCCTCATGCTGCTTTCAGGCATCAGCACTCATCCGGAAGCGCTGCTTCGCACGTTGACGACGACGTTCAAGCTTCCCTATCGGGTCACTGCGGCGGGAGCTGCGGCTGTCGCCTTCGTCACTCGTTTCCGGCAAGATTTCCAGCTGTTGCGCACAGCGCGGGCATTGCGGGGTATTGGGGCATCATGGGGGCCGTTAGCGCCCGCAATTCGATGGGTGGGTTCCCTCGTGCCGCTGGCGATCCTCGCCGTCCAGCACGGCGAACGGGTTGCCCTGTCGATGGATTCACGTGGCTTTGGCGCCTATCCGCGGCGCACGGAACTCCAACACACACCGTGGCAGGTGCGAGATTGGTGCCTGGTGGGCCTCCTTTGGGCCGTTACTGCGTTGCTGTGGTGGTGGCGCCAATGAACGTTTCGAAAGACTCGACTCGACAGGAGCCCGATGTGAGTATTTCCGTCGCCGCACTAATCCGCCCGGCCAAGGGCGCGATGGTCCTTTCCGCAGTCCTCACAGCCTTAGGCGCTATCGTCACGCTGGTGCCGTTCGTCGCCTTACACAACATGGCCGCGATCTGGCTTGACGGGCAGGTGCGCACCGGCTGGACCGGAAAGCCGTGGGTTTGGGCCGTGATAGCGGTGCTTTCGCTGTTCGTGGGCCAATTGCTCTACCTGTTTGGATTGGGTGTCACCCACGAGGCAGAAGCCAAGCTCCGACATCGGTTGCGCGGCAATGTGGTCCAAGCGCTGGGCAGTTTGCCCTTGGGTAGGGTCTCGCAGGTGCCGCATGGGGCCATCCGCAAGATGGTGTGTGACGATACCGCAGCCATCCATACTCTCGTTGCGCATGTTCCCGGTGATGTCACCAACGCCGTGGTCTCGATGGTCGTAGGCCTCGGGTATCTCGTGTGGGTCGATTGGCGACTGGCGCTCGCGCTCTTTGGAACGTGGGCCGTAGCGATCATGATCATCGTCAGCACGACCATGCGCGGCTATAGCGATATCACCAAGCGATTCGGACATGCCCAGACCGCACTGGCCGCAGCCACCGTCGAAATGCTTGAGGGCATTAAGGAGATCAAGAATTTCCAGGCCACCGATGCCACCCGAACGCGCTTTAACGCCGCCCGCCAGCAATTTTCTGCCATCTCCTTCGACTGGGTTCGTCGCTCCGGCAGAGCGATTAGTCTGCTCGGTTCGCTACTGCGTCCAGCCACGGTCTTCGTCACGGTCGCGTTACTGGCGGCGCTATTCGTCGCGCAGGATTGGAGCACGCTGTCGGCGACGCTGCCATTCTTCCTGATCGCTCCCGGCATCCCGGAGGGGTTCACGGTGCTAGTCGGTCTGATGCAGCATATCTATGAGTCGCAGCTGGCGGCTCGCACCACGGCAGAGCTGCTTTCCGAGAAACCCATGCCCGAAGGCAGCCGCACCCAAGAAGAGGGCCCAAACCCCGGCCAAGTCGAGGTCTGTGAGGTTTCCTTCTCCTACGAGCCTGACGTGCCCGTTGTGCACGGTGTCTCCTTTACGGCTGAGCCCAGAACGGTCACGGCTCTGGTGGGCCCGTCGGGCGGAGGGAAGTCCACACTGGCCCGGCTGATTGCGCGCTTTTACGACGTCAATGATGGCGTGGTACGCATCAGCGGTGTGGATGTGCGCGAGGCGAGTTTTTCGTGGCTACTTTCCCGCGTCGCGATCGTCCTACAGGACGTAACGTTGTCGAACGATTCGGTCCATACCAATATCGCGCTGTCGAAACCGTCGGCAACGCGCGCCGAGGTCGAGGCAGCAGCCCGTGCGGCATGCATCCACGATCGCATTATGCGTCTGCCCGAGGGGTATGACACCGTGCTTGGCGAGGTTGGTGGCTTCCTCTCGGGCGGTGAGCGGCAACGCATCACCCTGGCGCGAGCATACTTGCAGGATGCGCCGATCTTGATTCTCGACGAGGCCACCGCGCAAGCAGACCCCCAGTCGGAGCGTGCGATCCACGAAGCGCTCAGCACCTTGGCATCCGGGCGCACGGTGATCATCATCGCGCATCGACTCGCCACCATCCGAGACGCCGACCAGATCCTCGTGATTGAGGACGGCCACATCACTCAGCGTGGTAGGCACGAGGACTTGGTCGACCAAGCGGGGACCTATAGCGAGATGTGGCGGGCCCAAGAACTCCATTACATGGCCTAAGGAGAGACACGCTCATGTGGAAACTAATGATCAGGGTCGTCAACAGGGCCGAGTTGCGTACGTTGGTGGGCTGGTTCGCCTTCTCCGCTGTCCTACAAGGCATCACACTGGCGTTGATGATCCCCTTCCTTCGGGCATTATTCTCCCGCTCTGAAACCCTTGGCACCTGGCTCGTCGTTGTTGCCATCCTCGGCGCGATCACGGTGACGGTCGACACCTTCGCGATGTACCGCTCCTATCGGATCAGCGTCTATGAAGTATGCGATACCTTAATTGATCGCGTAGCAGATCATGTCTTGCAGCTGCCGCTTGGGTGGTTTAATGCCAAACGCGAAGCGGACGTGGCTAATGCGACATCCAAGGAGATCAACACACTGTCGCATCTGGCATCAATGGTGATCCCGAACCTGTGCAACGCCTTCATCGTGCCGTTGGTGATGCTCGTTGCTACCGCATTCATTGAGTGGCCGTTAGCTGTGGTCATGGCAGTGTCGATCTTGCCGTTTATTCTCACGTGGCGGAAAATGTCGGCGGCAACAACCAGAGCCAATGACATGGAAGACCGTACCTCGGCCGCCGCAGCCGGCCGGTTGATTGAGTTCGCCAGGCTACAACCGGTGCTTCGAGCCACGGGTGCCGCGACGTCGTGGGACCCCGTACAAGAGACTCTGCAAGCCGACTCTGAGGCGACGTTGGCCGGGCTTCGGATCAAGGGCCGACCTGCCCAAGGATTCAACCTCATCGCTAACGTGACTTTCGCGGTGGTGCTCGCCTTGGGGCTGTCGTTCGTGACCGGAGCGCGTCTGGACCCGATTGCGTATCTGGTGATCGCGGCGGTCAGTGCGCGCATGCTGCTGCCGCTCACAAAAGCCGCGCTCTACGCATCTGAGGTCGATAACGCCGCAGTAGCGTTGCGCCAGATGGGAATAATCCTTGATGCCGCGCCACTTGCCGAACCTGATTCCGAGCAGGCACGGGAACCGCGTGGGACGTCGATTGAATTCCGAGGAGTGTCGTTTTCCTACGAGTCAGGCCGGCCTGTCCTAGACGATATCTCGCTCACCGCCCCGCAGGGAGCAGTCACCGCACTAGTGGGGCCGTCAGGGGCCGGGAAGTCGACGATCTTGCGTCTCACCGCAAGGTTTTGGGATGTCGACGCCGGTAGCGTGACCATCGGCGGGGTGGACGTGCGCGAGATTCCAACCACGCGGATCATGGAGCTGACCTCGATGGTGTTCCAGGACACCTACCTGTTTGACACCACGATCCGGGAGAATCTGCGGATTGCCCGTCCCAATGCGACGGACGCCGAGTTGGAAGAAGCAGCTCGCAAGGCGAGACTTGATCGGGTGATTGAGGCGCTGCCTCACGGTTGGGATACCGAAGTGGGGCCTGCCGGGCAGAGCCTGTCTGGAGGTGAGCGCCAACGAGTGGCAATCGCTCGGGCATTCATCAAGGATGCTCCGATACTGCTGCTCGACGAGATTACCTCGGCGCTGGACGGCGAGAATGAATCGGCGATTAGCGACGTCATCAGTCAACTATCTGAGGGCCGCACTGTGATCGTGGTAGCGCACAGACTATCCACCATAGATAGCGCCGATCAGGTGGTCTTCCTCGAACCCTTAGCGGACGGTGCTATCGTCGCCGAAACCGGCACGCCTAAGGAATTGTCTAGTCGGCCCGGACGGTTCCACGATTTCGTGGCTGCCGCCGATACGTCGTCTCGTTGGCAGCTGAGACACACCTCAGATTAGCGGACGCGGTCCCGGTGCCAGGCGCCAAGCCCTAAACCCACAGCTCGAATCGGAGTACCTCGACACGTTTGGCACACGTGGTGCTGTCGCGAACATGGCGCTAGTGGGATCATGTGCGAACAGCATCTCGCTGATGAGCGAGGGCGCTACTAATCACCAAGGGAGTTGAGTCCCTCATAGTGGTGTAGCGGGGTGGTCGTGCTGGACAGCAGGGCGGTCACCGCGTGATCCTCGAGTTTCGTCCCCTACAACTCACTCGCGAAAGGCCACACGATGACCGCTACCCATATTGTCGACCCTGCCGGGCTGCTTGGCGAACTGCTTGCCGAGGCGTCACCTGTTGCAGACTGTGATCAACGAGTTGCTGTCTGCGGATGCTGATGCGGTTGCAGGTGCCGAGTACGGCCGCCCAGATCCTGACCGACGGGCCCAGCGCAACGGCTACCGCCACCGGCCTCTCGATACCCGTGTTGGGACCTTGGACATCGCGGTCCCGAAACTACGCCAGGGCACCTATTTCCCTGAGTGGCTGCTGGAGCGTCGCAAGCGCGCCGAGTCCGCATTGATCACTGTTGTTGCCGACTGCTATCTCGCTGGAGTCAGTACTCGCCGGATGGACAAGTTGGTCAAGACGTTGGGAATCGACCGGCTGTCGAAGTCCCAGGTCTCTCGCATGGCCGCCGAGTTGGACGAGCACGTCGCCGAGTTTCGACACCGCCCACTAGGCGATGCTGGGCCGTTCACGTTCGTGACCGCCGACGCGTTGACGATGAAAGTTCGCGAGGGAGGTCGTGTGGTCAACGCGGTCGCCATGCTCGCGACCGGGGTCAACGCCGACGGGCATCGCGAAGTCTTAGGGATGCGGGTCGCCACGAGCGAGACCGGCCCGGCCTGGAACGAGTTTTTCGCCGATCCGGTCGCCCGAGGACTGTCCGGGGTCCGGCTGGTCACCTCCGACGCCCACCAAGGCATCGTGGAAGCGATCGCGGCGAACCTGCCCGGTGCCGTCTGGCAGCGTTGCCGCACTCACTACGCCGCGAACCTGATGAGCATCACTCCCAAGAGCTTGTGGCCGGCGGTCAAGGCCATGCTCCACTCCGTCTATGACCAGCCTGACGCCGATGCTGTTCACGCCCAGTTCGACCGGCTACTGGACTACACCGCCGAGAAACTCCCCGACATCGCAGACCACCTCGATGCCGCCCGCGCTGACATTCTCGCGTTCACCAGCTTCCCGACCGAGGTCTGGCAGCAGATCTGGTCGAACAACCCCACCGAACGGCTGAACCGCGAGATCCGGCGCCGCACCGATGCGGTTGGGATCTTCCCAAACCGGGAAGCGATTGTCCGGCTCGTCGGCGCCGTCCTGGCCGAGCAAACCGATGAATGGGCAGAAGGCCGCCGCTACCTCGGCCTGGAAGTCCTCGCCAAGAGCCGCCTCAACCTGATCACCACACCCACAACCACGACCGATGCCGACATGCCCGCACTCGCAGGCTAAAACCCCAAACGAGAGGAAAACACCGTTACACCACTACAAGGGACTTGACCCCCAACTTGCTAAAAGCTTTGTAGTTGACTAGGAGTGCGGATGGTCGTCGGCCCACCTGCAAGAACGAATAGCAAGCGGTATCGTCTACAGGTAGAGGTGCTACCCGCATCATTTGTCGAGACCCCGCGTCTATTCTTGCGCGCGAGATCCCGACTGGTTCACCCCCTCTACGGATGCCAGCCGGGTAGTGACGTGCCAGATACTCAGCGGTACAGCAGGCTAATCTCCAAACGTCCGCGGCAGCCGGAAATCCCAGTTCATAGCCGGTATCGAAGCTGTTCGATGGCCCTGCTCCGCACTGGGGTCTTGTATCCATCGTGACCAGTTGTGCGACCCGGCGTGTGGCTGCGGAAACTTCCTCATCATTGCCTACCGCGAGCTGCGCGCCCTCGAATTGAAGATTCACGAGCGGCTCCAGGAGTTGAACAGCGGCGGCGTTCAGTTGGACCTCATGGCCGAGGATCTTGTGCGCGTGCGGCTTCGCCAATTCCACGGCATCGAGATCGAGGAGTGGCCCGCGATGATTGCCCGCACCGCTATGTTCCTCATGGAACATCAGGCAAACCAGGCCATGATCCTCACCCTCGGCTATTCGAAGCCGATGCGTCCCCCCCAAGACGCCGCCCAGATCACCGTTGGCAATGCCCTTCGCCTTGACTGGCGAAGGCTCTTGCCCGTGGGCTCGGATACGTTCATCATGGGTAACCCGCCGTTCATTGGGCAGTACACAAAGGCAGCGGATCAAACCGAGGATATGAAGCTCGTGTGGGGGGACCTTTACGACGGTTACCTCGATTACGTGACCGCTTGGTTCAAAAAGGCGAGTGATTTCTTCCGTCCCGTGACCGGCGGCCGCTTCGCATTCGTGTCCACGAACTCGATCGCGCAAGGACAGGGAGTCGCGCCACTGTTCGGCCCGCTTTTCGACGCCGGCTGGCGCCTCCGCTTCGCCCACCAGACCTTTGCGTGGCAAAGCGAAGCACCCGGAAGTGCCGCCGTTCACTGCGTGATCACCGGCTACGACAAGCACGAACGCAGCGCCCCACAACTGTTTACCTACGACAACGTCAAGGGCGAGCCAAAGCAGGTTCCCGCGAGGCAGATCAATGCCTACCTCGTGGATGGACCGAATCTTCTCGTAAGTAAACGAACCAAGGTTCTTAGCCCGATGCTGTCGAGGGTGAGTTTTGGGACCATGCCGGCGGATGGGGGCAACCTCATCGTTGAGTCTGGCGAGCACGCCGCAGTCGCGGCAGACCCCATCGCAGCGAAATATCTACGAGAGTTTCGTCAAGGTCGCGAAGTTGTTCGAGGGCTTGATCGTTGGTGCCTGTGGATGGCCGATGAAGATTTTGAACCGAGCGACATTCAGCGTTCGCCGGTACTGAAGGAACGGGTCGAAGCCTGTCGTGCATGGCGGTCACAGCAATCTACGGGCGGTGATGCGTACAAGCTTCGCGATACGTACAAGCTTCGCGATACTCCGCATTTGTTCCGGGGGAATAAACACCGACCGCTCGTTCCGTACGTAGGGATCCCCGCGGTGGTTTCGGAAACCAGAAACTTTTACACCGTGCAACATCTCCCGGAAACAGTTATAGCCGGGAACCAACTTTTTACTGCCGAGGACCCAGATGGCTTCCTCTTCGGCGTGATCTCCTCGTCGATGTTCATTACGTGGCAGCGCGCGGTAGGTGGGGCGCTCGAGTCCCGTTTGCGCTTCTCGAACACCGTCGTGTGGAACAACCTTCCGCTTCCAACCGTCGGACCGGAACTGCGCGAGAAGGTCATCGAGGCTGGCAAGGGCGTGATCGCGGCGCGTGAGCTGCACCCCGAGCGCTCCCTCGCCGAGCACTACAACCCCCTCGCGATGAGCCCCGCGCTTCTCAAGGCCCATGCCGCCCTCGACCGTGTCGTGGATAAAGCCTTCGGCGCGAAGAAGCCGCTCCACTCGAACGAGGAACGCCTCGCCCTCCTCTTCGAGCGCTACGCTGAGATGACCGCCGCTGAAAACGAAGGCTCGCGGCGGTAGTGCTTTTGCGGGCGTCAAAGCGCGACTTTGGCGGTCGCGGCGGCTTCTGCCGATCGACCCTGCATGGCTAACATCGACTAAAGGCGATATTATCGATCCATGGCGATGTATATGGGTGAAGAAACCTCCCTCGAAGAACGTGAGAACTGGGTGACTCTCTTTAAGAGTCTCGCCGATGGCCATCGGCTTCAGATCATCCAGCATTTGCTGTTAGGCGAACACCGCGTGACGGACCTCGTCGAGCACGTGGGTCTTGCGCAATCGACAGTGTCAACGCACGTGGCCTCGCTGCGAAAAAGTGGGCTCCTCGCAAGCCACACGCATGGCCGCGCGACGTACTACACCTTGGCGCATCCCGAGGAAACGAAGACGCTTCTCGCGGCGGCAAAGGCCTTCTTCGACGGCACCGAAAAACTGAGGCAAACCTCGCAGCCGGAGAGCACGAGCCATGACTAAACCATCCGTGTCGCACAGGCGCAAGCACTCTCACGAAGCACACGACCACAGCATCTCTGCCGACGCCGACCGCACGACTCTGTGGGTGGCCTTGATTGTGCTGAGCGTCTTTATGGTCGCCGAAGTCATCGTCAGCCTCCTGACCGGCTCCCTCGCACTGCTGTCGGATGCCGGGCACATGCTGTCCGACGTCGGAGCGATCGGGCTAGCGCTATGGACCATTCGCCTCGCCGCTCGGCCTGCCCAAGGGGCGTGGACCTGGGGCCTCAAACGCGTGGAAACCATCTCCGCCGCGGTCAACGGCATTACGCTCCTGATCGTGGCTGGAGTCATCGCTGTGGAGGCAGTCGGGCGTCTGTTCGAACCACCCGAGGTCGACGGTGGCCCCGTGCTCATCGTTGCCCTGGTCGGGGTGGTCGTGAACATCGTCGTCGCGTGGTTGGTTGCTCGCGCCAATCGCTCAAGCCTCAATATCGAAGGTGCCTACCAACACATTCTCACAGACCTCTACGGCTTCCTCGGAACCATTGTTGCCGCGCTCATCATCATGGTGACCGGGTGGACTCTTGCCGATGTCATTGCGTCCCTTCTGGTGTGTGCCCTCATGGTGCACGCAGCGTGGAATCTCTTGCGCGCCGTCGGCCGAATTCTGCTCGAAGCAGCCCCGGAAGGAATTGACCTCGAGGAAGTCATCACCCACTTTCTTGAACTTCCCCACGTGCAGCGCGTGCATGACCTGCATGTGTGGAGCGTCGCGAGCGACCTGCCGGCACTATCAGCCCACATTGTTGTCGACGACGAGTGCTTTACCGACGGACATATTCCCGAATTACTCGGCCAAGTGCAGCACTGCGTCGCGGGACATTTTGACGTTGAACACTCCACCTTCCAGTTCGAGCCGCCTCATCACGGGTCAAAAGAACTCTCCGTTCACCCTTGAGCCGGCAAGGAGCACTGATCCGGCACTCTCCCGAGCAACGGAAGGGGTGCCTGCAAGCAAAGTTCCTCCTTGGCGAACGAGATGAGCGTGAACTTGAGTGCCTGGGCTCTATAGATAATCGCGAAAGTCCGCCAGTTCCTGGCCGACGCGAGAGATGTACGTCGGCAGCGCCATGCCTGTCATTGACGAGTAGTGAGTGATCCGAGCGACCTGAGTGCCATCTCCGCAACACTCCCGAAGTGCGCCCAGGGATGCGGGATCATGAAGTGCTCTGAAGGCCTCTGCACCAAGACCAATGATGAGTGGGTCGTGGCTACCGAGGGTTTGGAGTTCCTTGCACAGGCCCTCGATCTGCTCGCGCACGAAGCGTGGATCCCGTAGAAGCGTGTTGATGGGCATCGACTTGCTGCTTCGGAACGGCGCGAGCGTACCGTTTCGCATTTTCACGAGATCGGTAATGTACGCGCCCTCGAGTCCATTGCCTTTGCATGCCTCACGTAGACGCCTATCGCTTGTGCGACCACACTCTTCATGAAAACTGGCGAAGCTTAAGCGATCAGTGACGGCGGTGATGCCCGCCGCTCTCTCGGCAAAGTTGAGGGCGACGAGTACAAGATCTGTGCGTAGCGAGGGGAGCTCGGTATCCAAGTGGTGTTGGCTTCGCACGCCTGCGAAAGTTCGAACGACGGAATCGAGTATTAGCTGCGGAGCCCGGATGGGGTCGGGGTGCCAAGTCGATTCATTCCACACGGCCCAACTCCCGCAGAGACCGTATCGGGTGCGCATCAATTCGTAAACGTCGTAGTCCATTGACGGGCACCTCGATGGTTGAGTCTTCTGTTGGTTGGCTCTCAGGGTAGCGTTGGACGAAACCAGCCCCAATTTCGTAAGGACCATCTCTATGGCCACCGATCGCATCCCCACCATTGACGAGTTCCGCCCGGTTGTACTAACCGTTCTTGCTGATGGTGAAGACCGCCGATTTGGTGAGCTCTGCGAACTCGTTGCCGACTTCGTTGGACTGAGTACTCAGGCGCGAAGCGAAAAAGTTGATTCTGGCGATTCTCGATACAAGAACCGCATCGGCTGGGCGTGCTCAGCCATGACTAAGGCCGGACTGCTCGAACGCCCGAAGCGAGGAACCTATCGCATCACCCCCAACGGGCTGACGGTTGCCAGCCGCAAGCTTGCGACTTATACGGAAAAGGATCTTGCGGAATGGCACGCGTGGCGGGAATACCAGAATGAGGTCGCTGCGCGTAGGTCTGCTGATGAATCCTCTGCTATTCCGGTGTCCGAGATCGAACAGGCGACCGATCCGGTCGAGGCCATCGCTACGCGCACACGTGACTTCAACGCTCAGGTTGAAACCGACCTCCGGAAGCGCCTCCAGGAAAACTCGCCAGAGTTCTTCGAAAAAGCCGTCATCGACTTGTTGTGGGCAATGGGCTACGGCGGCGATTATGGCGAGAAGCAGCATGTTGGGCGCTCGGGCGATGGCGGGATTGATGGCATCATCCACCAGGATGCCCTCGGCCTTACGAATGTCTATATCCAGGCGAAGCGCTACGCGGATACCAACAGGGTGGGAGAACCCGAGATCCGTAACTTCATCGGCTCTCTCGATGCACAGGGTGCCAACCTCGGTGTATTCATCACGACCTCAACATTTCTAGACCGAGCGAAAGTTACCGCTGCCGGTTACCGTCACGGGCGGATCGTGCTGATCGACGGCTTGCGCCTCACGAAGCTGATGCTCGCCTACGGCGTCGGCGTCGAGAAGGCCCACGAGTTCACGCTCTATTCCGTGGACGAGGACTACTTCGAAGAAGATATGCAGTAGAAAGGCCCGCCAAGCGTTGCCGCGCAGCGGGCCGAGAGGCAAGGGCAGAGCTCTTACTTGGAGAACGTGATCTGCGTGAACTTCTCCGTCTGCTCGCGGATGCCCGTTTCGGTTGGAAAGCGCTCGATAGAGGAAGCACCGTAGAATCCGACGATGCCCTCCGTGTTGTCGAGGATGTACTGGGCGTCCTCGGGATTCGCGATGGGGCCACCGTGGCACAGGCACAGGATGTCCGGGTTGACGCTGCGAGCAGCATCGGCAAGTTCCTGAACCTTTGTCGCTGCCTCTTCGAGGCTGAGCGCGGTCTGCGCCCCGATCGTGCCCGAGGTCGTGAGGCCCATGTGGGGCACGAGAATATCGGCGCCTGCAGCGGCCATTTCTTTCGCCTGTTCGATGTCGAAGACGTAGGGGGACGTGAGGAGATCTAGCTCATTCGCCATGCGAATCATGTCGATCTCGGGGCCAAAGCCCATGCCGGTTTCCTCGAGATTCGCGCGGAAAACACCGTCGATGAGGCCAACCGTCGGAAAATTCTGTACGCCCGCGAAACCGATTTCTTTGACCTGCTTCAAGAAATGCGGCATCACGCGGAACGGATCCGTGCCGTTCACGCCCGCGAGCACAGGGGTGTGCTTCACAACAGGGAGCACCTCGTTCGCCATCTCCATGACGATGCCGTTCGCGTCGCCATAGGCGAGAAGGCCCGAAAGGGAACCGCGGCCCGCCATGCGGAAACGGCCGGAGTTGTAAATGACGAGAAGATCAATCCCGCCGGCCTCCGCCGACTTCGCTGAAATGCCGGTACCGGCACCGCCGCCGATAATCGGCTTGCCGCTCGCGACCTTTGCGCGCAGCGCTTCAAGGATTTCTTTGCGGGACATGTCAGTTCTCCTTCTTTCCCGATTGGTTGCGGATAAGTTCGTGGAGGCGCTCGGCCATCGCGCGGCCGAAGCCCTCGTCATTGATGGCACAGTCTTGCTCGTGAACGGCAACGGTGCTGCCGTCGAGGCTCTTCTTCACGGCGTCAAAAAGTGCGGTATCTGCTTCGAGGTCATGGAAGGGGCCACCCTCAACATCGATGCCACTCAAGCCTTTTGTGGGAATGAAAAGCTCGGTGGGCCCCTTCGCGGCAGCAAGCTTTGTGCCGATGCGGCGACCCAGTTCTTCTGCCTCGGTGGGGGAGGTGCGCATGAGAGTGACCGTCGGGTTGTGCACGAGGAATGTGCGGCCCTCAAATTCGCTCGGGACCGAGTCTTTTGGACCGAAGTTCACCATGTCGAGGGCGCCAAGACTTACCACTTGCGGCGTTCCCGTACGGCCCGCCATCTCGAGCCGGTCGGGTCCGGCACTGAGCACTCCGCCCACAAGATCGTCGGCGAGTTCCGTTGTCGTCAGGTCGCACACGCCAACAATCAATTCCGACTCGATGAGCTTTTCCATTGCCCGGCCGCCTGTGCCGGTCGCGTGAAACACGAGCACTTCGTAGCCGAGATCCGAGAGAGTCTTGCGAGCCTCATCTGCTGCGGGAGTGGTGAGACCGAACATCGTGAGTCCCACGAGAGGGCGGTGCTCAACAGGGGCTCTCTTCGTGCGTGCTTCGAATTCCTTCGCCATTCCTGCGATTGCTGCGGCCGCATTGCCGAGTACCATCGCAGAAATCGAGTTGATGCCGGCAACATCCACGACCGAATACATGAGTGTCGTGTCGGTTTCGCCGACGTATGGAGAAACATCTCCCGACGCCATTGTCGACACCAGCAGCTTCGGGAAACCAACCGGGACTGCCTGCATCGCCGGTGCCGCGACTGACGACCCACCGGAGCCACCGACCGCAAGAAGACCGTGAATGCGGCCCTCTTCCGCGAGCTTCTGCACGATCGTGGCGGCACCGCGACCCATGACCGCCATCATTTCTCCGCGGTCGCGGCGCTCCCTAAGCTTCGCGGCATCCTCGCCGGCGGCCTCGATAACTTCGTCGGAAGAGACATCCGCGAAATCGGCCGTGGAAAACGAGCCGACGTCGACGGCGAGCACGTTGACTCCCAATTCTGTGAGACGCCCTTTCAGCCAGGCATAGTCTTCGGCTTTTGTATCGAGCGTTCCTACCAAGGCAATGGTCGTCATTATGCACTCCTTCGTCATCGACTTCTTCCACGGTAGATCTCTGGGATGGGCACTGGCTAGGAAGCCACCTCCTCAGCCGGCCCTTACGGTTTCGAGACCACTCATGGGCTACGCGTACATGTGTGGCTAAGAACGCCCAGGTTCGTTATCAGTCCGTGATGTTTACTGGGGCACGTACGAAAATCCCGAAGAACGTGTACGTGAAGGATTGAGAAAACGGGGGATCGACATGCACTACGACATCGACGACAGGGCAGCCCAGGCCACTATCTCGCAAACGGCCGGAACCGTCTCAGAAATCGAATCTGCCGACACGAACCTGAAGGATGATGCGTCGAGTTTGGGGGGCAGGCTCACGCACAGCCCTAAAACGGCGGCCGCCCTCACGGGTGATGTTGCCACCGCCTTTGAGGCAGCGGGTGAAGCCCTCGTGGGGATGGTGAACAACAACCTCCAGTCGTCGTCGGATGCGGTGAAGTCGTACATCGATGGTGACAACCAGATGTGTACGCTCGCCGATGCGGGACGGCAGCAGGCCTACGTGACCGACATGCCCGGCATCAACTAAGCACGATCGACGAGTGAGGAACAGCAATGATTTTTGATGTCCCAGAGATCGAAAGCCCGGCAGTCGTCGCTTCTGGCGCGGCCGATATCCGTACCGCCGGCGAAACGGTCGAGAAAAGAATGAAGGACACCGCGGGCGCATGGCAGCCCATCCGTGGCCAGTATGATGCGCCCGAGGCTGCTCAAGTTCATCAGGCAATGGACACGCCCGAGCAGATGGCAGCTGAAGTGAAGGCATCCGCAGGACAAATTGCCGCCCGACTCGATGCCTACTCGGTTGAATTAGATCTGCTGCAGGCTCGCAAGGCTAAGCTTGAAATCGAAATTGCGCAGTTCGTCTCCGAAAAATTGGCCGCTACTGTTGGTCTCCCTGGAGCCAGCGCAGCGCTCGCTGCTCGCGAAGCCGAATTGCACGAGAAGTGTCGACAGCTCAGGCTGGATCGTGATCACGCCGACCAGGATTGTGCCGGCTCGATTAGCGGCATCGTAGAAAGTACCGGCGATGCCATAGGCAAGAAGTTTCTCAGGGCTATTACCCGCGGCAACGATATTGAAGGTGACGCTGGAACAGGTCTTCAGGGGCTTAAGCTCGGTACCGATTTTTACAAGTACCGCAGCATGAGCTTTTTCTATGCCAACGGTACGATTGAAATCAAAGAGGATTGGGCGCCAAAGTACCTGAAGAGACTTGCTGGTAAAGGTAAGTTCGGTAAGGGGCTCGTCAAAGGTCTTACAGGCTGGGACGCGAGCAATGTTGTGGATCCGAAAGCCGTTCTTCCGGAAAGCAATCCGCTGAGTCCGCTGGCAAAGCCAACGACCGCCACCGGAACTCTTCAGGCGTTTGTGGCGCGCAGTACGCTCAAGCTCCAGGGTGAGTCATCGCGAGTCCCACACAAACACAGCCAGGCCGTCACCGACGGAAAATGGAAGAGCATCAAGGGAACCGCAAAGTTCATGTCGAAGTCCGGAAACTACATCGGCGCCGCCGCTGCCGGTGTGGATTCATGGCAGACGGACTCTCACGTAAACCCGGACATGGGTAATGTGCAAAAGGGTGCGCGTGCGGGTGCCCTCGCTACCGGCGCGGGGGTTGGCGGCTGGGCTGGTGGCAAGGCCGGCGCGGCCATGGGCGCCGCGATCGGCTCCTTCGGCGGCCCGATTGGTACCGTGGCGGGCGGTGTTGTCGGCGGCATCATCGGCGGTGTCGCTGGTGGCTCGGCAGGTAGCTGGCTAGCGAAGAAGGGCAACGAAAAATTCCTAAGCCAAGGCATCAAGTAACACCCAGAAATCGCTGATGAACAGCGGTTTTCATAGAGTGTGTGAGTGGACGAAAAGACGTTAGGAGGGGCAATGCCCGGATCTGGCGAGGCAACACCCGCGGAAGTGACGACCTATACCCACCCGGACATGGTCGTCGACGTGTACGCACCGCGAGGGTGGGAGGAAGATACGTCCGGGGCTGACCGGGGACTCTTCATCTACCTTTCGGATGATGTGTGGAACGAGCAATTTCGCCCGAACATCGTGCTCATCCAGAGGGAGGCCGAGCCGGGAACCGAGTCGCTCGACAAGCTCGCGGCCACCCAGGGGGAAGTCGAGGATTCGTTCGGCGAGCAGCTCGACGAGTACCGGCTGCTGCACTTGGGCGAAGACACCGTCGGCCTTCAGGGCGTGCCCGGGCTTCAGCGGATCGCGTCGTATCAAAATCCCGACGGCATTCCGCTGACGATGTTCCAGTGGATCGCGGTGCACAATGGCACGCACGTTGACCTCACGATCACCTACCCCACCGAGCTCCTGGGCGAGCGCGCGCAGCTCATCCTCAACATGGGGCATGGCCTGCTGTGGAAGGAGTCGGCGAAATGACGGAGCACAACACCAAGGGCAGCGAGAACACCGGGGTGGAACTCGGCTTCGAAAGCTTCATGATGCTGCTTGAGAAGGGGGTCCCGAGCGACGGATCCGAAGTCGTTGACGTCAACGACCGGGTCGTCGCGAGCGATCACCACGTTGCCGACGGCACCGAGGCCATCTGGGACACCCTTAAAAATCATCGCTACCAGCTCACGATCACCTCGATCGCCGGCAACGGCGCGGAGGACAACCGTTTCCTGTGGCTCGGCCCGAACGGGTGTGTGAGCGCCCAGACCGTGCTCACGAGCGAAGTCTCCACTCCGCCGAGCTTCGTGCTGAAGTCCCACCCTCTTTCGAGCCGCTACACCGTGCTGTTCGACCTCACGGACCTCACTCCCATCGCGGAGAAGGACGTTACGTCAACCGAAGCGGTGCAGATCGAAGCGGAGGCCTGGGAGAACCTGGTCCTCGAGCCCGGTGAGGAACGCAAGCATCACAAGGCCCAGCAGGATGTGGCCGAAGCACTCGGCGCGATCTCCCAGGATATGGCGAGCGACATCACCCAGGGCCTCTACGAGCAGGTGGTCGTGGCATCTGAGAAGCAAACCGACACTGGCTCGGCACCGATCGCAACGGTGTGGGTGGCAACCCCGCACGGCTACGTGTCGTTCTTCTCGGAGCCGCGAAAACTCTTCGGTAGCTCCCACTACCTCGAGCCAACCGAGGCGTGGGTGCTGTTCATGATGGCCTCTCATCAGCTTCCGAGCGCTCAGCAGATTTCTACTTGGTGAGCTGCGGAAAATGGCGCCAGCTACCTGAGAGACGCGTGCTCTCATGAAAATTCTGCTGTGGACCCTCATCTTCGTTGTCACCACGGCGATCTTTGCGTTCTACATGTTTCACGTGCGCTACCAGGAAAACGCCGAGTGGTACGACGACTACCGTGAGATCCCCAACCTGTGGATTCTGCCCTATTGCACGCCCGTGCTTAGCGTGGGTGCGCTCCAGATTATCTACGACGAGCTGGGGGGTCCGGGAGGCGCATTCGTGGCTGAGCCGCTGCGGATCCTCGGGATCATCACCGTATTCATGATCCCCATTGGCATTCTCGGCGGCGTCGGCGTGCCGCTGCCGTGGCCGCTTGCACCGCGCTGGGTCGTGGAGCGCCGCAAGAAGGACCGCGCCGCACGAAAGCGCACCACCTCCGGCGCATAAATCCCTCGGGTCGGAGTTCACTCGCGTAGTGCCTAGTAGTCGTTGTGCCCACCTCTAGCGTCGATCAGGTGGCGGCGGGGCGCCGGTAGCTGTACTGTAAATGAGAACAGTTACCATTCGAGGAGGGGTTCATGCGGATTCTCCGCTCCACCTGCGCCACGCTCGCGGCTTTCACGCTCGCCCTTGCGCCCGCCTTCGCGGGGCCCGACGGCGACCGTACGGTCCAGACGAACGCGCACATCGACGCGCCCAAGGTCTTTTGGGACAAAGACGCCAA
This sequence comes from Dermabacter sp. HSID17554, assembly GCF_003989295.1. Classification (NCBI taxonomy): domain Bacteria; kingdom Bacillati; phylum Actinomycetota; class Actinomycetes; order Micrococcales; family Dermabacteraceae; genus Dermabacter; species Dermabacter sp. HSID17554. The sequence goes on along the minus strand of NZ_RBLW01000008.1, from coordinate 41,439 downwards.
GACATTCCAGATCAACTCCCAATCCAACGGGAAAACTCTCCCGCTGGACAAGACCACCAACTGGGTTGGACGTGGCTACAAGGACGACGGCACGCAAAGCTACATCTTTGACGTGACGAAGGATCCGCGCCTCGCGTTCCTCGGAAAGGAAGGCGACCACCTCTACATGGCGCCCCACAGCCCCGGGCCAGGCAACACCCCGATCTGGTCCGGCTTCGGCGCCGACACAGCAGTGCCCATCGAAGAGTTTCAGGACGAGAACTTCACCATCGAGCTGACTGGCTTCAACGGCCCCGGCGAGATGAACATGTTCAACTACTCGAGCTACGGCAACCTGCCGGTCACGCACCTGTTCTCCTCGCATGACAAGGTCTCACGCGCTGTGTGGCTCGACCCGGGCACGCACACCCACAACTTCACGACCTTCACGAAACCAGGCCGGTACGAGCTCACCTACGAGGCGAGCGCCCGGAAGTCCGACGGCACCTTCACCGCCTCGAAGCCCACCACACTGGTGTGGCGCGTGGGCGGCACCAACCCCGCCGACGAAAAGCTCGGCGACGTCAAGACGGCCTACGACAAAGCCGCTGGAGTGACCGGTGAATCCACCCCGACCTTCACAATCGCCCCGCACACGGGCAAGAAGAAGGACGGCGACGAGCGCCTCACCGACCTCACCTTCGATGCCGGTAACGCCGAAGCCGAAGGCACCGTCGTGTTCTACATCGACGGCTACCACCTCGCCGAAGTGCCCGTGAAGGGCGGCAAGGCCACGTGGAGCGAGATGATCGGCTCGCAAAAGTCGACCTTCCAGGCCGTGTTCGTGCCCACGAAGGGCGCTGCTCGCTGGGTGAGCGCACCGCTCACCTCGAGCACTGGCCAAGCGGCCACGTCAACGAAGGACGCGGGCGACTTCCCCACGGAAACCCCCGACACTGTCGCAACCGGCTTCCCCAAGGGGGAGGTGAAGGTCAGCTCACGCGACGTTTCGGTGAGCGCGAAGGCTGGCAAGAACGACACCCTGATGAAGCTCTCCACGAAACCTGCCGACGACTCCCTCACCTATCACGTCTCCGGCGGGTTCTACGAAAAGGGCTCCCAGTTCGCGACGTGCGACGTTGATGTTGTCAGCGGCCCCGGCCGCCGCAGCTTCGATATCGACCGCGAAGCATGCATGGGCGACCAGTATGATCTCCGCCTGACCCTCGAGCCGCTTCCGCGTGCCGCCATCGGCAACACTGAAGTCGCGGACTTCGGGCCCGTGAGCGCGAAAGGGAAGGAAATCTCGACCCAGTTCTCCGAGCACGGCGCAACGGGTACCCCGGACGCGCCGGAAGGCGGAGATGCGTCGGACCCGGGCGCCGGGGATGAAGGGGCCGACGGTTCCCTCCTCAACACCCCCGTGACCATCAACAACGGGCACGTGGACCTGCGCGTCATGGACGTCGACGGAAGCTTCTCTGTCGCCCTCGGCGACGACTCGCGCCAGCACGCGAAGAAGTCCGTCACTCGCACAATCGACTCGGTGACGCTCGAGGTCACGAAGCTCGCGAAGGCGACGCGCGGCGGCAACATCCTTGCCGACAAGAGCTACGACGTGCTCGGCCCGAAGGGCAGCGAGCTGTACATTCTCCCGCAGGCCCAGCAGCAGGGGCGCGTGTGGCCGGGCTTCTCGAGCGAAGAACTCGATCGCGACAAATACCCCGAGGGGGCGACGATGACGCTCACCCCCGTGAGCGCCCCCGAAGGCGGTAAGTGGTTCGCGTACACCGAGAACCTCGGCACGATCCAGAAGATGTACGCCACGAGCGAGAAGGCTTCCGACATCCCGCTTCCGCCCGGCACCCACATGCACACCGCGTGGGCCTTTACGAAGCCGGGTACGTACACGATCGACGTCACGGCGCACGCTAAGCAGGCGAGTAACGGCGAGCGCAGCGCCGAGAGCGGGGAGGCTACCGCGCAGACCCAGCGCCTCACCTTCGTTGTGGGCGAGCAGCCGGGCGGCGATCAGGGCGATGCGGAGGGCCAGGTGCCGTCGAGCGAAAACCCGGCCCAGCCAGCTAACCCCGCTGGCGATGCCGGTGCCGCCGATGGGACCGGAGCCGAAGGCGGTTCCGCGGGTGCCGGTGCCTCGGATGCCGGTAGCAGTGCTCCCGCGGCTTCCGACGCCGGTGCATCCGATGCAGGCGGCGACGATCTGCTGAGCGGCCTCCCGCGCACCGGCGCGAGCGTTGGCCTGACCGTTGCTGTCGCGAGTGCGCTCGCGGCCGGCGGTGCGGCACTCACGAGGCGTCGCAAGAACAGCTAACCGCTCACAACTGCAGAAAAGGGGCTCGCGCTTCTCCAGGGAGGCGCGGGCCCTTCCTCCTGCCTCTCCCCGTCCCACTCCTCTTGCCTCTCCCCGTCCCACATCATGAAGAAAAGCGGGATTTGGCGCTGTGCCGGGCCGGGCGCACCGCCGAATCTTTATAAAGAGTGACGGCATTTCGGGGAGTCGAGAAAGTGGCGCCACCTGGGAAGCCCAGAAGGTGGCGCCACCTGGGGGCATCGAGAAGAGGGCCGCCTCTAGACGAGGGTTCGCTTCGTGAGGCGCAGCTGCACGTCGGCGCATTCCGCGACCCGCTTCGAGTGGGTCACGACGATCACGCACTTACCGGCTTTTGCCGCGCCCCGCAGAATCTCGATCACCTCTTCCGCCGTGTCCTCGTCAAGGTTGCCCGTGGGCTCGTCCGCGAGAATCACCGGCGCCTTCGATACGAGCGCACGCGCAATCGCCACGCGCTGCTGCTGCCCACCCGAAAGGCGAAGCACATTGCGGGTCGCCTGGTCCTTCGTGAGACCGAGGTTTTCGAGGCTTTCGACGCCTGCCTTCTTATCCACGAGACGAAGGTTTTCGAGCGGAGTGAGGTAGTCGATCAGGTTGTAGTTCTGAAACACGAGAGAGATCTGCTCGCGGCGATGCTTCGAATACCCCGTCTGTGCGATATCGGTTCCGTTGAACCGCACCGTGCCACCGGTGGGCGCTTCAAGGCCCGCAAGGAGGCTCAACAGAGTGGATTTTCCGGCACCGGAGGCGCCGACAATCGCGTAGAGCTTCCCGAGCTCAAAGGTTGTCGAGACATCCTCGAGAACCCGGCCGCGAGACTGTTCGTAGGTGTAGCTAACGTGATCAAGGTGAAGAATGCTCATGATGTGCTCCTAGCTCATAGAGGCGAGAATGGACTTCGGGCTGCGCCGAAAAACAGGAATGAGAACCGCTGCGACAGCAATGGTGACGATGAGGGCGCCGATGCCAAGCGCGGCCAGGGCCGCGAGTGGACTCGCGGAAGGGGAGAGGGCTTCGAGAACCGGATCGTGAGAGTGAGCCAGGAGAGCCTCGCTCACGACATTCGTCGCGAGGAACCCCAACCCGAGTGCGAGCACCGCTGCGACGGCTACGAGCGCACAAATCTCCGCGAGGAACTGACGAAGGATGCTCCCCTTCGACCTGCCAAGGGAGAGCAGAATCCCGATCTCGTGAAGGCGGCCGCGCGCCCAAAACGCGAGCACGAGCACGAGCACCGCAATGCTCACTCCGCTCAGTCCAAGAACGAGCCACGTGAGAAGACGTTCCACGCCTGCGATCGACGCAAGGACGGTGCGAAACTGCGCCGAATTATCCTCGAGGCTCAGGTGCGGGCGAGCCTGATGCGCCTTCGTGAGCACAGCGGGAAGCGCCTCAGCGCTCGCGGTGCTGTATCGCGCGAGGGTCAACGACGCCGGATCGGTCAGGGGCGACATATCGTCGGCCGCGGCGAAAATACGGTTCTCGGCGGCGCCCGCAGGAAGGCCTGACGGGTTCTCCGCGCGACCGCTAAAGATGCCGGTCACGACGAGACGCACGAGCTTGCCGTCACGCACGAGCGTGATCGCGCTTCCCACTGAAAGATGGTTCTGCGCCGCAAAGTCCTTGTGCACGAGGGCGCCGTGCGACGAAGACTTCAGGTGCTCGCCCTGCTCAAGCGTGAAGAGCTTGCCTTGAAACAGCGGATTCAACTGCGAATTAGTCGTCGCCGTCGCCGTCATTTCATTTGCGAACTCCGGGTCAAGCTGCACCGCCCCGGCCGCCGAGACGGGACGGTGACCTTTCGGTTTCACGAGAAGATCCGTCTCGTACGCACTTGAGGTTACGCCGGGAAGTTTCGCGAGAGCGTCGGCATCGGTGTGGGCGAGGCTGGCGTCGGAATTCTGCGCCGTGAAACCAGCCCCGACGTTCCGATCGATCGCGCCACTAATATCGCCCATCGTGGCGCGCACGCCTGATTGCGCCACGAGCCCCGTGAAAATCAAGGTCATGAGCAGGAGAAGAATGATGCTGCGTGCGGGGCGCCTGCGCAGTGAAAGAACGGCGAGACGCGCCGAAGAAAGGCCTCTCATTTGAGTGCCACCAAAAGCTTTTTCGGAGCCGTGCGAAGCATCGGGAGTGCGGCGAGCAGCACGCACACGATAATGACGACGGCCGCTGCGATCGCGACGTAAGCAACATCCTGATTGCCGAGGCTTACGTGCAATGAATCGAGAGTTTTAAGCGCGCTCGACGATTCGAGATCGGCGCCGGCCTGCTGCCCGGGAGCAAAACCATTCTGCGCAGAAGAATTGACGCTTCCCAGCACCGAAGAGCCAATAGATTGTGCGATCAACGTGCTCACGAGATACGAGAGTCCGATCGCCGGAATGGCGATGAGCCCGAGCTCCATCCAGTACTGGCGCAGCATTCCGCCCTTGGTGGTGCCCACCGAAAGGAGCACACCCGTTTCCTTCTTGCGTTCACCGAGCCACAGGAACAGCATGAGGCTCAAAAGCGCAATGGCCAGGACAAAAGTCGCGACCTTCGCGCCGTTCATGATCGAGCGAACGCCATCAACCGCACCGGTGATGCCCGCGAGATACTGCGTCGAAGGGGCGAGCTGATAGTTGCGCCAGTCGATGCCGAGACGGCTCGCCTCCTCCGCGACCGCCTTGAGCTCAGCGCCCTTCTTCACGAAGAAGTTAGCGTCCTGATAAATCTCGGTCTTTGCCGTCCAGCCATAGAGCTCGCGCGTCGTGTCAAGATCCGTGAAGAGCGTATTGGCAAAAAGCTCGCTGCGCTGGGCGACTGGCCTCGGGTTATCTCCCGAAAAAAGGCCGACGATTTCCGTTGTGACCTCGGTCGTGGACTTGTTCTGGTTATCCACATCGAATTGGTTGCCCTTCACGGTGATCTCATCGCCCACCTTGAGGCCGTTCGCCTTCGCGAGATCCTCGTGAATGAGAGCCTTGTGCGAGTCCCCGCTGCGCAGGTGGCGGCCTTGCGTGAGGGTGAGAGCCCCACCGCGGAAGCTATTTTCCAGCTCAGAGCCGTTCACGCCCCACACGTTCGCGGCGTTCCCGAACTGTTTTTCCTTCTGCTCGTCGTACTCGTGGTGATCGAGCTTCTTGACGTTCGCGCCCACGAGATCCGCCGTGACGTTCTGGCGAGCGACGTAGCTCTCGACGTCCTTCAGCTTCGCGATCTTCTCGATATCCGCACCCTTCACGGTGCCGGCGCCGCGGGGTGTTCCCTGATTGAACTGCGGGTTGTTTTGCAGCACGAAACCCGCACCCGTGCGCCGATCAACCTGTGCTCCCGCCGCATCGGCGGCGCGCGTCACCGAACCGGTAACCATGAGCGCCGACATCATCGCCGCGAAAATTCCCAAAATAATGAACGACTTGACGCGTTGACGTGAAACGTAGCGCCAGGCCCGGCCGAAAGACGACACGGAACGATCCTTTCCAGAAGGCAACATAAGGTGTTTGAGCCGCCACGTAACAGCGTGCGGCAACGACGAAAGAACCTAACGAAGCAGTCTGGAATGGTTCCCAGCTTGAGGTGGGAAACGCCGGTGAAATCGGCATGTCCTCGGGGAAAACTCCGGGATTGAAATGGGTAAAAGGTCCCGAAAAAGGCCCGTTTCCAGCGAGAACGCGGGCGATCCCGGATCAATCCCCTAAAACGCCGCGGGGAAGTGAGCGGCGACTAGTCGAGGAAGCCTCGCAGGAGCGCCTCGGTTCCCGCGAGGTGCTCCTCCATCTCGACTGAGGCCACATCTGGCCGCCCTCGAAGAATGGCCTGGACGATCCTTTGATGCTGCTCGCACGAATGCTCAATATTGGGCTGGAGCAGGGGAATCTGGTCAAGGAGTTCGTTGACCCGCATGCGGATATCGGCGAGAACTGGAACGAGAGAGGGAGCGTCAACGAGCTCCCCCATGAGCAGGTGCAGGCGGGTGTCATACACGCGGTAGTCGGCCAGATCGGCAGCCTGGCATTCCTCGTGGGCGCGCCACAGCCGTTCGCGGCTTTCGCGTGGAAGCTCCTGGTGGGCGAGTCTGCGCACGATCCCCACTTCGACAACCGCTCGAAGGGCGAGTGTGTCGATGATGGACGCGACTCGGCTCGAGGTCTCCGAAAGCGCGCTCGAAGTGGGAAGCGGATTTTTTGCAAACGTCCCGCCGTAGCGGCCCCGTTTCGCTTCGAGGTAACCCGCCTCAACGAGAGCAGAGATGGCCTCGCGCACGGTGTCGCGCGACACCCCGAGCATCGAGGCGAGCTCGCGCTCCGGGGGAAGTTTTTCCCCCGGAGCAACGAGTCCAAGTTTGAGCGATTGAACAAGCCTGTGCACGGTCCCCTCGAAAGCGTTCGAGGCTGCTCCGGGTTTCAAAAGAACCCAGGAGTTCAGCACGGGGGCGGGATCAGGCAGATCAGTCATCGCTCAACATCTTGTCACAAGTGTCGCGGCGGCTCAGAGTGGCGTGACGTAGGCGGCACTGAGGCCACCGTCGACGAGGAAAGTGGACGCCGTGATGAAGGAGGCGTCGTCACTCGCCAGGAACGCGACGGCGGCCGCAAGCTCCTTTGCGTCACCGAATCGCCCAACGGGAACGTGCACGAGTCGACGCTGCGCACGCTCCGGATCCTTGGCGAAAAGCTCCTGAAGGAGGGGAGTGGCGACGGGCCCCGGGCACAGGGCGTTGACGCGAATGCCCTGACGGGCGAACTGCACGCCGAGCTCGCGCGTCATAGCGAGCACCCCACCCTTCGAGGCGGTGTAGGAAATCTGTGAGGTTGCCGAACCCATCACTGCCACGAAACTAGCCGTATTGATGATCGACCCGGACTGCTGCTTCGTCATGTGGCGAAGCGCTGCGCGCGAGCACAGGTAGACCGACTTCAGGTTGACGTCCTGCACCTTCTCCCACGCGGGAAGCTCGGTCGTCTCAATCGAATCGTCATCCGCTGGCGAAATCCCGGCGTTGTTGAAGGCAATGTCGACCGAGCCGTACACGCGAGCTGCTTCGTCAAACAAGTGGTTGACCTGCTCTTCGCTCGTGACGTTCGTTTCGACGAAGAGGCCGCCGACCTCTTTGGCAGCCGCCTCTCCGTTTGTCGCATCGAGATCGCCGATGACGACCGTGGCGCCTTCGGCCGCGAATCGGCGCGCGGTTGCAAGCCCGATACCGGAGCTGCCGCCCGTAATCACGGCAACCTTGCCCTTCAATCGTTGGGTGAGATCAATCTTGTCGATAGTCGTCTCTGACATGTCAAAACCTTTCTACAAGGGGTGGATGTTGGTTAGTCCTGCGCGAAAAAGACATTCTTGGTTTCGGTGAAGGCGAGGGGAGCGTCGGGCCCCTGTTCCCTGCCTAGACCGGACTGCTTGAACCCGCCGAACGGCGTGGAATACCGCACCGACGAGTGGGAGTTGACGGAGAGGTTTCCCGCCTCGACCCCGCGCGACACGCGAAGCGCGCGGCCGATGTCGCGAGTCCAGATCGACCCCGAAAGCCCGTACTCGGTGTCGTTTGCGAGGGCGAGTGCATCGGCCTCGTCCTCGAACGGCAGCACGGTGACGACAGGGCCGAAAATCTCCTCGTGTACCGTCCGGTGCGTGCGCTCGGGCGTGAGTACGGTGGGCGGGAACCAAAAGCCGGGGCCCGACGGTGCACTCCCTCTAAAGGCGACAAGTGATTCGTCGTCCACGTATCCGGTAACCTTGTCGAGGTGGGCTTTCGCCACGAGCGGCCCCATTTCGGTGTCGTCGTTCGCGGGATCACCAACTCGAAATGCCTTGACGGCGGGTTCGAAGAGCTCCATGAACTTCTCGTACACGGATTTTTCGACGAGGATCCTCGAGCGCGAGCAGCAATCCTGCCCGGCATTGTCGAAAACCCCGGCGGGGGCTGCTGCGGCGGCCTTCTCGAGGTCGGAATCGGCAAACACGATGTTCGCGTTCTTTCCCCCGAGTTCGAGCGTGAGGGTCTTAACCTGTTCGGCGCAGCCGCGCATGATCGTTTTTCCCGTTGCTGTTGAACCGGTGAACACGACTTTTCGCACGTCGGGATGCGTGACGAACCGGTTGCCGACGACGGAGCCCTTGCCGGGAAGAACCGTGAGAAGGTTCTCGGGAAGGCCGGCCTCGAGGGCGAGCTCGGCAATGCGGATCGCGGTGAGCGGTGTCCATTCGGCGGGCTTGAGAACCACGGCGCAGCCAGCCGCGAGTGCGGGGGCGAAGCCCCACGCGGCGATCGGCATGGGGAAGTTCCACGGGGTGATGATGCCGACGACGCCTACCGCCTCGTGGAAGGTCACGTTCACGCCGCCCTCGACGGGAATCTGCTCGCCGATGAGCCTTTCGGGCGCTGCTGCGTAGTACTCGAGGACATTCGCAACGTTTTGTGCTTCCCACCGAGCTTGCCCAATGGGGTGGCCGGCATTGGCAACCTCGATCTGCGCGAGCTCCTCGTTGTGGTTGGCGACGATGCGGGCAAAACTCCGGAGAACCTGTGCTCGCGAGGCTGGAGCGGTGGCCGCCCAGCGTTTTTGTGCAACGACGGCCTTGGCGATGGCGTCATCAGTCGCCTCGACGTCGACGAGCTCGATGCTGCGAATGAGTTCTTCGGTTGCGGGGTTGATGATGTCGAACGTAGTCATGGGCGCTCCTTAGAGGTGTGGGGCGTGGCATTGACGAGGGCTTCGAAGAGTCTGCGGTCGTGATGTTGCTGTTCGGGGTGCCATTGGACGGCAAGGAAGAAACCCAGTGCAGATGGGCACTCGAGTGCCTGGATGGTGCCGTCGGACGTCGTCGCGGTGACCGCGAGTCCGCTCCCGACCTTCCCGACTGCCTGATGGTGGTACACGGGGATATCGTGCGCGCTGCTGCCGAGGATGTTCGCGAGTGCCGAGCCTTCGCTGATGGTGATGTCGACCGAGCCAAACACCCCTGGTGCCGGTTGGTAGAGATCCGATCCCACAATGTCCGGCAGGTGTTGAAGGAGAGTGCCTCCGTGAACCGTGTTGACTATCTGCATGCCTCGGCAAATTGCGAGGATGGGACGCCCGACGCTGCGTGCCGCCACGTACAAAGCGACTTCCCAGTCATCACGATCATCGCGCGGCGCCCCAGTTTTCTCGTGTGGCTGTTCGCCGTAGCGGGCCGGGTTGACGTCGGCTCCGCCGGCAAGGATGAGCCCGTCGAGCTTCGCGATTACCTGGGCGGCGCGATCGCTTTCCGACGGTTGCGGGGGCAACAGGACGGGAACACCGCCGGCATCGAGGACCGCCTGAAGGTAGGCCTCGTGCAGGAAGGATGCGCGCGTATCCCATACCCCGCACGTGGCGGGTTCGAGGTATGTCGAGATACCGATGATGGGTGCACTAGCCACGTTCGAAGCCCCTCACGCGCTCCCAATCCGTGACGGCCGCATCGAACGCTTCGAGTTCGACCCGGGCAGCCCGCGTGTAGTGCTCGACGACGTCTTCGCCAAAGGCAGCCTTGGCAATCTCGGAGTTTTCGAACAGATCGGCGGCTTCGCGGAGCGTCGTGGGCACCCTCGGCTTGTCACTTTCGTAGCCATTGCCCACGAGCTCGTCCTCGAGGGAGAGTTCGTTGTCGATGCCGTGGAGACCCGCGGCGATCATCGCGGCCATCGCGAGATATTGATTGACGTCGCCGCCGGGAATGCGATTTTCGAAGCGTAGCGATTTGCCGTGACCCACGACTCGGAAGGCACACGAACGGTTGTCGAGGCCCCACGCGAGTGTCGTCGGTGCGAATGTGCCGGGCTGATAGCGCTTGTAAGAGTTGATGTTGGGGGCGAACATGAGGGCGAGTTCGCGCGCTGCGGCGATCTGCCCCGCGAGGAACTGATCCATGATGACGCTGCGCCCGCCTTCGCGGGATTCATCGGCGAACACGGGATTGCCATCCTTGTCGCGCAGGCTCATGTGAATATGGCACGAGTTGCCTTCGCGCTGGTTGAACTTCGCCATGAAGGTGATGGACTTGCCGTGCCTTTCGGCGATTTCCTTGGCGCCCGTGCGGTAGAGGCTGTGGTTATCGCACGTGGTAAGCACATCGTCGTAAAGGAAGGCGATCTCTTGCTGACCGGGGTTGCATTCGCCTTTGACGCCCTCGCAGTACATGCCGGCCGCATCCATGGAGTTGCGGATGTCGCGAAGGAGAGGTTCGAGGCGTGTGGAGGCCTGGATGTCGTAGTCGGTGTTGTAGTCGCTTGCGGGGGTGAGGTCGTTGTAACCCTTGGCCCACGCTTCACGGTAGGTGTCGTCAAAAATTAGGAATTCGAGTTCCGTCGCGCCCATGCATGTCCAGCCGCGCTCTTCGAGGCGACTGCGTTGTTTCTTGAGGACACTGCGCGGGGCGGGGGCGACTTCCTCGCCCGAGGTCGTGAGGAGGTCCGCGGTGACCTGTGCGGAGCCCTCGATCCACGGGATTTGGCGCAGCGTGGCCATGTCTGGCTTCATGACCATGTCGCCGTAGCCGCTCTTCCAGCTGGAAATCTTGTAGCCGTCCACCGTGTTGTTGTCGATGTCGACGGCGAGGAGATAGTTGCAGCACTCAGCTCCGTGTTCGGCGACGGAGTCGAGAAAGAGACGAGCGGAGATGCGCTTGCCTACGAGTCGGCCTTGCATGTCCGTGAATCCGAGGATCACGGTGTCGATATCGCCGGCGTGGATGCGGTTGGTGAGTTCTGAGAACGTCAGCATTCCTTCGTTGCCTGACATGGAAGCTCCTCATTGTGCTTCGGTGTGGCCTGGCGGGGCCCTTACGTGGCGATGCAAGCCATTGACTAAACATCGGTCTGGCAACCATTAGATCACATGATGTGAGCTACGCAACCCGAAATCCTGGCAAAACTCTGGGCATTCCGAGGTGGTGCCCCTCGAGTTCAGTTAACGAATTTCGACAAAAGCATGGAAATCCAACCATTAGGCGGGTACTGTGGGGCAGCACACACGAGTCAACGTGGTCTCGTCACTACGGAAGGTATGCAATGGCTGATCAAAGCGATCGTCAATCTCCTCAACCAACGGCAGCATCACCCGCCTCGCCCTCCACGCAATCGGGGGAAGTCACCAAGGTCGGTGGCGTCACCTATCGAACAGCGGACACCGAATATTTTGAAAAACGCCAGCTCAAGCGCGCGGCCGGCATCTTCGGACTCTGGGGCCTCGCGGTCGGCGCGGTCGTTTCCGGTAACTTTTCCGGCTGGAACTTTGGCGTGGATTTCGCGGGCTTCGGCGGGATGCTCATCGCCTACGCGATTCTCATCGTCATGTACTACGGCCTCATCTTCTCGATCAACGAAATGGCCGCCGCCATGCCGCACACCGGCGGCGCGTACTCATTCGCGAGAGCAGCCATGGGCCCGTACGCGGGCTTTGTGACGGGCCTTGCCGAAACAATTGAGTACGTGGCGACAACCGCCGTGATCGTCTACTTCTCTTCAGGCTACGCCGACGCGGTGGTATCGCAGCTCCTCGGCGTTGACCTGCCAAAACCCGTGTGGTGGCTCATCCTCTACACGATCTTCGTGGCTCTGAACTCCTCGGGCGCAGCGGTCTCGTTCAGGTTCGCCATTCTGGTGTCGATCATTTCGATCGTGATCCTGCTCGTCTTCAGTGCGATGGCGCTCTTCTCCGGGGCTTTCTCATGGGATTCACTCTTCAACATCGTTCCCGACGCGGGCGGTTCGGCCTTCTTGCCTCACGGTTTCCTGCCGATCCTGTTCGCCCTGCCCTTCGCCATGTGGTTCTTCCTCGGTATCGAGGAGCTGCCACTCGCAGCAGAAGAGGCCCACAACCCCGTCCGTGACATTCCCAAGGCGGCACTGTGGGCGCGCTTCACACTCGTCGTCACCGGTCTTCTCGTGCTCGTTCTGAACACCGGCGTGCTCGGCGCAGAAACGACCGCCTCGGCAAGCGAACCGCTCCTCGACGGCTTCCGCGCGATCGTAGGCGACGGCCTCGCTGCCGTCCTCGCACTCTTTGCACTCGTGGGGCTGCTTGCTTCACTTCAAGGCATCATGTTCGCCTACGGGCGCAACATGTATTCGCTCTCGCGAGCGGGCTACTACCCGAAGTTTCTCTCGCTTACGGGGCGCACGCAAACGCCGTGGGTTGCCCTTATCGCCGGTGCCGTCATCGGTTTTTGCGCGCTTGTGGGCGTCGACCTTGCCGGCGGCGAGGGCGGAATCGCCGGTGCGGTTGTTCTCAACATTGCTGCCTGGGGTGCCGTCGTCGCCTACCTCATGCAAATGGTGTCGTTTCTTGTGCTGCGTAAGCGGTTCCCGAACGCGAAGCGCCCCTACAAGTCGCCGTGGGGAAACTTTGGTGCAATCATTGCTGCCTTCATCTCCGCGCTCATCTTCCTGGGCTTCCTCCTCAACCCTGACTACCTGCCCGCGATCATCGCGATCATCGTGATCTACGCGGTTATGCTCATTACCTTCTGGCTGTGGGGTCGCCACCGGCTGATTCTGAGTCCCGAAGAGGAGTACGCGCTCTCGGGCGGCCTCGACGTCGTGAACCTCGACGATCTCGTGGATGACGGTGACCATAACGACCAGCCCAGTGAGGGCGAGGTATCACCCGCTCGAGACTAGGGCTCAACGGGCGTTCCTCATTCGTGCCTCACGGCCGTCCCTCATTTTTTGCTCATACGAAGCGGTCCGGGGAAGCCCTACGGCCTCCCCGGATCGTCCATGAGGTTCGCGCGCGGTTAGAACCCCGTGCGCGTCGCCTTCGGGTAGTACTTCCGGAACTTTTGCACCTGGCGGAGACCCGAAACGAGGGCGAAGCCTTTCATCCACGCACCCTCCGGGGCGTAGCGGTAGGGGTTGTCCACGCCGTGGGCACGAACGGCGGAATCGAGCTGAGCGCGCAGCTCGGGTTCGGTGACATAGTGCTTCACGAGGCGCGTGGGGAGGATCGAGTAGAGGTGCTGCTCCTCGGCGCGCACACGCTCAAGGGGGGCGTTGTCGATGAGGTCCGCGACAATGTGCTCGGGGTAGGAGCCGCCTGCGGCGGTGACGTAGTGGTTGTTGCGGCCGAGCCGCGGATTGAGTTCGAGGAAGTAGGCCGTTCCATTGCGCGGGTCGACCTTGAGATCAACATTGGCGAAGCCGACGTAGTCCACGTGGTCGAGGAGCTTTTCGAACTGCGCGACGATTCCGCGGTGAGGACCGGTGAGCATGGCGGCGGGGCGCCCAAGCGCATCGGGTGTGTGTTCGCCGAGCAGCACCTGGGCCGCGCAGGTCAAAGTCACGCCGCCGGTGTGTGAGCGGTATCCGGTGATCGAGTATTCGGAGGTGTCGTCGCCCTCGATGAGCTCCTGGAAGAGGAACCGTCCCGTGAAGCCAGCGTCCCCGAGTTTTGCCACGAGTTCCTTGTACTCGGCTTGTGACTTGAGCACGAATACTTTGCGCTTGCCGGGGAATTTGACGCGCGAATAGTCGGCGGTGTTCGCGGGTTTGCCGATGATCGGGTAGGCCCACGGAAGCTGCTCGGGCGCGTCAAAATCGGCTTCGCCGTACCGGGAGAAGTCCACGACTTCAGTGGGAATCGTGGGAATGTCGAGCTCGTTGCACGCCTCTTGGAAGTGGGCTTTATCGGCCAGTTTCGCAAGGGAGGCGGAATCGACTTGCGCGAGAAGGTAGTGCTCCTCGAGCTCGGCCCGGTACGTGTCGATGAAGGAGATGAACGAATCGGCGTTTGCGAGCAAGAGCGTGGGTCGCTTGAGGGGTTTGTCCTTCGCGAGCTGAACGAGCGCTTCTTTGAGATCGCAGTCGCTTGCCTCAGCACCGAGAGCGACGTGAGCGCTCGTGACAGTGCGCTCGTTCATGGCGACGGGGGTGCGCATCACGGTAAGTGAACGCATGCCGTAGGCCTTGTGAAAGGCAATCGAAACGTTGAGCGAGTTGAGGCCCGCGCCGAGGATCACGACATCGAACTCCGTGCCGCCTTTGCTGATCCCCGTTGTGGGGCCGGGCTGGGAGACAGTGAGGTTCGAGATGGCCACGTGAAACGCCTTTCGCTGGGAAACATCCGGCGCTTGAGTTTATCGAACGGCAATTTTGGCGCTCTCTGTTTGCTCGCACAAAGTGTTCGTAAAATCATTCATTGCTAAAGCAGCGCCCCCAGGGCGCACATCTCCAAAGGAGCATCGATGAACGAGAACAGCCCCCTCGACAAGGTCAAGAATGCCGCGCAGTCGCTCGCGGACACGGCGAAGGAGAAGCTCCCCGCCGGCGTTGATGCGGCGGCTGACGCCGTGGTGGACCTTGCCGCGAAGGCTGAGGAGAAATTCCCGCAGGCCAAGGGTGTGACCGACAAGGTTGTGGACGTTGCGGGAGCGGCGCAGGACAAGGCCCATGAGCTCGGTGGCGAGGGTGACGGCGACGCGGATGGCGAAGCAGCAAAATAGGCGCTTAAAAGGCGAGCCGCGCCACTAGAAGTCGCCGACCGCCTCCACGTCGCCGAGATTGGTGCTAGCCTTCGAAAGGTTGTGCACGGACATGGACAGAGAGCCATGCGAGCACTTCATGTGATCCGGGTACAGCCATGCCTTTGTCCCGTTTTCACGTGAGGAATGTGCATGAGCACCATAGCGCCTGAGCGCCCCGCAACCACCCCCATTTCCGCCCGCCCCGCCACGAACGAGTCCGCAGTGACGGCCTCGGGGCAGGCCCCGACCGAAGCAACCGGCCACGATGCCGACTTCAGCTTCACCCCCGTTCCCCCATCCGCGCGTCACGGTTTTTGGGCCGTGGGCTTCGTGATGCTCGGATTTACCTTCTTCTCCGCCTCGATGAGCGTGGGCGCGAAGATCGGCAATGGTCTTGATCTTGGCGGCTTCGTGTGGGCCACGGCGATCGGCGGGCTTGTGCTCGCGATCTACACCGGTGGCCTCGCCTACCTTGGCGCGAAAACCGGTATGGGGCTTGACCTCCTCGCCCGCCGCGCCTTCGGCCGTCGCGGCTCGCTCTTGGCTTCCGCCCTCGTGGGCCTGACCCAGATGGGATGGTTTGGCGTGGGCGTGGCGATGCTCGGCATCCCCGTTGCTGACCTCCTTCACATCAGCCCCTGGTGGATCGTGATCGCCGCCGGCGCCGCGATGACCGCCTCCGCCTTCTTCGGCATGAAAGCGATCGAGATTGTCTCGTTCATCTCGGTTCCGCTCATCGCGATCCTCGGCACCTATTCGATGGTCACGGCAACCAGCAAGGCCGGTGGCCTCGTGGAGGTCTTCGGCGACGGCTCGATGCCGATCGTGACCGGCATCGGCATGGTTGTGGGTTCCTTCATCTCGGGTGGCACGGCGACCCCGAACTTCACACGCTTTGCTCGCTCGGCGAAGGTTGCCGTCATCACCACGGTGATCGCGTTCTTCCTTGGCAACACCCTCATGTTCAGCTTCGGCGCGGTGGGCGGCGCGTTCACCGGCAAGGACGACATCTTCTACGTCATGATCGCCCAGGGCCTCGCGATTCCCGCGATTCTCGTGCTCGGCGCGAATATCTGGACGACGAACAACAACGCCCTGTACACCTCTGGCCTGGGCTTTTCGAACATCACGCGCGTGCGCACCCGCCCCATGACTCTCATTGCGGGCATTTTCGGCACGGTGAGCGCCCTGTGGCTCTACGAGAACTTCGTGGGCTGGCTGAGCTTCCTCAACGCGGCACTGCCGCCGATTGGCGCGATCCTCATCGTGGATTTCTTCGTGCGTAAGCACGCCTACCTCGACCCGAACGCGAAGGAGCAGACGATCGCTCCGCACGCGGTCATCGGCGTGATTGCCGGCGGCCTCGTGGGCTACTTCGTGCCGTGGGGAATCTCGGCACTCAACGCGGTTGCGGTGGCGGTTGCCATTCACCTCCTCGGCGTAGCCTTGACGAAGCGCCGCTAACACCTTCTGCGGGCGGCGCGGCCTGCATCGTCGAGGAGCCGCGCCGCCACTTTCCAGGGTGGCGTTGCCCGCCCGTCCCACTCCATTTCAATAGAAAGGCAGCCCCGTGCTCATCCAGAACGTCACGCTACCGGGCCGGGAGGGCTCGGTTGACCTTCGCATTTCCGACGGTTGCTTCACCCACATCGAACCCAATCTCACCGCCGAACCCGGCGAAGAGACGTGGAACGCCGAGGGCCGCCTCGCGCTCCCGCCTTTTGTGGAGAGCCACATTCACCTTGACTCGGTTCTCACCGCGGGCGAGCCGAAGTGGAACATGAGCGGCACGCTCTTCGAGGGTATCGAACGCTGGAGCGAACGGAAGAAGACCTTGAGTGTCGAGGACGTCAAGGAGCGCGTGCGCCGCGTTGCGCGCGACCAGGCGAGCTTCGGCGTGCAGTACGTGCGCACGCACGTGGATGTGACGGATCCAGAACTCACGGCGCTGCGCGCGATGCTTGAGCTTCGCGAGGAGCTCACCGACCTCATCACGCTCCAGATCGTGGCGTTTCCGCAAGAGGGCATCGATTCCTTCCCGAACGGCCGCGACCTCATGGTCAAGGCCGCTGACATGGGCGTCGATGCGATCGGCGCGATTCCTCACTTCGAGTTCACGCGCGAGTACTCGGTGGACTCGCTCAACTTTGCGTGCGAGCTCGCGCGTGATCGCGGCCTGCTCATGGATGTGCACTGCGACGAGATCGACGATGAGGCCTCGCGCGGCCTTGAGACTCTCGCGACCCGTGCACTCGAGTTCGGCATGGGGGAGAAGGTCACCGCGTCGCACACCACCGCGATGCATTCCTACAACAATGCCTACTTCGTGCGTCTGCTGCGCCTGCTCACGATGAGCGGCATCAACTTCGTCTCCAACCCCATGGTGAACACCCACCTGCAGGGCCGCATGGATACCTACCCGAAGCGCCGCGGCGTCACGCGCGTCAAGGAGCTTACGGAGGCTGGCATCAACGTGAGTTTCGGGACCGACGATATCCGCGACCCGTGGAACCCGCTTGGCACGGGGAACCTCCGCGACATTGTGCTGAACGGGCTTTATGTCACGCAGATGATGGGGTACCCGCAGATCGCGGAATCCTACAATTTCGTGACTCACAATGCGGCGCGCACGCTGCACCTTGAGAATTACGGCATCGAGGTGGGTAACCCCGCCCGTTTCGTTGTGCTCGATGCACCGGATTGGGTTGAGGCGCTCAACTTCAACGCGCCCGTGGTCCGTTCCTACAGGGACGGCAAGCTGGTGGCGAAGACTGAGCCGGCGACCCGCGAGGTTTTCTGGGGCTAGGCGCTGCACACCTCATCGCGATAGGGGAGGGCCCGGGCAATTGCCCGGGCCCTCCCCTATGCCTCGTGCTGTTTAGTTCTTGCGCATGCGGATCACGGCGAAGGCGCCACCGCCAATGAGCGCGAGAGCGAGGATGGCCGTTGCGGCGATCTCAGCGCCCGTGCGCGGCATGAAGCCGTGAGCGCCGCTCGCCTGACCCGAGCCCTTCGAGGGCTTCGAGGGCTTCGCGGGGGCCTGCTTCGACGGTTCAGTCTTTCCGGGGCCGTTGGCTTCGCCGCCGTCGGACGCTTCCGGAGCCGCAGCGGGCGGCTCAGCAGGGGCGACTGCGCCCGTGTCTTCGCCCGTGCCGCCATCATCTTCACCGGTGTCAGCGCCACCGTTGTCACTCGGCGCGGGGGCGGGATCGGCGACCTCGGTGAAGGAGATACCCTTCATCTGCCATTCTTTCTCCGTGATCGTGAGGTCCTGGACGATCGGGTTGGGGGCAACCTGCGGGATGCCGTTGTCGATCTTCACGCATTCGATGAGGAGCTTCGCTTCGCCCTTGTTGGCGAAGTCCACGAAGCTCGCATCGATCGGGTTGACGGCCTTGCCGTCCACGAGATCGTCGATGCCGGACATCACGACGGGCATGTCGTTGGTGGGGATTTCTTCGAGCGAAGCGCCCTGGAGGAAGGAGGTGCGGGCGCCATCGACGTAGGGCGCATCGCACTTCACGCGCGACTTGACGGTGTAGGTGAAGGGATCGGCCTCGAGCGGGCCCTGCTTCTGGATACCGTCGGTGGTCTCGATGGTCGCGTTCACGGTGTCGTCGACGTTGACCTGGGTCTCTGCGGAAGCGACGGTGGGGAGGGCGAGGAGCGCAGCGGCGCCGGCAAGGGCAACCGGGCGGCGGAGGGAGGAGGAGAGCTGCATGGTTCTACACATTCCTTGGGGCACGGGGAGTGGGTTAGCGAGGACAACTGTGACAGGCTTCAGTGAACGATGGGTAACTAGTTGGTGTCGAATTTCGCCCCCAACTCGTTACCCGCTATTCACTTCCTCCCTCTAGCGTTCTCATTGGTCTCCCCGACGCCCTGAGAGAAAGATTCCCCCATGACCGAGCTCCGCTCCCCTCACGCCTCCTCCCTCACCACCCCGAGCCGCCGCGCCGTTCTTCGCGGCAGCGTTGCCGCCGGTGCCCTCGGTGCCACCGCGGCTGCCGGCACCGGCTCCGCGATTGCCGAAGAAACCCCCGCCTCCGAGTCCCAGGATCTCGCTCCCGCCGAAACCGGGCTTGAGTGGCTCGTTGTTGACCACCACGTGCACTCGCTCTACAGCCACGACGCGAAGTACACGATGGAAATGATCATGGACAAGGCCGAAGAGTTCGGCGTGGACGTCATCGCGTTCACCGAGCACTCCAACTGGGGCCACGCCAACAAGGGTGGCGTGTGGGAAGCAAACCGCCTCATCCGCAAGGCCCGTGACGAGCGCAAGCTCATGGTGCTCCAGGGCATCGAGTGGTACATCCCCGCAGCCGAGCACTGCACCGTTCTCATTGCCCCCGGCATCAACGAGGCTCGCGTGCTGCGCACCTTCGAGCTGGAGTTCGATGGCAAGCTCAACGGCTGGGAAAAGCCCGCTCTCGACTCGAAAGAAGAGAAATCCCAGCAGGAAAAGGCTGTTGAGGCGATCGCGTGGCTCGGCCAGCAGAAGCGCGAAGGCTTCATCGATGACGCGATCGTGATCGCGAACCACCCGAGCCGCTACTGCATCGACTCGCCGCTCGAGCTTCGCGCGTGGCACGACGCGGACCGCGACATTTACCTCGGTATGGAAGGTGCCCCCGGTGCCCAGGGCTCGGCTTTCGGCCTCAACCGCGACCCGAAGTTCCAGCGCGGCGAATACGAGAACAACCGTCGCCCGGACTCCTCGCCGCACTACCCCGACGAAGCCTTCCGCACGCGCGGCGGCTTCGACTACCTCACCTCGGTCGTGGGTGGCATGTGGGACTCGCTGCTCTCTGAGGGCCGCCGCTACTGGATCACCTCGAACTCCGACTTCCACCTCAAGACCCACGACACTTACCGCGTAGGCGACTACCCGAAGGGTGACGGCTGGGAGGAAGGTGCGAGCCTCGGCAACTTCAACCGTGCGGGTCGCCGCCCCGTTCCCGTCAACACGAATGAAGCTCAGGGCGGAAGCGACTACTGGCCCGGCCAGTTCTCCCGCACGCACGTGGGTGCCACGAGCCGCTCCTACGAGGCGGTCATGGAGGCCATGCGCGCCGGTCGCATCTGGATCGAGCACGGCCACCTCATCTCCGGTCTCGAGGTCGTCCTTTTCGCGAAAGACGACAGCGTCGAGCCTGTGACTCTCGGTGGCACCCTCAAGGTCAAGGTCGGCACCGAGCTTGGCCTGCGCGTGAGCGTGACGCCCACGACCAAGGAAAACTCCGCTGGGATCCTCCCGGAGCTCGCGCACATCGACCTCATCCGCGGCCTTATCACTGGCCCGGTCGAGGACGTCAACACGACGACGACCCCTCACACCAAGGTCGTTGAGCGCAAGGACACCGCAGGCCACGGGCTTGAGAAGTTCACGGTCGAATTCGACCTCGGCGCCGTCGAGGAAAGCGGCTACATTCGCCTGCGCGGAAGCGACGGCAAGCGTTCGGGCGTCGGCCCGATGGGTGCCGACGTTGACCCGGCCGGCCCGATTCCCCACGGTGGCGAGAACGGCGCAGGAAGCCCGTGGATCGACACGTGGATGTACACCAACCCGATCTTCTTCGAGGTCGAGTGATCACGGTTTCGTGAACACGAGTGGGGCCGGTTTCGCGGGGGTTATGCCCCGCGGAATCGAGCCCCTTTCCCATTGCCCGCCCAGGACACACACCGCATGAAAGGACACCCCGCATGGCCCTCAACCGTCGGACCTTCCTGACCGCAGCCGCCGCGACCGCCGCGAGTGCCGCAACCCTCGCGCCCGCGAGCGCGTCACCGCTTTTTGAGCGCGACGAGAACGACACCCCGCGCCTTCTCGACGACCCCTTCGATGCGCGCCTGAAGAATCCCGCGCCCGAGGGATGGGCGCCGAAGAGCCCGCTCGCTCGCGCTCACGCCCACAATGACTACCTGCACACGCACCCGCTGTGGGATGCGCTTGCGCAGGGCTTTTGCTCGGTTGAGGCGGACGTGTGGTTCGAAGGCGGGCAGATCCTCCTTGGCCACACTCGCCTCGGTACGGTGAACGGCCGCTCCCTCGAGGAGTTCTACGTGAAGCCGCTCGCGGCGCTCGTGCGCTCCAACGGCGGTCACGTGTTCCCAGGCTACGACGGCCCGTTCCAGCTCCTCATCGACATTAAGGACCAGGGGGAGAAGCAGCTTCCCGCGATCGAGACCATGCTCGCGCCCTACAGCGACGTGTTCTGGCACGTGGATCGCTGCGGCACCGTCGTCGAGAATCCCGTGCGCGTCGTCTACACGGGAGGTCGCCCGTACGATCTCATCAAGGACAACCCGGTGCGGTTCGGCTCGGCCGACGGCCACAAGGGTGACCTCGGCGGTGAGATCAGCTCGCTCGACATGCCACTCATCTCGGAGGATTGGGAGACGTGGGGCTGGCAGGGCTTCGGTGAGCGCCCGGAGGATCAGTTCCGTTCACTCAAGGAGTTTTCCGACGGTGCCCACGCGATCGGCGCGCGCTCGCGCCTGTGGGGTGTTCCCGAGCTCCTGCCCAAGCGTCGCGAGATCCTGTGGCAGATGCAGCTCGATGCGGGCATCGACGTCGTGGGCGCCGATGACCTCGCTGAGCTGCGCGCGTTCCTGCTCGAGCGCGGCGCCGCCTAAGGAATAACCTCGAAGGCCTACCGCGCGCGCTCGGCGAGTAGCTCGAGTACGTGGCGGTAGGTCTTTCCCGTTGCGCGGGTCATGCCGATTTCGCACGTGCGGTTGAGGGAAGCATGGTGGTCGGCATCGAGAGCTTTCACTTCGGCGGATTCGGCTGCCGTCGCTGAGGCGGTGAGCTCGGGGTGAAGCATGCCGCGATCGCCCGCGAAGGCGCAGCATCCCCACGCGTCGGGCACGGTGACCTTCGCGTATGCCGCTTCGGCAACCTGCAGGAGTGCGGGGTTGAGCCCCATCTGCGTGGAGGAGCACGTGGGGTGGAGAATCACGTGTTCGCTTGACCGGTCGATGTCGAGGCGCTCAAGAAGATGTTCGGCGGTGAACTGCACGGCGTCGATGACGTCGGCACCGTCGCGCTCGAGGATCGCCGCGAAGCCCTCGGTGCAGCTCACGGCGTCGCTCACAATCGGCAGGTCGAGCTCGCGCACGGCGTCCACCACCTTTCGGGTCTTCGCTGAGATGACCTCGTGCCCCTTGGCTTTGCCTTTCGACGTCCACGGGGTGCCGCAGCACGTCGAGTCGATGCCCTTCGGGATGAGAAGCGCAAGGCCCGCTTTCGCGAGGAGTGTCTCGAACGCGGAGACGACGTTCCCACCCGGTGCGGCACCGCCGAACATCGTGTTGACGCACGCGGGAACATAGATGCCCGCGACCTCGCCATTGGGCGCGCCGAACAGGCAGCCGGGCAGGTTCGAGCCGACAGCCCGATGCTCTGCGCGCTCGCCGAGGGCGCCGCGAGCCTTCCCTCCGGCCGGCAGGTCCTTCGTGTACTTTGGCACGGTGTCCTCGCCCAGCAAGCGTCGGCCAATGCTCGTTGCCGCCCCCACGGCAGGCGCCGGGACTTTATCCGCAACCGAGAGCCCAACCGCGGCGCCGCGCGTGATCGCACCCCACGACGCTGCAGCGGCCTTCCACGCGCCGGACTCGACCGCATTCGTGTTCTCGCGGCGCAGTCGCTTGACGAGTAGCCCCGTATTGATCCCCACGGGGCAGGCTGTGACGCACATGCCGTCCACGGCGCACGTGTCGATGCCTTCGTAGTCGTAGTCCTTGGCGAGCTCCTTGGCCGTTGCCTCATCGCCGGCCTGGCGGGCGCGCTCCTCGGCACGGCGCACCACGATGCGCTGGCGCGGCGTGAGCGTGAGGTCCTTGCTCGGGCATACCGGCTCGCAATAACCGCACTCGACGCAGCGATCGGCCTCGACCTCGATCGTGGGGTTGAGCTTGAAGTTCTCAAGGTGGGCCTTCGGGTCGTCCTCGATGAGCACGCCCGGGTTGAGGATCCCCGCGGGATCCACGAGGTGCTTGATGCTCTTCATGACCTCGTAGAGTTCGTCGCCGTACTGGCGGTGCACGAACGGCGCCATCGCGCGGCCCGTGCCGTGCTCGGCCTTGAGGTTGCCGCCGCGAGCAAGCACCGCGTCCACCATCGACTCGGTGAAGGCGCCAAGGCGCTCGCGGGCGGCGTCGCTCTCGAAGCGGTCGGTGAGCATGAAGTGGATGTTGCCGTCTTTCGCGTGGCCGAAGATCACGGAGTTCTCATAGCCGTGCTCGTCGAAGAGCTCGTGCAGGTCACCGCATGTGTCGGCGAGGTTTGCGGGTGGGACCACGACGTCCTCGAGGAGCGCCGTTGTGCCGCTCTTGCGAGCGCCCGCAACGGAGGCGTAGAGGCCCTTGCGCAAAGCCCATGCGGCCCCGCGCATGACCGGATCCTCGGAGAAAACGGCGGGGGAGCGCAGCTCGTGGGCGCGCAGGATCTCCTCGCCGGCGCGCTGAGCCGCGGCGAGTTTTTCGTGCTCATCGTCGCGGTACTCGATGAGCAGCGCCGCTTCCGTGCTCGGCGCGAAGCCCTGGATTTGCTCGGGCACGCGGGCGAGCCGCTGGCCCACCGCGATCGAGGTCGAGTCCATGACCTCGAGCGTCGCCGCCCCCGAGTCCACGAGCTCGGGCAGGATTCGGGTGGCCGCATCGAGCGTGGGGAATACGGCGAGCGCGGTCGTCGTGAGGGCCGGAATTGGGACCGTGCGGAACGTCGCCTCGGCGATGAACGCGAGCGTGCCCTCGCTTCCGATCACGAGTTTTTCGAGGATGTCGATGGGGCGCTCGGCATCGAGGAACGCGTTGATGCCGTAACCCATCGTGTTCTTGAGGGCGAAGCGTTCGCGGATGATCCGCACGCTTTCGGGATTCGACACGACCCTTTCGCGAAGGCGCGAGAGGCCCTCGTGAATCTCGGGCGCCTTGGTGCGCAGGCGAGCGTCGGCCCCCTCGCGGTCGCTCGTGTCGAGGGTGAGGCCCGACGGCAGCACCATGACCATCGATTCGAGGGTTTTGTAGGTGTTGTACGTGGTGCCGCAGGCCATGCCGCTCGAGTTGTTCGAGACGACGCCGCCGATCGTGCACGCGGCCTCGCTTGCCGGGTCGGGGCCGAGGCGACGCTTGAAGCGGCGAAGGCGGGCGTTGACCTGCGCGATTGTGGCGCCTGATCCGGCGCGCACGCGTGCACCCTCGTCGAGAACCTCGATGTGGCGGAAGTTTTGGCGCACGTCGATCTGAACGTGGGGACTCGCGGATTGGCCGCAGAGGCTCGTGCCGCCCGAGCGGAAAGCGACGGGGCTCTTGGCGGCGTTCGCGCCTTTGAGGAGTGTGGCGACCTCGCGTGCCGTATCGGCAAGGACGACGGCCTCGGGGGTGAAGAGGTAGTGGGAGGCGTCGCTTGCGGCGGCCACCCTGTCGATCAGTCGAGTCTGGATGCGGCTTTCGTCGCGCACGGCAGCGGTGACGAATGCGGGGGCGGTGTTCACGAAATCCTCCATGGGCGCGCCGGGTAGGCGTAGACAACGCCTTAAGCCTAGACCCGAGAAAGCGGGCCCTCGCTCCGTGATGGAGTGCTCCGCGTGTTTCTACAACGCTCGGTAGTTATGAAGTGACATACAAAACGAAGGAAACACTAGCCGTAAAGTGGTTATGAATGTAAAGATAGTCGAGCTGGCGCCGGCGAAGTCGCATCCCATCCACATTTCTCGTACCCCAAGGAGACTTAAGCCAGTGAGCGCCACTGACACGGCCTCGATGCCGGCCGTCCCGGCGTCGGACCACGCCCACGTTCTCGAAGCGACCCCCGAAACCCTCCCCGCCGACTCGCGCCCCCTGCCGAACCTTCCCGCGGGTGCCTGGTGGCCGGTCGCCGCGTCGATTTTCGCGATCGCGTGGGGTGGCAACGAGTTCACGCCGCTTCTCGTCATGTACCGCGAGGTCTCGCAATTCTCCGACCTCGTCGTCGACGGTCTCCTCGGCGCCTACGTCCTCGGCATCGTCCCCGCCCTCATGATCGGTGGCCCTCTCTCCGACGTGTACGGTCGCCGCCCGATTCTGCTGCCCGCCGCACCGCTCAGCCTCCTCGGCAGCCTTATGTTGATGCTTGCTCCCGGCTCGCCCCTCATGATCGGCATCGGTCGCATCCTCTGCGGCCTCGCGCTCGGTCTCGTGATGGCGATCGGCACCGCGTGGATCAAGGAAATTTCCGACGCCTCCGGAGCCAACCCCGCCGCGGGCGCCCGCAGGGCGTCGCTCGCCCTTACTACCGGCTTCCTTGCCGGTGCCCTCGTGGCCGCGATCCTCGCGCAGTGGGGCCCGTGGCCAACCCGCACCTCGTATGCGCTGCACATCCTCATCACGATCGTGACCGGTCTGTGGCTCTTCACCGCGCCCGAAACGCGCACACCAGGTCACCTTCCTGCCGAGAATGAACCCGCTTCGGGTGCCGAGACGCTCATGTCGAAGCTCATCGTTCCGAAGGCCGCGCACAAGCGCTTCCTGCGCGTGGTGCTTCCCGTCGCGCCGTGGGTTTTCGGTGCCTGCGGCACCGCCTACGCCGTTCTTCCCGCCCTGCTCAAAGACCGCGCCGGTGACTACCCGATCGCGTTCGCGGGCATCATGACCGCCGTGACCCTCGGCTTCGGCGTGGGTATTCAAACCGTTGGCAAGAAGATCGACACGCATCGAAGCGCGCGTGCCTCCGTGATCGCGATGGCGATCGTGGCGACCGGCGCAGTGTTCGCCGCCGGCGCTGCTTCCACGACGAGCCTCACGATCGGCCTCATCGCCGCCGCGACCCTCGGCTGCGGCTACGGCCTCGCGCTCGTGGCCGGCCTCAGCGAAGTTCAGCGCCTCGCCGGGCCCGACGACCTTGCCGGCCTCACCGCCGTGTTCTACTCGATTGCCTACCTCGGCTTCTTCGTGCCAATGCTCCTCGCGGCGCTCAGCACGATCTTCAGCTACACGGCGATGCTCATTGGCGGCGCCGTGATTGCGATCCTCACGCTCGTGGAGGTCGCGCTCGCCTGGCAGGCACACCTGCCCGGCGCTCACGAGTAAACGAGGCTTTGCTCGGCGACTTACACAGCCCGGTCGAGGGGTTCAACCTCGGCCGGGCTCGAATGCCTGAGCGAGAGCAGGCCGCCGACGGCGAGCGTGACGAGCACACCGAGCAGCGGATACCACTGCCACGCGATCCACACCTCGCCCACGACGTACTTCTCCATCACGAAGAAAAACGCGTTGGTTGCCACCGCGCACAGGAACGCGATATTCGCATCGAGCGTGCGTGCCCGCTTGTTGACGATGCCGAGCACGAACGCGCCGAGCAGCCCGCCGTAGGTAATGCCCGCGATGCCGAGAGCGAGCACCACGATACTGCCCTCGTCGCTGCGGAAGAACGTTGCGGGCAAAATGAACAAAAGGCCCCACACGATCGTGGCGATGCGCCCCGTTGTGAGCTCGTCGTCCTTCGTCATGGGCGTGCGACGCAGCTTCGCGACGACATCCGTGACGGTCGACGAGCTGAGCGCCGAAAGCGATGACGACAGGGTCGACATCGCGGCCGCAAGGATGCCCGCGAGGAGCAGGCCCGAAACACCCGCAGGCAGGCCCTCGATGATGAACTTCGGGAAGATCTCGTCGTCGCGCGTGAGCCCAAGCTCGGCGGGTGTGGCGTGGTTGTACCAACCCCATAGGGCGAGCCCCACCACGAGGAAGATCGCGAACTGCACAACCACCACGAAGCCCGAGGCGATGAGCGCCTTTTGCGCCTCCGCCTTCGTGCGGCACGCGAGGAGGCGCTGCACGATCAGCTGATCCGAGCCGTGCGAGGCCATCGCGAACACGGTGCCGCCCAGCAGCGACGGAATGAGGCCCGACGCGCCGCTGATCGGGTTCTCGCCGAGGATAAACAGGTTCGTTTTTCCGGCTTCGACCGCATCCGTGAACCACGAAAAGCCGAGCGAGGAGCTCACCACGATGATCGCGAGCAGGCCGCCCGCGACATAGAGGCACATCTGCACCACGTCGACCCACACGACCGCGCGAATGCCGCCGATAAACGTGTAGAGGATCGTGACGACCGCAAGCACGACGATGATGACGAAGTAGTTCGTGTGCACCCCGAGCCCGTCGAGAATGATCTTGAGAGGAATGGCCGCAGCGAGAACGCGGACACCGTCGGCAAGAAGGCGCGTGAACAGGAACGTGACGCCCGCCGTGGTTTGCGTGGCCGAACCGAAACGCTTCCCGAGGTAGGCGTAGGCCGTGACCATCTCGCCGTCATAGTACCGGGGGAGAAGGAGGTAGGCCACGATCACGCGGCCCACGATGTAGCCAAAGCCGAGCTGCAAGTAGCTGATGTCGCCCACGAAACTCATGACCGGAATGCCAATGACCGTGAGCGCACTCGTTTCCGTTGCGACGACGCTCAGGCACACCGCCCACCACGGAATGTCGCGCCCGCCGAGGAAGTAGTCCTTGGCGTCCGATTGTTTTCCGCTGAGCTTCAAACCGAGCCAGGCGGTCGCGATGAGGTACGCGATCACCACCACGATGTCGATGACCTGCATAAAAACTCCTAGGGCGTGCATAGTCGTGGTCAAGAGAAACAGCTGTGCGCCGCTCACCAGGAGGTGCGCAACGCTGCGCGTGAAACCATCGTACGGGCAATCCCTAGTTTTTGGAAGAAAATTTTATGCGCGGATCGATCGGCCTCTGTGCCCGAGGCAGTTTCTCCACAACAAGGAGAGAGGACTCCGCCACGAGTTCACGCACGAGGTCCTCGTTGAGGCTCGGCCCCGGCGTCAACGAAATCCAATGCCGTTTATTCATGTGGTAGTCGCGAGATGTGATGAGGATAGAGCGACGGCTGCAAATCCGCTTATGGATGACTGTAGGAAAATCTTGAGTGTTATTGGCTTTTTCTCTCCGTGAGTACCTCTACCGGTGTGCCAGCAATACTTGAATCGATGTTGAGGACCAATTTTCCGTCTCGATAGGCGCTCGCGGGAAGCGTGAAGCTTACGACCCTATTGGCGGAGCAAGGTCCGGAACGCACAAGGTCACTTGTCTGGGTTGTGAAAGTGAACTGAGCAGCTTCCTCTGTGCAGTAAAAATGAAACGTTCGCGGACCGCTGCTATCTAGCACAGATTCGACCTTGAACGGCGTAGTGGAAGAAACATAACTCTCCGCAGTCCCCCCGCTTGGCAGTGTTGGGTGGTCTTCTATTGCGCCAGGAGTGCCAAGGAGTATCTCTAGCGCAAAGTGCGGATCCCCCGGGGTGACATTCCTGGACTCTGCTTTTGGAGGGGCTTGGCTCTGTGGATCCTTTTTCTGACCGGCAGGATCGCTTTCTTTCTCTTGAGTCGCGTTTTTGACGGAGGGGCGTGGTGTCGCGTCGGTAGTGCTCGCAGGAGTAGCTTGCTCTGCTGTGGGTGCGCATCCCGCCAGTGCGCCTAGTGCGAGCGCCAGAGCTGCGGGAAGGCCGCCAAATCTCCAAAATGTGAGCCGCGACATAGGTGAAGTCTAGAGCGGAGGAGCATCCGGTGTCTCGCGCTTCCCGTAATACTTTTCGCATGTAAGGCGACCGTTCGACTGAGGTAGCGAAAGCAACCGATCAGTCTCCTAGTGCCCGCGCCGCAACCTAGTGCAGTGAGCCTGCTTCGTTGGTTTCTTTTTCTCGGGGCGATGCGCTCGATGCTCACTCAGGGGAACACTTACGCGCGCGGCAGGCGTCGGCCCCGCCCGAGAAGCCTGCCCCCGATCCGGCCGCGCGGGCGCTTGTGGCCCGTGGCCCGGAAAAGCCACAGGAATGGCGCGGGCAGTGCGCGCGCGATCGGGGCGCTGAGCGCCCAGCGCCACGGGGCGTTCGAGTCCTTGTTGGGCTTCGTTTCGAGGGCGTGGACGGCGGCTTCGGCGACCTCGTCGGGGGTCATCGTGCCCACGAGCAGCTCAACCTTGGGCACGCGTTTTTCGGAATTGGGGTTGGCCTTGAAGTAGTCGGAGTGGACGCGCGTGGGGGTCAGTGAACCGACGTTGATTCCGGTGCCGTGAAGGTCCTGGCGCAGAGCCTCGGTGAAGCCGCGAACGGCGTAGCGGGCGGCGGAATATCCCACGGCGCCGGGCCACGCGATCTGGGCGACGGGGGAGTTGATCTGGAAGATCGTGCCGCCGCCTCGGGCGAGCATCGGTTCGATGAGGCCGCGCGTCATGTCGAAGGCCGCGAAATAGGGCAGCGCCATCTGCTCGCGCGCCTCCTTGGGGCTCGTCTCCTCGATGCTGAGGAAGCGCCCCGAGCCGGCGTTGTTGATGAGGATGTCGGGCGTGCCGTGCTCGGCGAGGATCCTCTCGCACACCTCCGCGACGGCGTCGGCATCCGAAAGGTCAACGGGGTAGTACGCGGCACCGGTCGCAGCGGCGAGCGGCTTGAGCTTCTCCTCGCGCCGGGCCAGCAGGATCAGGCGGCACTCGCTATCGCTGAGCCGTCGAGCGAGAGCCGCGCCGATGCCGGCGGAGGCGCCCGTGATGACGATCAGTTCTGAGGTGAGGGGGCTCGGGTTGCTTTGCGTGCTGTCCATGCGCTTTGTAGCCATGCTTCGAGTCTAGCGAGCAGCCACCTCGCCCACGCCGAGGATCCACTGGATCGCGGCGGTCGCTGCGCCGCGCGCCCAGAAGGCGAAATCGTGCTCGCGAAGTTGAATGTCGAGGCCGCTCGCGCTCACGTGCCTCACTTCGGCGATTCCCGCGTCAAGCTCCTCCTCGTTGCCGGCGAGGAACCGCGCGCCCTCGCCGGAAATCACGACGGCCTGCGGCATCGTGAACGCTGCGGCCGTTCCCACAAGCCGGCCCACCTTGCGGGCCGCGCGCGCCGACTCCTCGGCGGTGAGGGGGCGGGCGCCGCTCAAATCAGGCCAGTCGGCCCCCCGGATGGCCTCGGTGACCGTGCCGAAACCCGTGTTCTCGTCCGTGATCACCCGCCCGTCCATCACGAGGGCAAAGCCCGTGCCAATTCCGACGGTCACCACGATGAACCTCGAGGCCTCAAGGCCCGCGCCGAACCAGTTTTCCGCTTCAGCAAGGGAGGTCAGATCATGCACGATGAGAACGGGGAGACCGGTGAGCTCTTCGAGCCGATCCGCGGCGCGCACGTTTGTCCACTCGAGGAACGGGGCTTCGCGGACGATGCGCCCGCCGTCGATCTGTGCACCGATGTTCACGCCGATTCCGGCGACGGGTAGCGCGGGGTGGGAGGCGGCCAGCGATGCGCGCAGCTGAGCGATGAGGGCGCCTGCTTCGCGAAGGACCGCGTTCGGCTGCAGGTCGGTGAGGTTGAGTGTGCGCGAGTCGAGCACGGTCGCCCGCGCGTCCGTGGCGATCGCCACGAGGCTTTCGTGGGTGATGGATACCCCGATGAGGGCGAAGCTCGTGAGGTTCACCGAGAGGGGGATTGCGGGCCGGCCCACCTCGCTCGGAACGGGGGCGCCCTGCAGCATGAGCTCCGCTTCAACGAGCGGGGTCGTGACGCGCGTGAGGGAGGCAGCGCTCAGGCCGAGGCGCTCGGCGAGCTGCGTGCGCGGAAGCGGCCCGTAGCGGAGCAGCTCAAGGTACACGCGGCGCGCCGACGGCGGGAGCGTGTCGAGCGTGAGGCGCTCGGGAACGGTTGGGGTGTTCACGGTACTCAACTTTGCCAGATGCTGCGGGGTGTAGCGCGACTTGCCTCCCACTTCGGGGAATGCGCTTGACGGAGATTTATTTTATAACGAAAATAAGTGGGTCATTGAAGACGCACCTCAAGGAGAAACCATGGCGACCACCACCCGTCGCGGCTTCCTCGCGGGCATGGCGGGTCTCGGGACCCTCGGCGCGCTCGCGGGATGCGGCGGCTCGAACTCGGGCGGCACCTCGCTCGAATACTTCCAGTTCAAGTCCGAGGCCATCGACCTGTTCAACTCGATTTGCGAGAACTTCAACGCGCAAGCGAACAACGTTCACGTGCGCCAAAACTTCCAGGCCGACAACGTCACGGCGCTGCGCGTGCGACTCGTGAAAAACAACATGCCCGATATCGTTTCGATCAACGGCGACTACAACTTCGGCTCGATCGCCCGCTCGGGCGTGTTCTACGACTTCGCGAAGACCGACCTTCTCGGCGACGTCCAGGAAGCCGTTGGCGAGATCCTCCCAAGCCTCGGCGCCGGTGCGGAAGGCGAGGTCAACGGCCTGCCGCTCTCCACGAACGGCTCGGGCATGATCTACAACAAGGATATTTTCGACGACTTCGGCATCGAGCCGCCCAAAACATGGGACGACCTCATCGCCGCGGCCGAAGAGTTCGCCGCGGGCGGCGTGGACCCGTTCTACTGGGGCTTCCGCGACAACTGGACCGGCGCGCCCATGTTCTCGTCGATCTCCGGTAACTTCCTTCCGAACGTTGCCGAGTGGTACCAGAAGCGCCTCGAGGGCGACACGACCTTCGACGACCTCCGCCCCGTGCTCGAGAAGATGAACCAGATCGCCAAGATGGGCAATAAGAACAAGTACGAGGTCGACTACAACGGCGGTAACCAGGGCTTCGCCCAGGGCAAAGCCGCGATCTACGTGCACGGCACCTACGCGATCCCCGCGATCCGCTCCTACAACCCCGACATCAACCTCGGCACCTTCGCGACCCCCGCCGATGACCCCGCCGACACACGCGTGGTTTCCGGCGTGGACGTGGCCCTCACGATGGGCGTCGAACCCGAGCACGAGGAAGAAGCCCTCGACTTCATCCGCTACGTCATGCGGGAAGAGAACATGCTCGCCTACTGCAAGGAGCAGGTGGCCTACCCGACCCTCAAGGGCACCGAGCCGGATGACCCCGCGCTCCAAGGGCTCCAGGACTACTTCGCGAACAACCTCGTCGCGACCTACTCCGACCACAACTTCCCCCAGGGAGTGAACCTCAACAACTACATGCAGCAGTTCCTGATCGACCACAACATCGACGCGTTCATCAAGACGCTCGACACGCAGTGGGACAAGGTCACGAAGCGCATGGCCGCGACGGCGTAAGGAGAAGCCACCGTGTCTGCAACGCACACAAAATCCGGCTCCGCGCCGGTACTTCGCTCAAAAAAGAAGCGAATCGATCCCGCCCACGTGTGGATGGTCATTCCCGCGATCATCATCTTCGTGGCCCTGCTCGTATGGCCCCTCATCCAGGGCATCTTCTACACGTTCACGAACTACCAGGGCTACGGCGACTGGCGCTTCGTGGGCCTCGACAACTACAAGTTCCTGTTCCAGGACGACGTGATCTGGGGAAGCTACGGCTTCACGTTCCTCTTCGCGATCTCCTCGACACTCGCGACGAACGTCATCGCGATGGTTCTCGCGCTCCTACTGAACTCGGCGATCAAGGCGAAGAACCTCTTCCGCGGAATCTTCTTCCTCCCGTACATGCTTCCCGTGCTGATCGTCTCGTACATCTTCAGCTACCTGTTCACGAACAACATTCCGCTGATTGGCCAGTGGCTCGGTTGGGAATGGCTCTCCTCCTCGCTGCTTGCCAATGAGAGCCTCGCGTGGCTCGCGATCGTGTTCGTGGGCGTGTGGCAAGGCGTCGCCTTCACGACCCTCATCTACATCTCGGGCCTGCAAACCGTGCCCGAAGAGGTCTACGAAGCCGCCTCGCTCGACGGCGCGAACAAGTGGAAGCAGTTCTGGAAAATCACGTTCCCGCTGATCATGCCGTTCTTCACCATCAACGTCGTGTTGAGCTTCAAGAACTCCCTCGGCGTATTCGACCAGGTCGTCGCCCTCACCGAGGGCGGCCCCGGCACCGCCACCCAATCGATCTCGTTCCTGATCTTCAAGAACGGCTTCCAGGGCGGCGAATTCGCCTACCAGACGGCGAACGGCGTCATCTACTTCATCATCCTCATCGTGCTGTCGTTCGCGCAGCTGCGATTCCTCCAGTCGAAGGAGGCCAACTGACATGAGTACCCAGTCGATCCCCACCCCGGGTGCCGCAGAAACACCCACGAACGAAAGCATCGAGAAGGGCGGAGCAAGCGTCGGAAAGCCCCCGCGCCGCAAGCGCCGCTACCGCCTCCACCGCACAAACTGGTGGGCGACCGCCCTCGTGGCCGTTCTTTCCCTGACGATCCTCGTGCCGCTGTACTTTGCGGTGGTGACCGCGTTCAAGACGGCACCCGAGCTCGCCGAGAGCGGCTTCGGCCTGCCGAACCAGTGGAACCTCGACAACTTCGTGGAGGCCTGGCGCCTCACCGAGTTCCCGAAGCGTCTCATGACGAGCGCGATCATCACGGTCGGCGCCGTGATCGTCACGCTGCTCACGAACTCGATGGTGGCCTACGCGATCGCGCGTAACCTCCACCGCAAGAGCTTCCAGTTCCTCTACTACTTCTTTGTGGCGGCGCTCTTCGTGCCCTTCCCGATCATCATGCTGCCCGTTGTGAAGCAGACGGCCGCGCTCGGCATCGACAATGAAGCCGGCCTGATCCTCCTGTACACCGTGTACGGGCTCGCGATGAACATCCTGCTCTACGTGAGCTTCCTGAAGTCACTGCCGGAGGAACTCGAAGAGGCCGCGCGCCTCGAAGGCGCCTCGACGTGGACCGTGTTCTGGAAGATCGTGTTCCCGCTCATGGGCCCCATGAACGCGACGGTCGGCATCCTCACGTGCCTGTGGTCGTGGAACGACTTCATGCTGCCGCTCGTGATCCTCTCCGACCCCGACTCGCAGACGCTGCCGCTCGCGCAGTACGTGTTCCAGGGTCAGTTCAACACGAACTACCCGGTTTCCTTCGCGAGCTACCTCATGGCAATCGCGCCCATGATGCTCGTGTACGTCTTCGCGCAGAAGTGGATCATCTCGGGCGTCATGCGAGGCTCGACCAAGTAGATCGGGCGCACGCATGCCAGGTGCGCGTTGCTCTCGATGAAGAAAAAGTCGCTCCCCACCCGCGCCATGCGGGCAGGGAGCGACTTTCTTGATGAAGTGGAACGGCTTGACCGCCGTGCCGCGCCGTCGTGCCGCGCGCCTAGCCGATGAGGGAGGCGAGCCTCTCGCGTTCGGCCTTCACATCGGCACCCGCCGCTTCTGCGACGAGCGCGAGCGCGAGCGCCATGCCGAGTGCGCCCGGGTCAGGCGTGCCGAGCACGCGATCGCCGAGGTAGCTCGAACGCCCGCGACCGCTCGACATCTCCTTCGTGGACTCCGCACCGTCGATGGCGGCGCCGATCGCCGCGGCATCCAGCTTCTCAGCTCCCGACGTTGCAACAGCCTCGAGCACATCCACGATCGTGCGGTCGCCCGGCTCGGCGCCACCCACGCGCGTGACCGCCGCGCGGGCCTCCTTCACGCCCTCCACAAGTGAGGTGCCGTTCTTCGCCGCCGCCGCGATCTCCTGGAAGGCGAGGCCAAACAGCGGACCGGAAGAGCCGCCCGTGTCGTTGAGGAAGCCCTCCGCAATCGAATTGAGGTCGGCCGCAAGATCCGCATCTTTCCCACTCGCGCGCGTGAGAGTCGCCTTCGCCGCGTTCGCGAGATTCGTGCCCACGTCGCCATCGCCGGCCTTCTGGTCGATCTCATCGAGCGCCGCGCGGGAACTCTCGAACGTTTCCACGAACATCGAAAGCCAGTCCGACGCCTGCTTCGCCTCAGCCGAAGCTTCATCTTCAGCAGCGTCTTCGCCCCCGTTTTCGGCCTCGCGGCCCGCGTGCACGTCGAAGCCTTCCGGCACGAGGCGCGGCGTGGGCAGTGCGGCCGTCTCATGCGGAGCACACACGTACTCGAGCCACTCCTCTTCGAGCGCCGTGAGCGTGATCGAGAACCCGGCCATGTCGAGCGCCGTCGTGTAGTTGCCCGAGAACGCGACGCGCACGTTGACACCCGCATCCGCGAGGGCTTCGTGCGCCGCGGTTTGGATGTGCAGCAGTTCGAGCGGGGCGAGGCCGCCAAGGCCGTTGACGAAGAGCAGCGCGCCCGCGCTCGCCTCGAGCTTCTCGGCGAGGGCCTCGCGCAACTCGGAAATCATGCGCTGCGTGAGCTCTTCAAGCGTCGGCTGCGCGATTGTTTCCTTCGCGCTTTCCCCGTGGATGCCCACGCCGTATTCGAGCGTGCCTTCCTCGACATCGAACGCGAGGTGATCGGCGCCGGGGGAGGTGTGGGCGCGGCGCGCGACCGAGAGCGAACGCGTGGCGGCGACGAGCGCGTCACCGAGCTCCTTGAGTTCCGCGAGGCCAAGGCCCTGATCGGCGGCAGCGCCAAGAACCTTCTCCACGAGGGTCGTGCCGGCAATGCCGCGACGGCCCACGGCACCCGAATCGGTACCGAGGTCATCATCGACGAGGACCTGCGCGCTCTCGATCCCTTCGGCCGAAAGACGCTCCGCCGCGATATTGAAGTTGATGCAATCGCCCGTGTAGTTCTTGACGATGTGGAGCACGCCGCCGCTCTTCGCCACGGCGCGGCTCGCCTCGAAAATCTGGCGCGAATGCGGGGAGGTAAACACCTCGCCCGGGACGGCCGCATCGAGGCCGCCGCGGCCCACGAATCCTGCGTGCATAGGCTCGTGGCCAGCGCCGCCACCGCTCACGAGCGCGACCGTGCGCTCGGGCGAGGGCTGCGTGGCGCTCACGAAATAGGGGTCGCGCGAAAGGACGACGGTGTCACCTGCGGTCGCGGCGATCGCGGTGAGCGCGTAGAAGGATGGGGATGCGGAATCTGAATAAAACGCCGGCACGGGAAACCTCCTGTGGTTGTTGTGCACTGGTGGTTTCACGGTAACAACCGGGGCTTCAGCGCCGCTGATGGGACCGCGACACAGGATCCGGGTGGCGGCGGTCGAGAGTGCCGCGAGAGTGTCGGGAGCGCCGTGAAAAATATCGGCACGGTGAGGCGCAGCGAGCGTCGGACCGAAGACCTCACCGAAAAGAGCCGAACTTTTCTCCCGACTTTCTTTTGCGAAGAAAAAATCACGACTATCGTGGTGCCATGAACGAAAACCTACGCCCCATGCCCCCGCTCGCCGACGCCCCCGGCGCCGACCAACCCGACTGGTGGAAGAACGGAGTCGTCTACCAGATCTACCCGCGCTCCTTCGCCGACGCGAACGGCGACGGCATCGGTGACCTCCGCGGCATCATCAACCATGTTGACCACCTCGCCGCACTCGGCATCCAGACCGTGTGGCTCTCGCCCATCTACCCCTCGCCGCAAGACGACAACGGCTACGACATCGCCAACTACCGCGACATCGAGCCCATGTTCGGCACCCTCGGCGACTTCGACGAACTCATCGAAAAGCTCCACGCGAACGGCATCCGTCTCGTCATGGACCTCGTCGTCAACCACTCGAGCGACGAACACGAATGGTTCCTCGAATCCCGCTCCTCGCGCACGAACCCGAAGCGCGACTGGTACATCTGGCGTGACGCCCGCGAAGTTGAAGGCCTCAAGCCCGGCGAACGCGGAACCGAACCCAACAACTGGGACTCCGCCTTCAGCGGCCCCGGCTGGCAGTGGGACGAGAAGACCGAGCAGTTCTACCTGCACATGTTCTCCCGCAAGCAGCCCGACCTCAACTGGGAAAACCCCGAGGTCCGCGAGGCCGTGTACGACATGATGCGCTGGTGGCTCGACCGCGGCGTGGACGGCTTCCGCATGGACGTCATCAACCTCATCTCGAAGCCCGAAGGCCTCCCCGACGGCCCGCCCACCCAGGATGGCCTCGGCTCCGCCTTCGAAATGGTCATGACCGGCCCGCGCTTCCACGAATTCATGCAGGAAATGCGCCGCGAGGTCTTCGACCGCTACCCCAAGACCTTCGTCAATGTTGGTGAAACCCCCGGGATCACCACCCACGACGCGCTCCTCACCTCCACACCTTCGCGCGGCGAACTCGAGATGGTGTTCCAGTTCGAGCACGTTGGCCTCGAGCACGAAGGGCACAAGTTCAACCCGTCGCGCCCGCTTCCGCTTCACGAGCTCGCCGGCAACCTCGCCCGCTGGGATCGCGAAGTTGCCGAAGAAGGCGGCTGGAACTCCCTCTACTTCGAAAACCACGATCAGCCGCGCTCCGTGTCCCGCTGGGGCGACGATGACCCCGCATGGCGTGTGCGCAGCGCGAAGGCGCTCGCGGGCATGCTCCACGCGCACCGCGGCACCCCGTACGTGTACCAGGGCCAGGAACTCGGGCAGGTGAACTTCCCATGGGAGCGCCTCGACCAGTTCCGCGACATCGAGGTCCTCAACTACGTGCGTGAATCCGAGCAGTTCGGCCACGGCAGCTTCGAGGAACTCCTGCCCGGCATCAGCGACATGAACCGCGACAACGCCCGCACGCCCATGCCGTGGACCGGTGCGGTGGATTCGGGCGCCGGCTTCGGCGAGAGCGAACCGTGGATCGCAGTGAATCCCTCCGCCGCCGAGGGCGTCAACGCCGCCGACCAGGTGGGGGTCGAAGGCTCCGTTTTCGAGTTCTACCGCGCCCTCATCGCGCTGCGCAAGAGCGAGCCACTCCTCGTCTCTGGCGGCTTCGAGCTGCTCGGCCCGGTCGAGAGCATGGGCGAAGGTCTGCCCGGCCAGTCCGGCCCGTCGCGTGTGTGGGCCGTGCGCAGGTCTGGCACGGCGGGGGAGGGGTCCGACGCCTCCTCGCTCATCGCCGTTGCCAATTTCTCGCGCGAGGCCGTTGAGCTTAGTTCCGACGTGTGGCCCGAGGGCGCCGAGGTTGTGCTGTCGAACGTCGCTGAAGGCGAGCGCGCCGGCGAGCAGAAGCTCGGTGGATGGGAGTTCACGCTGCTCAAGGCGTGAGCTCGTCACTGTTGATGCATAGGGGAGGCGCCCGACGGAAATGATCC
Source organism: Dermabacter sp. HSID17554 (assembly GCF_003989295.1). Taxonomy (NCBI): domain Bacteria; kingdom Bacillati; phylum Actinomycetota; class Actinomycetes; order Micrococcales; family Dermabacteraceae; genus Dermabacter; species Dermabacter sp. HSID17554. The sequence goes on along the minus strand of NZ_RBLW01000008.1, from coordinate 3,748 downwards.
GTCGGGCGCCTCCGTTATTGGTTTGCCGAGCCCGTAGTTTTTCTCAGCGGGCCGCAGCTTAGGGCGCGTGAAGTGGCGCGCGAGACGCCCTAGGCCTTCTTCTCGCGGTAGGGATTCGCTGCCTGCGCCACGCTCGCCCACGAGTCGGGGTTCACGAGGAACGTCACGGCCTCGTTATCCCAGAACACGCGAGTCTCGATGCCCTTTGATTCTTTGTCGTAGGTGAAGAACGCTACGGCCATTTCAAACGGGCGACCATTCGCTCGTGCCTGCACGTAGTTCACGGCTGGTTTCTCCAGCATGTGCCGGGAGAAAACGCCGTGGGTGAAGGCGCCTGATTCTAAGTAGAAAACCGGATCGATCTGCTGAAGCGTGAGGCCATCAATACCCGCGGCGACGGTGAAGATGACGCTGAATGCATCCCATTCGTGGGTGAAGTCGTGGACCTCGGGCTGCACCGCCGCTGCGAGTGCGCGCAGGGTTTCCTGCTCAACAGTGGAGCTGTTGTTGTTGCTCACGGGATTGTCTTGAGTCATTGCTTGTTCAGCTCCTCTGCAAGATCGAGCAGTTCGCGAGCGCTCACGGGCTCTTCGTCGCCACCGAAGTTGTCTACGTAGGTGTAGTTGAACTCGTCGGCGTGGCGGTCGAACCGAACCGCGAGGGTTGCTGCACGGTCCTTGTAGACCTGCTTTTCGAGGAAGAGCTCGAGGAGGAGCTTCTTATGGTCCTTCGCGAAGGCCAAATCAACTGTGTAGGGGTCCTCGCCCTCAAACTTCGCGAGAGAAGTGTCGAAGAGCTGCCCCGCCTTGGTGTGCACAAGAAATGAGGTCAGCACTTCAAGGCGTTCAATATTCTCGAGGCCCTTGCGGACACAGTACTCGTATCGTTCAACGGGAGTTCCCGCCCAAGGGGCTTGCATAAGTGCCACGTTTAGATCCTAATTGCGGAGTGAAAGGTTGAGCTGAAGGTACAGCCTGAAAAAGGTCGATCGAAGGTTGCGATACGGTCGAAGAGTATCGCGAAAGGCGAAGGAGGGCATCCCACTGTTGCCTTTTGCAATCAGATCAGTACCGGAATGTGTGGTGATTGCTGACAAATCTATGAAAATACGCGAGTGTGAAAGTCAATGTGCTACGGCATTTGAGGGTTCGATATCCTTATGGGGCCGTTAGCCATTCCTTCCGACTTCACGTTGCCCATGTTTTTGGCCGTCAAGTTTGGTTGCTCAGAAGGTTGCGAGTACTTTGCGGGATCGGGGTAGAACTTCTGACCAGCCTCATTCTTGAAGTCAAAGTCGCCCTCGAGCCACTGCTTACCTGTGTCTCGGTCGAAGACATCGAAATCGACATCGTATTCAGAGGGACGGCCCGAGGGGGTAAGGTAAGCACTTGTAGTATTGCTCACGGTACTATCGTTCCCCTGGATAGCCTTCATCTGGATCTCCTCCATATTTTTGTAGGCACCCATGTTCAAATCCCCATTTTGGGGGAGGTAATTTCCAGTTCCCGTGTTTGGACTAAACATATGCGCTTGCAGGTGGCCCGCCTGGTCGCCATCCACTCGGCCTAGGTCGTGCATGCGGCTTCGCGCGGCGGGACCATCCTTGCGGTCGACCGCCGTGAACTTCTCGTTCAATTGCGATTCGGTTTCAACGTAATAAGGAGTGTAGCGGTAGATTGTGGTGTTCTGCCCAACCTCTACTCGAACTTCGCGTACACCATCGTTGACGTAGTCGGTCACGGTTGTCTTCGGTTCCGGTGCTTCCCCCCGCGCGCGGTCGATTCGATCAGGAAGCTCCTGGGGGAAGTCTGTCTCACCGGCATATGCACCCGTGTTCACATTGTGTGCCACGTCGCCGGTCCACAACTCTTTTGGTAGCTCTCCGAAAGGGTTGGAATAGCCAGTGGCACTTGAGTAAGCGGATCGTGGGTCGCCGCCGCCATCGAACTTCATGGCGCCGTACTCAAGTGTGATTTCGTCTACCGACATGCGAGCAAGTTCATTGGCCCGCTCGACGTCACCGTTGGTATTGGCTGCGTTGATGAGCTCTTGGCGACCTTGTCCGTCATAGAACTCGACTGCGGATACACTGATCGGGGCAGGCGCATGTTCGGGGGCCATTCCTTCTGAAATCGCGCCACCATAACCGGACACCACAGTTTCAGCTGAGGCGTGTCGGACAGCACGCCGGCTTGCCGAGACTGCAGCTTTCTCGAAAACGGCCATTCCCTTGAGTCCCTTGGCGGCTGCCCCGACTCCACCGGGGATAAGAAAGGTGGAAACCTCACCAGCCCCGTAGCCAATCTCGTATCCGGGATTGTATTGGAAATCGGTCGCCTTTCCTTCGGCCCAAGCGAGAGTGTGGCGCGTAATAGAAGAATTTGTGCGATGTGTCCGGTGCTCATTAATTGCTTCCGTCAAGACCCTAGCCAGATCACCGCCATTGGTTTCTTTAAGCCCAAACGCCAGCTCCGCAGAGTCAAAGAGAAAGTCATCTCCCCATTTTAGCCAGGCGGGTATGGATACTGCGGGATTGGGATTAAAGAGAAGTGCCTGCCGAATAAGGGGTCCAAGACTATCGGCGAGGCCGGTCAAAAGGTTAAGCGGAGTGAGGCTGTCCGAGGCTTGTTCGAGCATATGGGATCCGCTAGAGTATGCGCGGATCGTGCTTGCTGTGCTCCTGTCCTCCCGCATCACGTCGTTGCGTAGAGTTTCGACTTCGCCGGCAAGCCGCGAGAGGGTCTCTTCCGCCTTATCGATAGCTCGTTGTCGTTCTTCGTTTTCTTCCCTGATAGTTTCATCGGGGTTATCAGGATCTGGCCGCTCGATGTATTCTTCGAGATCTTCGGCTTTCCTGAGTTCTGCGATCGCGGCTTCGATCTCAGCTTTAAGCTTTTCCTTGCGCCGTTGTAGATCCTCGAGGCGTTCTGCGTAAGATTTTAGTACGCCATGTATTTGGGTGCACTTTTCGTTCAGAGCTTCTGCGATTGCACGGGGTTTTCTAAGCCCTTCATAAACCTTGTCCTGGTTCTTGTCGTGATAGTACTCGCGCATCCGTTGCCACACGGCGTCTGAGTTGATGACAATTGTCAGTGCATTCTTGCCGAGTGTCTTCAAGTCCTCGGCGACTTGCGCGACGGGCTGCGGCTCATCGATTTCTGGTAGATCTGCAACACTAATCATTTCAAGCTCCAGGTATATCGAGTTTCGGAATGCTGGTAAGCGCATTTTGTGAATCTGATGCCATTGCAGAATCACCCTCGACATAGGCGTGGCAGGCACCGATCGTGCTACTGACCGTGGTCTCGGCGTATTCGCGACAAAGGCTAACCTCGTAAGCGATTAGGTATTCGATGCAATTCGCAACCGCCTCCGCGGTTGAAGGGCTATGTTGGAAGGCGCTGACTGCCGCGGCATCTGCATCTCCAGCACCTTGGAGAACCGTGTCGAGCTCGCTAATGACGTTCTGAGTTTGCTGTGCAGTCGAGGAAACGCCTGAAGGGACAATGTCGTGTGACATGAGAAGTTCCTAAAGTCGACGAGAGGGTACTTTAGCTTGCGTACAGTTCAGCCCGGGAGATTTATTCTGAATGGGCTTTGAGAACTAGCGCCTTACTCAACGCCCTGCCGCCGCTGGGGCGGCAGGGCGTTGGTGGTGTGGTGGTGTTAGCCGATGTTGGAGACGGCGGAGGCGGCGCGTTGTTGGGCGCTGGTGGCGGTTTCGTCGTTTTTGCCCATGGTGGTCTTG
>NZ_RBLW01000007.1:0-83090 GCF_003989295.1 Dermabacter sp. HSID17554 | reverse complement strand
ATAAACAGACACACTATTGAGATATCAAACAACATGCGCACCCAAACACCCGCACCCACCAGAGCACTTCGTTTTGGAGCAACCCCTACAACTTACCGAACCAGGCCCACCCCGTCAAATCCATGCCGCGTGATCCGCAACACCAACAAGAGTGAAAACCCAGCCCACCAAGCCAAAACGCGCCACACACAAACCAGTCTCAACCAGTCCGCATCCGCCGCATCCCTTCCGGGGCAACGAGGAAAAACACTACGCCCCACACCACCCCCACGCAACCCCACACCACCCATTCGTGGCCCACACCATAAATGTCATCTGAAAGGCCCAATTCTTTCGCCCAGTTAGCGCCTTAGGTCACAGGAAAGACGGGGACTACGGCCTGATCGACCGTAGTCCCCGCTTGCGCTCGTGAAGGTTGCTATCGGTGCTCTGCGTTCTCTCCTATGCCCGCGAACCCGTAGCAATCTCGGTTAGTCGTGCGACAGCCTCGTACGGAAGTCCCCGCCCGTGGCGTACGACGTTTGAGTGCCGTGACGCGTCACGGAGTCGGAGGCATAAAGGCGCGCCATGCGCATGGCATATTCGATGTCTTCGGTTTCAACCCAGTAGTGGGAGAAGCACCTGAGCAGCCTTTAGCACGTCGTCCATGTCATCGACCGGCATCCTTGAAAGAAGCGAGAGCCCCGTTTCCTTGGGGACCACGAACTCAGCCCCACGGATCTTGTCGAGGCGTCGCGATCTCTCACCTTTGATCCATGGTGGTCAGCTCTCGCCATTGCGCACCACTGAATCGTTGTTCGCACCGAGCCTCGGCCAAGGCGAGCGTCACCTGTACACAAAAACGAGCCACAACCTTCGTATCAAAGGCTGTGGCTCGTTTCCGTGGCGGTAGCGGCGGGATTTGAACCCGCGGTACGGGGTTGCCGTACACAACATTTCGAGTGTTGCACCTTCGGCCGCTCGGACACGCTACCGCCGAACACTTTACCGATTCGTCGCCTCTCGTCAAAGTTCGAGCAACCTTGTGGGAGGCAGGTCACGCGCAGGCGACGCAAACGTCAGGACTATAGGGTTGTCTCCATGACTGAGAACACTCCCCTTAAACCGCCGGTTCCGGCGAAGAAACCCATCGAGCGTACGCACCACGGCGACACGGTCGTGGACAATTTTGACTGGTTGCGCGACAAGGAAAATCAGGAGGTCCTCGACCACCTGAATGCCGAGAACGCCTACGCTGACCAAATCCTTGAGCCGCTTCACCCGCTCCGCGACCGCATCGTCGAGGAAATCAAGAGCCACACGCAGGAAACCGACTCCTCCGTGCCCTATCGCGATGGCGACTATTGGTACCTCGCTCGCACACGCGAGGGTGACAACTACCCGCGCTTTAGCCGCGTCGCCCTCGCAGATAGCCCCGAGCGTCCCGTTGTCGATGCCGAAAGCGACGAGCCGCTTCCCGGCGAGCACGTGTATCTCGATGCGCAAGCACTCTCGGAGGGTACGGAGTTCTTCCAGCTCGGCGGCCTCACCATCAACGATGCGTCGAATCGCCTCGCTTACAGTGTGGACACCTCGGGTGGTGAAGTCTACGAGCTCCGAATCGTGGATCTTGTGACCGGCTCTGTCATCGACGATGCGGTCAAGGACGTCGCCTACGGTCTCGAGTTCTCCCTCGACGGCTCGGAAATCGTCTACGCGAAAAATGACGAGGCCTGGCGTCAATGCGAAATTTGGGTGCATACGGTTGGCACACAGGCGTCGGACGACCGCCTTTTGTTCCGTGAGGACGACGAAAAGTTCACGACAGCAGCCGGCGCGAGCCGCAACCGGAAGGCCCTCATCATCGAGACGGCCTCACGCGTCACCTCTGAGGCGCTCGTGACGTCACTCGAGAGCCCGATTCAGCAGCCGCGTTCGATTGCCGGTCGCGTCGAAGGCATCGAGTACTCGGTTGAACACGCAGGTGATCACTACCTCGTGATCCACAACCGCGACCACAAGGGTTTTGCCCTTGCGCGCCAGGAGCTCGATGCGAGCGGCGCCGAGGCGCAAGAGACCTGGCGCGAAATTCTCGCCCCCGCAGAGGGGGAGCGCATTGAGGCGGCCGACGCTTTCGAGAGCCACGTCGCCATCACCATGCGCGCGGCGGGGCTGCCCACCGTGCGCGTGCTGCAGCGCGACCAGGTGAGCGGCGAGCAGAACGCCGAAAGCAGCACGGGGTGGGATACCGCCTCCGCATTCGACATTTCGCACGGCGGTGAGCTCGATGCGGTCTATCTCGCGCACAACCGCAATTGGGACGACGAGACGATCCGCTACACGCTCGATTCGATGCTCACGCCGACGACCGTCGCGCAGATTCCCGCCTCGGGTGGCGAACCGGAGATCCTCAAGGAAACTCCCGTTCCGAACTTCGATCGCACAAAGTACGTAGAAAAGCGCCTGTGGGCGACGGCCCACGACGGTACGAAGATCCCGATCTCGCTCATGGCCCGCGCCGACGTTGAGCCCGACGGGACGAACCCCGGCTTCCTCTACGGCTACGGAAGCTACGAGGTGCCGATCGACCCGAGCTTCTCGGTGTTCTGGCTAAGTCTCATGGACCGCGGCGTGGTCGTCGCGATCGCGCATATTCGCGGCGGCGGCGAGATGGGCCGTGAGTGGTACGAGAGGGGCAAGAAACTCACGAAGAAAAACACCTTCAGTGACTTCGTGGAGTCCGCGCAGTTCCTCGCAAGCGAAGGCTGGTTTGACAAGAACCGCATCGCCGCGGAGGGCCGCAGCGCGGGCGGCCTGCTCATGGGCGCGATGACGAACCTCTCTCCGGAGACGTTCCGCGTTGTTCTCGCGGGCGTGCCGTTCGTGGATGCGCTCACGACGATCCTCGACCCGAGCCTCCCGCTCACGGTCGGCGAATGGGAGGAGTGGGGCAACCCGCTCGAGGATCCCGAGGTGTACCAGTACATGAAGGAGTACACACCGTACGAGAACATCCAGAGTGTGCAGTACCCGGCGGTTCTCGCAACGACGAGCCTCAACGATATCCGCGTGTTCTACGTCGAGCCCGCCAAGTGGGTGGCTCGCCTTCGCGAAGAGACCCGCAACTACGAGGGCGGCGAGGCGATCCCCGCCCACCCGGTTCTCTTCAAGTGCGAGATGGTTGCCGGCCACGGTGGCCGCTCGGGGCGCTACGCCCGGTGGGAGCAGCGCGCCGAGGAATACGCCTTCGTGCTCGATCAGCTCGGGGCGACCGAGCTGATCTAATTCCCCTTAGAAAGCGGGGATGACGGAGCCGTCGGTGTAGGTCTTCTCAATGAAGGCCTTCACCTCGTCGGAGTGCAGGAGCTCCTCGAGCTTCTTGAGGTACTCGTTTCCGTCATCCTCGCTTCTCCATACGAGGAGGTTCGCGTAGGGGCTGTCTTCTCCCGGCTCAAGGAAAAGCGAATCCTTGTTGGGCTTCAACCCTGCCTCGAGCGCGAAGTTGCCGTTGATCACGGCGGCGGCAAAGTCTCCGAGCGAACGTGGGATCTGGCCCCCCTCGAGCTCGGTGAACTTGAGGTTCTTGGGGTTCTCCTTGACATCCTCGGGCTTGACGAGTGCGTCCTCGGGTGCGTCACCGAGCGAGATGAGACCCGCCGATTCGAGAAGCCTCAGGCCACGCGCGGTGTTCGCGGGATCGCTATTGAGTGCGATCTCGCCGCCTTCGGCGATCTCCTCGATGCTCTTCGCTTTCTCCGAGTACAGGCCAAGAGGTTCGATGTGCACGCCCTTGCCGGCGGTGAACTTATAGCCGTTTTCTTCAATCTCGTTCTTGAGGAAGTTCGGGGTCTGGTAGAAGTTCGCGTCGATGTCGCCCGCCTCGAGGTCTTTGTTCGGCAGGATGTAGTCGGTGTATTCGACGATCTCGATGTCAATGCCCGCGTCTTTCGCGAGCTCGTCCTTCACATACTGAAGAATCTCGGCGTGAGGAACGGGTGAGGCTCCGATCTTGAGTGAAGAGTCCACGCTCGCTTCACCGCTCTTACCTCCGGTACCCGGCGAGTTCGACACGCATGCGCTCAAGAATCCGAGCCCCGCGAGGCCAGCGGCCGAGGTGAGAAGGGTGCGACGGTTGAGGTTGGTCATGATGGTCTCCTTTTGGTGTTCTCGATTGGCTCTAGCTTGCACTGCGTGCGCACCTGGGCGCGAGAAATGTGACGGTTCGTGACATCGGCGCGGGGGTGCGTGGGTGCGTTGGGGCGGGGTCCGACGTCGGACTGCCCTCAACCGTTTCCGCGTGCGTTAGCTCTTCGCTCGGTGATCAACCGCTCGCGCGGCCCAATCCCCCACGACCTGCACAAGCACCACGAGGAGAATAAGCACGACGACGGTGGTGATCATGACCGTGTTGTTGTAGCTCAAGTATCCCTTGCGAAATGCCAGGTCACCGAGGCCACCGGCGCCGACGGTGCCCGCCATCGCGGTGTAGCCGACCACGCCAATCGTTGTCGTGGTGATGCCGGCGATGATACCGGGAAGTGCCTCGGCAACGAGTACGTGGCGGATCACCTGGAATCGACTCGCCCCCATCATTTCAACTGCCTCGAGTTTGCCCGCGGGGATTTCCCTGAGCGCCGTTTCCACGAGACGGGCAAGGAAGGGAACGGCGGCGATCGTGAGGGAGATGATGGCGGCGTTTGGTCCCGTTCCTCGCCCGACGATCGCTTTCGCGAGTGGCAGGAGAGCGATGATGAGGATGACGAAGGGGAAGCTGCGCAGCACGTTCACGATGAAGCCGAGCACCTGGTAGGCGATGCGCGCAGCGCGGTTGCGGGCCCTCGAGAGTTCGAAAAGGCCGATCCCGAGGGGGATGCCGATGACGATGCTCAGCACCATGGTCCACGCAACCATGTAGATCGTGAGGCCCGTGTTGATCCACAGCGAGTTATTCGTGCTCGTGGAGGTGAAGATCGGGTCGGAGAAAAAGTCCTGAATCCACTGGGTCATGGCTGCACCTCCACGGCGACGATGTTGTTATCGGCGCAGTCCTGCACGAATTTGGCGAAGCCCGGCGCACTAATGGGGCTGTTGTCGGCGTTGCGGAGCGCGAGTTGCACGCGGCCGATTTGCTGGCCCTGGATCGTTTCAATCGAGGCGGCGACGACTTCCGCGAGCGCATCGTGCTTCTCGGTGAAGCGCACGATGTCATTCACGTTCTTGACCGCTGGTGATTTGCCGTAATCGAGGTTCACGATCTTCGCATCGACCCCGGTGGGGGCGGGCGGCAGCGGAATGAGTTCTTTTGCGAGGCGACCGAACGGGTCGGAAGCGACGTCGAGAAGCGTTCCGGTCTGCACAACTTTTCCGGCGTCGAGGAGTGTCACGTGATCGCAGATTTCGCGCACGGCGCTCATCTCGTGGGTGATGAGAAGAACCGTAATGCCGAGGCGGCGGTTGAGGTTCTTGATGAGGGACAGGATCTGGCGCGTCGTCCCGGGATCGAGCGCGCTCGTGGGCTCATCGCACAAAAGCACCTGGGGGCGGGCCGCGAGGCCGCGTGCGATACCGACGCGTTGGATCTGCCCGCCGGAGAGCTGCGCCGGGTAGTTGTTTTCGCGACCTTCGAGACCCACGAGTGTCACGAGTTCCGCGACGCGCTCGCGAATTTTTCCGCGGGACCAGCCGGCGATCTCGAGCGGATGCGCGATATTGCGTGCGGCAGTGCGGGAATCGAGCAGGTTTGCGTGCTGGAAAACCATGCCGATCTTCCGTCGCGCGGCGCGCAATTGAGGACCGTTGAGGGCAGCGATATCGGTGTCGCCGATCCGCACGGTGCCGCTCGTGGGCTTTTCGAGGCCCGTGAGGCAGCGAATGAGCGTTGATTTACCGGCGCCGGAGCGGCCGACGATGCCGTGGATCTCGCCGTCGGCGACATTCAAGGAGATGCCGTCGAGGGCGCGAACCTCGGCACCGCCGGTGCCGGGGAAAACTTTGGTGAGTCCGTCAAGTGTGATCACGCGCTCCAGTATCCGTGAAACGCGGCGCGATGGCAGATGTCAGTTCATGAAAGGACACACAGTTCACACGCGCCGGCCTTGGCCGGAGCACGCAGACGCCTACTGATTCTGGGGCGGCTGCTGCTCGTTCTGCTGGTTGCCCTGCCCGTAGCCGTAGGCCTGTTCGGGGGTGAATCCGGGCGCCTGAGGGGCGCTCGGCTGACCCTGCGGGTAGCCCTGCTGGGGCGCCCCTTGCTGCTGGTTCAGCTGCTGACCGTACTGCGGAGCGCTCGGCTGGCCCTGCGAATAACCCTGCTGAGGAGCACTCGGCTGGCCCTGCGGGTAACCCTGCTGAGGAGCACTCGGCTGGCTCTGCGGGTAACCCTGCCCGCTCGGCTGCTGGCCGTACTGCGGTGCCTGATTCTGCTGCGGAGCACTCGGCTGCCCCTGCTGACCCTGCGGGGCCTGCTGCCCGAAGTTCTGCGCCTGGTTCTGCACGTTCGCCGCGAGGGCAGCGAAGTCCACCTTTTTCTGCTTCACCTCGGTTGCGGGATACTCCTCGTTCGCACCGTGCTGCTTGTGCACAAAGCCGCCGATGATGCCGGGCACGAACGCCGTGCAGAACGGGGCGATGAAGCGAGAGATGACCTCGATCAGGATGCCCACGATCGCGGCGATGAACGGCGTCGCGAGGCTTACACCCGCGTGCGCATCGCCCTCAAAGTTCGCGAGGCCGGCGGCCTCCAACACCTCTTTTGCGCCGCTTGCGCCGTAGCTCGTGTTGATCGTCGCAAAAATGATGCCGATGACGCTCAGCACGAAGAACACGGCGGGGAGCGCAGCCCATGAGGTCACGGTGGCAAGCATGTTGCCCTGCACTCGGCGGCGGGACTTCGCCCATACTCCCGCAAAGACGAACATGAGCACAAACGCGAACGGGATCGCCGGAAGGATCATCCACCAGTGCGGGAGGGTAAACACGGAAACCATGTCGTCTTCATGGTTGAGCAAGAGGCCGGCGTATTGACCGTTGCCCGCGGCGTAGTTCACGGGCGAGAAAGTCACGAGGCCGAAGTGGGTGAAAAGTACCGTCAAGAGTGTGGCTGGAAGCGTAAGGACGAGCATGACGAGCGACTTGAGCGTGTCGCCGAAGTGCCCGTCGTTGATGGCGGTGATGAGCACAACAAGCACGCTGCTCAGCGACCCCACGATCGCTGCCGTCACGGCGTACAGAAGCACAAGCTTCGCTGCATCGAAGTATTCACTCACAAGCGGCCACTTCTTCGGCAGGGCGCGCACGCTGTAGCGGCCAGCCACAAGCGCGAGAGTGAGGAGCACGAGGATGCCGAGGAACGGAAGGACCCCGGCTGCGTGAAGACTCAAGTGCGACTCATACTTTATGCCGTAGGCATCCGTCTTGTCGCTCGCCCGCACGGCAAGAGCCCACGTGAGAAGGGTCGACACGAGCGCAACGGCAAAGCTCGCCATCACGGCTTGAACCCAGATCGCGACAGCGCCTTCGTTCGGCCTACGTTTGGCAACGAAGCGCGACGCGAAGAAAGCGCCGACGAGCACGGCAGCGAGAACCAGGAATGGCACGAGTCCGAGGTGTGAGTAGGCGGTGAGGGTCGCGTCGTCCTGACCGGCGAAGTTCCCTTTGACGGTCGAGCTATTCGTGTACGAGCCAAGGAAAGCCATCGACACGACCTGGAAGGGAGCGCCGAGAATGTAGAGGAACTCGGGGGTGTCCGGATCCACTTGGCCGCCGGCGGCGGAGGCGAGGCCGGTCTTCGGGTCGGGAACGATGCTCGGCATGTCGAGAACCATCGACCCGAGAATGGGCAGGCCCACCACGATCGCGGCCACGATGAGGCCGGTGACGTACGAGGCGAAGGCAGCGCCCAGCGTAGGCAGCGGATTACCGATGAATGACGCGGCCTGGCCAAGCTGCTTGCCAAAATCGGCGCCCTGTTGGCCCTGTTGGCCCTGTTGGCCCTGGTGATTCTGCGGGTTCTGCTGACCCGTCTGGAATTGCCCCTGGTGCGGCTGGAACTGTGGGTAGCCCTGAGGCGCGCTCGGCTGCCCCTGCGGGTACTGCTGCGGCGCGCTCGGCTGACCCTGCGGGTACTGCTGCGGCGCGCTCGGCTGACCCTGCGGGTACTGCGGCGCGCTCGGCTGGCTCTGCGGGTACTGAGGTGCCTGGTACTGGGGGGCGGATGGCACAGCTTCCGACGCCTGCTGGGCGTTCGGTGCCGCCGGGGCCGAGGGCGCCGAAGGCGGAACATTCGAGGGAGTGCCCTGGCCGTCGCCTTGAGGCACATTCTGCTGCGGGGGGTTTTCTGACATGTCAATCCCTTGCTCGTCGGCGCACGCGCTCGTCCTCTTTTTACGCGTGTGTCACGGGCATCATCGTACGGGACTTTTTACCCTTCGCGTAGCCCCTTGCGTCGTTCACGTAAGGCGCGAAAAAAATCGCGGAGCATATCGCCGCATTCTTCGGCTCTCACGCCCGTGGTGAGTTCCACTCGGTGATTGAGCCTCTCTTCACGAACGAGGTCGTAGAGCGACCCGGCCGCTCCCGCTTTGGGATCCATCGCGCCCACGACAAGGTGCTTGATGCGGGCAAGCACAATCGCACCCGCGCACATCGTGCAGGGCTCGAGGGTCACGGCGAGGGTACAGCCGCTCAGGTTCCAGCGCCCGCGCACGCGGGCCGCTTCGCGAAGGGCAAGGATTTCGGCGTGGGCGGTGGGGTCTTCATCCGCTTCCCGACGGTTGCCGGCGCTCGCGAGGAGCCTTCCCTCTTCGTCGTACACGGCGGCACCGATGGGAATGTCGCGGCGTGGTGGCGTTGAGGCGGTGCGCGCTTCGTCGATCGCGGGCTGCATGAGCTGGTCCAATTCGAGAACCGAGTGTGTCACGCGCGCCTCGCTTTCATGTTTGGGCCCTGTGGCCGCGCCGGATCGGCTTTCATCGTAATAGGCTGGCCTCATGCGCGTATTGAACATTGACCACCCGCTCGTTGCCCATAAGCTCACCGTCCTTCGCGATAAGAACACTCCGAGTTCCGTTTTCCGCCAGCTCGCCGATGAGCTCGTCACTCTCCTCGCGTACGAGGCGACTCGCAATGTCGCCGTTGCTCCCGCGGAGGTCGAGACCCCTGTCGCGACGACGGTTGGCCGTAAACTCACGGATCCAAAGCCCATGGTTGTGCCGATTCTCCGCGCGGGCCTCGGCATGCTCGATGGCATCACTCGCTTGCTTCCCACGGCCGAGGTGGGTTTTCTCGGCATGGTGCGCAATGACGAAACCCTCGAGGTGACGACTTACGCCAACCGCCTCCCCGATGACCTCACGGGCCGCCAGTGCTTCGTGGTGGATCCGATGCTCGCCACGGGCCACACCCTCATCGCCTCCGTGAACTACTTGCTCGAAAAGGGTGCCCGCGACATCACGTGCGTCACCCTCCTGTCGGCCCCCGAGGGCATCGCAACGATGGAGCAGAAGCTCGATAAGAACGCCAACATTACGGTGGTGACCGCGGCGATCGACGAGAAGCTCAACGAAAAGAACTACATCGTTCCGGGCCTCGGCGATGCGGGCGATCGCCTCTTCGGAGTCGTCGACTAAGCTCCACTCTTCTCTTGTGCACGGCGCCGGCGCGGCGCGCGTTCCCCACGAGCTGATTCCCCCCAAATGTTTCAGTATGTGAACGCCCACTTGCGCCGGCGTCATTCATGTTTCACACTTGTGGCATGACATTCCATGCCGCATCGAACATCAACGAGGGGACCGCTTCGGTCTCCCGTTTCATGATGCGCGGCATGATGATGGACATGGCGATGTCCATGATGCAGGGTCAGCCGCGCCTCTAAGCGCACTGCAAAAAGCCGGCTGACAGGAGCCGGCCACTGGGCGTGGGCTCCAGGTGCCCACCGGGAGCACGCCTCGCACGCGAGTTCACTTCACTCCCCCGCGAGATCCCGGATTCCTCATTCTTTTCGCGCCACGCGGCGCCGCATCCTGGAGAATCGCCATGACCGTTGCTTTTGATCGCCCCCTCGCTTCCGCTTCGACCCGAACGGTGAGCGTGACGCTCACCGTTGAGCTTCCCGCTACGAGCCATCCGCGTGAGGTCACGCTTCTCGCGGATTCGCTGCGTGCCCACGCCCACTCGCTCGCCACCGCCAAAGGTGGAACCGCGCACGTGCAGGTGGCGTCGGAACCCGGACCCCGCCCCGCCCGTTTTACCGCCGTGCCCGGCCAGAGCGCGACCGCTTCGATCCCGCCGCGCCCCGCAGGCAAACCGCAAGCGCTGCGCCCGCGCAAAGCCGGAGTCGTGTCACCGAACGCACCCGCGAGGCGCGATGCCGAAGCTGCGCGTTTGCGTCTGCTTCAGTCACGCTCGGTGAGTCCGGTCAGTGCTCCGGGGGCGGCGAGCGCGCTCAGCCCCGCGAGCCCATCGCTTCCCGGGCGCCGGGGGGCTAGCCTCGCACAGCCGTCACTCGTGATCGACCTCTTTGGGCGCCGCGTACGGATCGACGGTGAGGACGTGGATCTCACCCATCGCGAATTCGAGCTATTGGCGTATCTTGCCCGCAAAGCGCGCTGCATCGTTTCGCGCGAAGAACTCATGAGCGAGGTGTGGAACTCGGCGGGCAGCGATGCCGGCGAACGCACCGTTGACGTGCATATTCGCCGCGTGCGCAACAAGCTGGGGCGCTACCGGAAGCTGATTTCGACGGTGCGCGGATCGGGCTACAGGCTCGAGCTTGGAAGCGATGTCGCGCTTTTGGGAACGAAGTAGAGAGCCTGCGCAAGCACCGAGATTAACAGACGAACGGACCGGAGCGCGCACAGATGGGGCTCACGGTCCGTTCGCTGGCTCCGCGGGACGAAGGGGGGAGGTCCCTGCGGAGCGGCGATCGGGTTCGGGGGAACTGCCGATCGCCAGGCCGCACGCGCAAGGGGGTGAGCGCTGTGCGGCGGCTATGTTCCGGCACACGTGCCGTGCTTATGCCGCTCATGCGACGCCGGAATGCCGCGGAGCGGGCAACGCCGGTACTCCAATTCTAAAACACATTGGGGTAAAAGTGAACTCAGATCGACGCCTCACGGCGGCGGGTTCTCCACGAGTGATTCACCTCGCCTCCCCTCGTTTAAGGTGGGGCCGTTACGATGGGAGGTCAGGGCGCGCAGGCGCCTTTCACCAGCATCCACACATTCGCAGCGAGGACCTTCATGATTGCTCACGCACGCATCGTTTCGGCGAAGGACGCCACGATTCAGTTCGCCGACCGCGCCGAACGCATCGAAGGCGAGAGCAGGAACGAGGTGCGCACCGCCATCAAGCACGCCTTCGTCGCAGAAGCTCGTAAGCAGGACGGCCCGATCGATGTCGTCATTTTTGATGGCCCGGCAACCCACAATCTTCGCGTGGAACCCAACGGCCGGATCCAGCCGCGTGAGGCGGACTCACGCCCGCTGTATGCCTCGAGCGCCGCGATGCCTGCCGCCGCAGGTCAAAAGCGAGGGCGTCATTCGGCACTGAGTGCCACGACCCCCGCTCCCGCGAATGCCCCACGCCAGGCAAGCGCGTCCTCCCCCAGTTCGGCGAGCGCTGCCTCCGCCGCGGCTCTCGCCGATCTCCAGAAGCGCCTTGCCGCTGCGGAGGAACGCCCCGCTGCTGATTCCACGTCGTCTCCCGCGCCGCTCGAAGCGAAGCATCATGCGGAAGGCGATGTACTTAAACCCTCCACTCCCGCGAAGCCGCACGAGCCGGTTGTGGCACCGAAACGCGAGCTCCCGCAGGACGACAACCTCCCTACCCTCGATGACCTACGTGCAGGCAACGACGCGCACCGCAAGCCGGTCGCCACACGAGGCTTCAACAAGTTCATCCGCCAGGCCACCTTCGGTCTCATTAAGCCCGGGCCCGGCCGCGCCGAGCGCCTCGAACTCGATCAGATTGAGCGGATCCGCAAGCGGCTTGACGCACCGAAGAACATCGCGGTCGTGAACCTCAAGGGCGGCGCCCACAAAACCACGAGCGTGCTCATGCTCGCCGCGACCCTCGGCATGTTCCGCGGGGGAAGCGTGCTCGCATGGGACAACAACGAAACGCGAGGCACCCTCGGCTGGCGCGGAATCCCGAGCGAGCACCACCTCACGGCCCTCGACCTTCTCCACAACCTCGATCACTTCGCGGGCCCGGATGCGCGCGTGGCTGACCTCGATAAATACGTGCGCCCGCAAGGCGACATGAACTTCGACATTCTTGCTTCCGATGAGGATCCGGGCTCGGCCGCGTCGATCGACGGCGATGCTTTCAATCGCCTCAACGACACGCTTTCGCGCTTCTACCGCATCAAGGTCGTGGACACCGGCAATAACGTGCGCGCCTCGAATTGGCTCGCCGCTGTCGAGGGCGCCGATCAGCTCGTGATCGTCTCGACCGTTCGCGAGGACACCTTCAACGCCGCGGCGTGGATGATCGATGAGCTGCGCATGACGGGCCACAAGAAACAGGTCGAGAACGCCGTGACGATCCTGTCGCACTCCTCGCGCGGCAAGATCGACCGCGTGCTACGCAAGCGCCTGCTGCATCACTTCGGTGCGCACACGCGCGCCGTGCTCGAAGTTCCGTTCGAGCCGCACTTCGTGGATGGCGGAAGCCTCGAATGGGCCAAGCTCTCGAAGGAGACGCGCGAGGCGTGGATGAGCGCAACCGCGACGGTCGCCGACGGCCTCTGAGCACCACGGGCACTCACGAGACGCAGCCGAGGCCCGCTCTCGCGTATCGTTCGTGCACGCTCCACCTTCACGCTGATGCCTCGCTCGGCGTGAGCCTGTGGGCCCACGCGACCGACTCCGAGCGCCGCGCGCATACGCTCGACGCTCTCGAACCTGCACTCACGGCGCTTTCTCCCGAGGGCACTCGACCCGCGCCACTTGCTCCGATCGGGGCGTGGCTCGCGCGGCCCATGCGTCACGTGATCGAGGTCGAGCTCCTTGGCCGCCGCACGCGCGTGCGCACGCTCGCGCTTGAAAGTGCGCACCTCGCTGAGCTCACCACGGCGCTGCGCACACGCATCGCTCACCTCGCACGCACGTCGGCAACGCCGAGAGATACGAGCAAGGAGGGCATCAACCGCCTCATCGGTGAACTCGCCGAGGCCGGGCGCCCGCTCGACCTCGGCGAGGGAATCCTCCTCGCGCCCGAAACCCTCGCGATCCTCAACCTCGACTCGCATGCGAGAGCGATCGTCGACCGGCGTGACGTCGTTCCCGGGCCCGAGAGCGCCCACGACACCTCGCGAGTGCGCTGGCGCCTCGCCCCGGGGCTCGCAGTGGGTACTTCCCCCGTTCATCCCGCGCTCGAACACCTCGTCGACGCCCACGCGCGCGTGGCCTTCACACGCTTGCGCACGGAACATGAACGGGCGGGAAAGCTCCCGGGCGCCGAAGAACTCGCGGGCCTCGACCCCCTGGGGGCGGCGCTCCTCGATGCCCTCGACACTAGCGACACGCTCCTCGCCCTCGACACCGTCAGCGACCGCCGCGTGCGTAAAACCCTCGATTCCTTCGTGGATTCGGCGCTCGCCGGAGTTCTCTTGAGCGAGAGGCAGCCACGCCTCACGGTGCGCGTGCGCGAGGCGGAACAAAAGGGGTACGACGCCGGCTCGGCAGCCGTCGGACTCCGTGTGTACTCCAGTGCCGACCGCTGGCAGGTCGAGGTGTGCCTCGCGGAAACGTCGGGCCGCGTGCACCTGCTCGGGGAGCTCGTGAACGCGGGCGACCTCACGAGCGTGGGTGCGCTCGAACACGCCTCCCACGTGCGCCGTCTTTCTCCGACGCTTGCGGCGATCCACGCCGAGCCGGGAGGGCTCACGTGGAACCTTTCCACGAAGGAGCTTTCGCGCTTCCTCACCGATGACGCGGCCGTGCTCGAAACCGAGGGCATCGTGGTCATGCTTCCGCGTGAATGGACGAAGCAGCGCGTGAGCGTGGTCGCGACGGTGGCAACGCCGCAGGAAGACCCCGAGAACCGCCCCACAAAGTCGGTGGGTCTCTCGGGTGCCATGGCGTCGTTCGAGTTTGGCGTCGCGGTTGGCGAATCGATGCTGAGCCCCGACGAGCTCGAGGAACTCCTCGAAGAGCAGCGCGAGCTCGTGAACATCCGCGGGCAGTGGGTGCGCCTCGATTCCTCGACGCTGCGCGCGGCGACGGCATTCCTCCAGGGCGCCCGACGGGTGGCGGCGGCGAACCCGCGCGAGGGGGCGCGTGAAGTGCTCACCGACGTGCAGTTCCGCGGCCTTCTTACCGAGAGTGGTCTCGAGAATCTTGACCTGAACGTCGAAGCGGCGACGAACAACGGCGACGAGCTGCTGTTTGGCACCGATAAGGTTTCCGTTCCCGCGCTTCCCGCCCCGCGCACGCTCAAGGCGACGCTTCGCCCCTATCAAAAGCGCGGCCTCGATTGGCTCACGTTCCTCGATTCTCGCGGCGTGGGTGGGATCCTCGCCGACGACATGGGCCTCGGCAAAACGATGCAGGTCCTCGCGTTCCTCGCGCGCGAACGCGAGAAGCTCCCCCAGATCGGCCCCACGCTTCTCGTGTGCCCCATGTCCGTCCTCGGTAGCTGGCAGCGCGAGGCCGAGCGCTGGCTCCCCAGCCTCGACGTCCACATTCACCACGGCCCCGATCGACTCCACGGCGAGGCGTTCCGCGAGCGCGCTCGCGCTTCCCACCTCACGCTCACGACCTACGCGCTCGTCGCACGCGACTTCGATGACCTCGCCTCCGCAAAGTTCCACCGCGTGATCCTCGACGAAGCGCAACACGTCAAGAATCACGACACCGGCGTCACGCAGGCCGTCAAGGCCCTTCCCGAGGGGCGGCGCCTTGCTCTCACGGGCACGCCCGTCGAGAACGACCTCACGGATCTCCACTCGATCCTCTCGATCACCACGCCGGGTTTGCTGCCGAGCGAGGCCGCGTTTAGGGAGAGGTTCGTCAAGCCGATCAACGAAGGCAACCAGGCCGTGCAGGAGCGCTTGAGCCTGTTGACGCGCCCCTTCATCCTGCGGCGCGTCAAAACGGATCGCAGCATCATTTCGGATCTTCCCGACAAGCGCGAAGAGCGCGAGCTCGTCAACATCACCGAGGAGCAGGCCGGGCTCTACAAGGCGCTCGTCGAGGACATGACGAAAGAGCTCGAGCAGCTCGCAAAAGTTTCTGACCCCCTCGCCCGCGACCGCCGGCGCCGCACGATCGTGAGCACCACGATCATGAAAATGAAACAGGTCCTCGGGCATCCGGCGCACTTCCTCGGCGACGGCTCTCCCTTGCTGGATGCCGCTGGCGAGCACAGAAGCGGCAAGCTTGAACGGCTCGACACGATCCTCGAATCTGTCGTCGCGAGCGGCGAGAAGGCCCTCATTTTTACGCAGTTCACGGCGTTTGCTCCGACGATGCTCCGGCATTGGGAGGCCACGTTCGGGATCCGCGTGCCGTTCCTCCACGGCGGCATCTCGAAGGCCGAGCGCGACGAGATGGTACGCGAGTTCCAAAACTCCCCCGGCACCCCGGGAGCGATGCTCCTTTCGCTCCGCGCAGGCGGCACCGGCATCACCCTCACCGCTGCGAACCACGTGATCCACCTGGATCGTTGGTGGAATCCGGCCGTCGAAAACCAGGCCACCGACCGCGCCTTCCGCATCGGTCAAACCCGGGATGTTTCCGTCCACAAGCTCATCTCGATCGGAACGATCGAGGAGAAGATCGACGATGTGCTGCGCACCAAGCTCGAGCTCGCAGAGCACACCGTCCGCTCCGGCGAAGGCTGGCTCACGGAACTCAGCAATGAGAAACTCGCCGAGATCGTCGCGCTCGGCGACGCGCGGAAGGACAGGCACTCATGAGCATCGAGATGACCTCGAAACGCGGCGCGATCGGCGAAAGCTTCCTCGCGACCGAGTTTCTCGCACGCGCGGAGGTCCAGCTCGGCCGCACACGGCTCGCGGCTGGCAAGCGGCTCGCGCGCGCGGGCGCCGTCCAATGGCTCGACGTGACGCCCGGGCACGTCAAGGCAGAGGTCTCCACCGCGATCGACGGGACGCTCACCCATCCGCAGCTCGACTTCGGGCCGCGCCTGCCTCACGACATCGACGCCCTCGCCGCGCGCGCCAAGCGCGACCCGCACGAGATCCTCGCCGTCCTCGCGGGAACGTACGACAACGCCGACGAACGCACCCTCGATCGCGAGGGCCTCTCCCTCCTCCCAAGCGCCGAACTCCCCCTCTCCTTCGGCTGCACGTGCCTGCGCTGGCCCGACGTGTGTGAACACGTGTGGGCGCTCGCCGTCGCCTTCACCGAGCACATCGACCGGGCACCGGCGGATTACCTTGCGCTTTTGGGGTTGGACGTGGAGAAGCTTCACCTCACGAAAGCGGCGTCCGACGCTCCCCCGGCAACCGTCGGACCAGATCCCCACGTGGAGACCCGCACCCGTTTTGATCCCGCGCGGCTCGAGTCCGAGATACTGGTGAGAGCAATGAGCGAAGAGGCCGCGGCTCTCGTGGCGGCGTTCTACGCTGAAGCACAAAGAGGCGGCGACGTGCCGCATACCGAGACGAAAGGACGGGGCCAGGGCGATGGCTCACGAGCTGACACAGGAGACGATTGACGCCGTCGCGGCGATTTTTGACAAGGCTGTCGCGGAGCACCGCATGGCGGGCGTCGCGTGGGGCATTGCGTCGGGCGGTGAGGTGCTCGCCTCGGGTGGTGCGGGCTCAAGCGCGCTCGCGGGCGGCGAAAGTGCCGAGGGTGCCTTCACGCCTCGCGTCGATTCAATCTCGCGCATTGCGTCGATGACGAAGTCGTTCACGGCCGCGACGATTCTCGCGCTTCGTGACGAGGGCAAGCTGCGCCTCGATGACCCGATCGCGACCTACGTTCCTGCCGCCGCGCAGATCGGATCGTTGAGCGAGGATTCCCCCGCCCTCACGCTTCGTCACGCCCTCACGATGTCCGCGGGCTTCGTGACGGATAACCCGTGGGGTGACCGGCAGGAGTCGATGAGCACCGACGAGTTCGATGAATACATCGCCGGCGGTCTCTCGCTCATCGCCGAACCCGGCTGCGGATTCGAGTATTCGAACACGGGCTTCGTGCTCCTTGGACGCGTGATCGACGAGGTCACGGGCGTGAGCTTCCGCGACGAGATTCGCCGTCGTTTTATCGATCCGCTCGGAATGAAGGACACGGTGTTCTCGCTCGCGGAGATGACCGATGACCAGCGCTCGCGCGTGCTCACGGGTCACCGCGTGGGCGATGGCGAGGGCGCGAAGCGCTTTGAAGAGGTCGATTTCGACACTCCCGGCGCCTTCGGCGCGATGGCGGGGCTCTTCTCGACCGTCGCCGACGTCGCAAAGTGGACGGCGTTCCTCGCCGAGGTGGGCGTTCATGGCGCCGACGGCATCAGCGACGACTCGCGCGCGATGCTCTCGCCGGCTTCGCGCCGCGAAATGCAGGAGATTCACCGCATCCAAGAGTGGCCGGTTCTCGAGGATGGAAACGGTTTCGGTCGCGTTCGCGGCTACGGCTACGGCCTCGTCGTCGAGAAATTCCCGAAGCTCGGCGATGTCATCTCCCACTCCGGTGGGTATCCGGGCTACGGCTCATACATGGTGTGGCTGCGCGGCACGGGCCTGACCGTGATCGCCCTCGCGAACTCCAAGTACGCGCCCGCGATCCCCTGCTCCCTCGATGCGCTCGAGGCGATCCGCACCCACCAGGCCGAACTCGTCGACGCTCCGAAGCGTGAACTCGCGCCCACCACGCGCGACGCCCTCGAGAAGGCTCTCGCGTGGCTGCGCAAGGTCGAGCTCGAAGGCCAGCCGACGGCCCTCGTGCCGAGCGGCTCGGCGCGCACCGTGCTCGCGAACCGCGCCGAGCAGGGCGTGAGCGAGGAAAGCGACCCGCTTCTCGCGCTGTTTGCGACCAACATGGATCAGGACGTCTCGCGCGCCGAACGCGTGCGTCTGCGTGACGCGGCCCTGCGGATCGCCGGCCTCGACCGAGCCGACCTCACGCTCGAGAAGGCTGCGAGCCTGAAGGTGCTTTCACCGTTCCAAGCGGTGTGCACGTTCGAGGGTGAAAGCGGGAAGGTCCTCATCGACCTGCTCATGGATCCGCGCAAGAACTCCCAGATCCAGGCGCTCAACATCAAGGGCGAGTCGAAGGACAAGGGTGAGGCCTCGGGCGCCGCACCCATCGGAATCTAAGCGCAATGCCGCACATCCACCTCGAGGTGAGCGACCTCGATGCCGCCCTGGTCGACGACCTCGACTGGGGCGGCACGATCCTCACGATCGGCGGGCACGAGCAGTCTCACGTCAATCCCGCCGATCCAAGAGAGATCCGCTACGAGTACTTGAGGCGCATCGCGAACGTTCTCGACGAAGGATTCGAGGCGGGCGCGCCGATCACCATTCTTCACCTCGGCGCAGGCGCGCTCACACTCGCGCGATACGTGCAGGCCACGCGCCCGGGAAGCATGCAGCTCGCGGTCGACATCGAACCCCGCCTCGTCACGTTCGTGCTCGAGAACCTGCCTCTTCCAGCGGGCACACGCCTCGAGCACCGCGTGGGCGATGCCCTCGCACAAGTGCGCGCACTCTCGCAGGAGCACGCGGGCCCCGCCTCCGCCTCGAGCGGCGAGGTCCGACGGTTCCACGCCGCCGTCCTCGATGTGTTCAGTGGGAAGGAGACCGCGCCTCACCTCGCAACTGCTGACTTTTACGGCGCGGCGCTCGACGTGCTCGACGCGGAAGCTGAGGATCCGGGAGTGCTCCTCGTCAACATCGGCGACGACGAGCCCCAACGCTTCCTCGACGCGCAGGCGCGAGAGCTTCACGCCGCGTGTGCCGAGCGAGGCTACCCCGAGCCGTGGATTCTCACCGATGCTCACGTCGCGCACTCCCGTGCGACGGGCAACTCGATTCTCGTGGCGGGCCCCCTCACGGCTCGCGAGGATTTTATGCAGATTGTCTCGCGCGTGCGGGCCTTAGGGCCTCATCCCGCTGTCGTGGAGCCGTGGCGCGACGTCCTCGGCGGTTAGCTCCGCCGCGCTTTACAGGAAGCCAATGAGCGTGAGCGAGGCGAAGGCGCCGGCGCCGATCGCGATCGTCATGCCCGCGATGATCGCGGCCCACCCCACGAGAGTCATCCGGTCATAGCTGCGCGCACGCTCACCCAGCCCGCGCTTTCCGGTGCGAATATCGACGTCGTGCTCATCCGGGCTCGACGGCACGAGTGAAACCGCGGGGGGCATCCGTCGTTCGGGCGGATCGAACGGCGCCTCGACGTCATCCACTTCTTCGATAATCGCGGCGCTTGGGGGCCGCTGCGGCACGGGCGACGGCACGGGCTCAACGGTGGGCGGTTCCCCCTCGTACGGATCGAAATCCTCCGGAATATCCGGCATGAGGTCCACAATTTCTAGCGGGGAACCGTCGGAAAGGAGAACCGGGGCGCCGGGTTCTACGCTCGGGAGCTGCGTGAGCGCTTCACGAGCGCTTGGGCGCTCGTCGGAGCTCTCGGCGAGCATGGCGGAAAGCGTGCGCGCAAGCGCGGGGGAAAGATGTGCGGGAACCGTGGTGTCGTTGAGCGCGGAAGGACCGACGAGCGCGAACAGGATCGACGCGGCGAGGGCGTAGACATCACTCGCGGCCGTATCGACGCTTCCCAAAACAACCTCGGGCGCGCGGAAGTTCTCCACGGTCGCGGCGTCGAGAACGGGAAACTCCGCGGCTTCGTGGGCGGGGATCGCAGCGCTCATGCCTGCGAGAACGCTAAACACGGGCGGGCGATCCTCGCGGAACATGATCGTGTCGGCACCCACGCGGCGGTGCACCCAGCCTGCCTCATGCATCGTGGCGAGAGCCTCGAGCATTTGCGTGAGAACTGCAAGAGCTGCTGATTCCCCGAGTGTGCCACGAAGGCTTACGACCTCCGCGAGGGTGCCACCTGACACGAGCGGCATTGCCACGACCGCCTCGGACTCGTCCATCGCATACGGGGAAAGAAGATGCGGGTGGGCGAAGGCGCCGTCGGAATCTTCGAGTATCCGCCTCGCCGAGACCAACTGCCCGTCACCCAGAATCTTGAGCGCACACTGATCCTCGCGCTCGCAGTCCCACGCACGCCAGACCTCGCCCGTGCCTGAGCGCTCGACCAGGTCGATCCGCACGAAACGCTTGCCGCAGGCGTTCATAGGCCACCCTGCCCACGCGTGCGGGCACGCCCGATGAGGGTCTGGAGATCCTCGAGTCGGCGTTCCCACCACGACTCAGGCTTCACGCGCTCGAGGAGTTCATCGAGCTCGGGCGCGAGATGCCACACGTGAAAATCCGCACCCGAATCCGCGGGTGGGCGCGCGGCGCTGGCAAAAATCCGCGCGAGAACCTCGCCAGTGCGATCGCATTGAAGCTCGACTCCCGTGACCGCCGGGTATTGGGCCTCGCGAGCCGCTTCGAGCGCGTACTCCCACGCGGGTGCGAGGTGTTCCTCAAGTCCCTGCACCGAGGCGAGTGGGGCGGGTATGCCTCGATGGGCGACCCACACGCCACGAATGTCGAGCACCGCATCCACGCGGCACAGCCGCTCACCATCAGCCTCGGCCGCGCTCACGTACACGAGGTTGCGCAGTGCATCCACGGGCGTCAGGGGGGACACGAATCGGGCGAGCGGTTCCGCGATTGTCGCAGGCAAAGATCGGCGAAGCGGCGCAGGCTCAGCGCCCGCCAGCTCATTCCCGCTCAGCGACACGTCCTCACCTCCGAGTTCGTCCATCAGTATCGACATGGCTCGCTACTGCGCCATGTCCTTGAAACGCGAATAATGCCCCTCGAACGCCACGGGGATGGTCTTCGTTGCGCCGTTGCGGTGCTTCGCGACGATGAGGTCCGCCTCGCCCGCGCGAGCCGATTCCTTCTCGTAGTAGTCCTCGCGGTGGATGAGCACGATGAGGTCCGCGTCCTGCTCGATCGAGCCGGATTCGCGAAGGTCACTCATCATGGGCTTTTTGTCGGTGCGCTGTTCGTTTCCGCGGTTGAGCTGCGAAATCGCGATCACGGGAACCTCGATCTCCTTCGCGAGGAGCTTGAGCGCACGCGAGAATTCCGAAACCTCCTGCTGGCGCGACTCGACGCGCTTGCCGGAGCTCATGAGCTGCAGGTAGTCGATCACGACCAGTTTGAGATCCGCCTTCTGTTTGAGGCGGCGGCACTTCGCGCGAATCTCCATGAGGGTCATGTTCGCCGAATCATCGATATACAGCGGCGCATCCATGAAGCGAGTCGTGGCGCGCGCAAGGCGCTCCCAGTCCTGATCGTCCACCGTGCCGTCGCGAAGGCGGCTCATCGGCACCTGCGCTTCGGCAGCCATGATGCGCATCATGATCTCTTGGCGGTCCATTTCGAGGGAGAAAATGGCCGACGCCATCCCGTTGTGGATCGCGGCGCTCCTCATCACGTCCATGCCGAGAGTCGTCTTACCCATCGCAGGGCGCCCCGCGAAGATGATCATCTGCCCAGGGTGCAGGCCCTGGGTCAGCTCATCGAACTCCGCGAATCCCGTGGGCACGCCGTTGACCTGCCCGCCTCTGGACTGGAGCATCTCGATGAAGTCCATCGTCGGCTCAATCACTTCGGAAAGCTTCACGTAGTCCTCGGACTTCGTGCGGTCCGTGACCGAGTACACCTGCGCCTGCGCTTCGTTGACGGCGGCATCAACCTCGCCGCCATCCGCGGCGAAACCAAGCTGCACGATGCGCGTGCCAGCCTCGACGAGCCTACGGAGCGTGGCCCGCTCCGCGACGATCTCGGCATAGAACCCCGCGTTGGCGGCCGTCGGAACCGCATCGATCAAATCGGCGAGGTACGGGGCTCCGCCGACCTTCTCGAGGTTGCCCTTCTCACGCAGCGCATCGGCGACTGTCACGAAGTCGGCCGGCTCCCCGCGCCCGTAGAGGTCGATGATTGCCTCGTAAATGAGTTCGTGCGCGGGGCGGTAAAAGTCGTTGCTGCGGAGCTTCTCGACGACGTCGGCGATCGCATCCTTCGACAGCATCATGCCGCCAAGAACGCCCTGCTCAGCACCTAGATCCTGCGGCGGGAGGCGGTCCATTCCCTGATCGGGACCCGGTTCCAAAAGGGCGCTCGACATACGACCTCCTCAAGTCTCGGTGTGACTGCCCCGAGGCGGGGCATGAATGCCCCAGAATCCTACCGTGAAGCGCTACTCGGCGACGAGGTCGCGTGCTTCCGGATTCTTCTCAAGCCAACCCTGCACGTAGGGGCACACGGGGCGAACCTTCACGCCGTGACGGCGCGCATGTTCGAACGCGGCGGCGGTCACCTCGCCCGCGATGCCTCGCCCGCGAAACTCCGGATCGGTCACGACATGCGTGGCGACGAAAATGGCGCCATCGCTCTCGCGGTCGTATTCGAGGTACCCCGCTTCCACGCCACCTTCCGTGGCAACGAAGCGCTGCTGGTCAGAAAAATGAGTCACGGTAGCCATGCCTTAAGTGTCGCAGGAGTGCGCGGTTTGCAACAGGTTTTCGCTCATTTTGGGCCGCGGATCCCGAGTCACGAGCGGAGCGTGTGTAGCTCATTCAGTTCCGACGCTTGCCGGGCAACGCGTGGACTCGCGCTCGAGTTGCTTCCTTCCCCCCCTCTCTCCAGGTCCCCACGACGCTTCGCCATCTTTGGGGCACACCTCGAGCCTCGGTTGTTCTTGGTGGGCCTATCCACATTCGTGAATTCGTTTCGATTGGCCGTTTGTCGATCGGTGGGCTCAGTATGCGGTGGATTGTGCTCCACAATCTGTTTTATCCACAAATTATTCGGGTTTTCCACGGTGTTTTCTGGATTGCTGGGTGTTTTCCACATACCGCGTTCACCAGGGCCTTCACGTGGTGAGGGTGGCGAGTTTAAATGTCTCACCCCTCTTTTAGGCTCGAGTTGTCTCGAGAAAGGAAAGAGTCGGGTTTAAATGTCTCACCCTCGCTTTAGGCTCGAGGCATCACCACACAGAAAACCGCATCAAAACCCGGTTGAGAAAAAGGAAGGGGGGAGCAATGACCAGCACAGTGTTAGACCACGATGCCACTACAGGCACGAGCAGCACCGCTACGGGCGCTGCTACTGTCGCGGCCGCGCCTTCCTCCCCCGCCATCGTTCCTCTCGACGACCCCGCCGCGCTCGCTGATCTCACCCAATTGGAGGTTCCTTCGCGCACGGACGTGCTGCAGGGTCTGTTTGCCGGGTCGAAGGGGTGGCAGGCCGCGCTGATGGGCATGCTCGAAACCTTCCCCACTGCCCCCGCCACGCCCTCTCGTTCTTTTGATGCGCCAGGTGACGCTCACTCGGCTACGACTCCCGCACGTGTCCTTGTCTCGCCCCGGGGATGATGGAGACAGTGAAGCCACGGAAAGGACTTCCCTGTCATGCCTGCACCACGCAAGTACCCCGACGAGCTGCGCGAGCGAGCGGTTCGCATGGTCCTCGATGCCCTGGAAGACGAACCCGGCTCGCAGCGAGGAGTCTTCCGCCGAGTCGGTGAGCAGCTCGGCATCAACCCCGAAACGCTGCGCGGCTGGGTCCGTCGAATCCAGATCGACGCCGGCGATCGCCCGGGCACGACCACCGACGATGCCAACCGCCTGGCTGAGCTGGAGAAAGAAGTCCGCGAGCTGCGACGGGCCAACGCGATCCTGAAATCGGCCTCGGCTTTTTTCGCGGCGGAGCTCGACCGCCCCTGTCGCTGAGCTGCTCATACATCGACGAGCACAAGGAAGAGTTCGGAGTCGAGCCGATCTGCCGGGTCCTGCAAGAGGCAGGACTGCAGATCGCTCCGAGCACCTACTACGCCCGAGGCCGACGCCCGCCCTCGGCACGGGAAGCCCGCGATGAGGTCTTGAAAGAGGAGATCGCTCAGGTGCATCACGAGAACTTCGACGTGTTCGGGGCCAGGAAGATGCATATCGTTCTCAACCGTGAAGCAGACACCCGAGGCCGGGGCCACGTCGCCCGCTGCACGATCGAGAGGCTGATGCGTGATCTCGGCCTGCGCGGGATCCGCCGGGCGAAGGAGCCGAACACCACCCGCTCAGCACCTCGCCAGCAGTGCCCGCAGGACCTGGTCAACCGGCACTTCCGGGCCTTCGCGCAGAATCAGCTATGGGTCGCGGACATCACCTACGTCCACACGTTCACCGGCTGGATCTATGTCGCGTTCGTGACCGACGTGTTCAACCGCGAGATCGTCGGCTGGCAAGTCTCCCGGTCCCTGCACACCGACCTCGCTCTGGATGCGCTGAAGATGGGCATCTACCTGCGCGGACGTGATGGCCAGGACCTCTGCGGGCTGATCCATCACTCCGATCGAGGAGTCCAGTATCGAGCGATCCGCTATGGCGAGGCTCTGGCTGAACAGGACGCTGTTGCCTCGGTCGGGTCGAAAGGCGATTCCTACGACAACGCGCTGGCCGAGGCCTTGAACTCCTTGTTCAAGGCCGAACTCATCCGTAACCGCGGCCCCTGGACCGGGATCGACGACGTCGAGATCGCGACTGCCGAGTGGGTCCACTGGTTCAACACCTACCGACCGCACGGTGCGCTCGATGGTCTCACTCCGCAGGCGTACCGGGCCAGCCAGCTCGAGGCATCCACCGACTCGTCAGAACCCGTCCCCGTCCTCCTGGACGCCAGATAACCCGCCCTCCACCAAACCCGGGGCTTGACACCGTCACCACCACAACCACCGGCACCACAAGCCACCACCACACAACCACCAGCACCACACCCCACACCACCACCTGGACCACCCCAAACAAACGCACATACACCAGCACCACCCCCACATACGACACCTAAACCACCCGAAAACCACGAGGAAGAACACTCACAACAAACACGAGAACCAGAGGAAGCGGCCGTGCGGCCATAAGCGGCACGCCGCCATGAGCGCGAGGACACCAACGCCAATCGTGGAGATTGTCCGAGGTGCGAGAGCCGCCCTCGGCATCGGAGCGATGGGGCACCTCAGTTCTGCCACGGGTCCCGGCCCGCGCGCCTAGGATTGGAGGCGTGAGCACTAACGAACAGAAGAATGAGCTTCAACAGGGCGCGGGCGAGCGTCGGAACGACAACCCGGATGCCAACGCACCCGCTGAATCCCCCTCCACCGCCTACGCCACCCGGCGTCCCAGCCGCATGCTGTCAAGCGTGTGGGGGGATGAGCAGCACGCCGTCGAGGCCGCACAGAAGTGGGCGCGTGAACACACGGCTCTCGCCCATGATCCGAAGGCGACGGCACGCTCCGCAGCCGAGCTTGACGAAGCCGTCAAGGCGCTGGCCGGCGATATGATCACCGAAGAGGGCATCGGCGCCGATCGAGCCCTCGAGATCTACGAGAACATTCTCATCCCGGCGACCCGCGCCGCCGATGACCCCATGAACCTCGCTTACATTCCCGGTGCCCCCACGCGCGCGGCCGTGGCCTTCGACAACGTCGTGAGCGCCGCCAACGTGTTCGGTGGCGTCTGGGAGGCCGGCGCCGGCGCTATCTGGGCCGAGAACCAGGTGCTGCGGTGGCTCATGGACCTGCTCGGTTGGCCAGAAGAATCCGCTGGCGCCTTCGTCTCGGGAGGCACAAGCGGCAACCTCTCCGCGCTCGCGACGGCACGCGAGAAGGCCCGCGAAGAATGGGCCTCGAGTGGCGTGTTTATCGACGGTCGCCCCACGACGGGCTTCAAGGTTGCCTGCGCGAGCAGCGCCCACTCGTCGATCCGCAGTGCAGCGCGCCTCCTCGACGTCGAAGTCGTCACCGTCCCCGTGGATGAACGCGGCCATTTGAGCGGCCCCAACCTCGCCCGCGCCCTCGACGAGAACCCGGGCGTCTTCGCGGTTGTTGCCTCGGGCGGCACCACGAACGCCGGCATCGTCGACGATATTCGCTCCGTCGTCGAAGTCGCGCACGCGCGCGGCGTGTGGGTGCACATCGACGGCGCCTACGGCGGCGCCGCCCTCGCGGCCCCAAGCGCGCGCCCCCGCTTCGACGGGATCGAGGAAGCCGATTCCTTCATCGTCGACCCGCACAAGTGGCTGTTTGCCCCCTATGACTGCTGTGCACTCGTATACCGGGATCCGAGCCCCGCCTACCGCGCGCACTCTCAGCACGCCGAATACCTGGATTCGATCGTGAGGTCCGACGCCAACCCGAGCGATCTCGCGGCCCACCTTTCGCGTCGCACGCGCGGCCTCCCGCTGTGGTACTCGCTGCTCACGCACGGCACGGCGAAGTACTCCGAGGCGATCGAAAAGTGCCTCTCCACTTCACGCGCGGTGCGTCGCGGCATCGACGATATCGAGCACCTCGAGATGGTGATCGAGCCCGAACTCAGCGTTCTCGTGTTCCGCCGCCCCGGTTGGACCGACGAGCAGTATCACGCGTGGTCGCAGCGCATGGCCCGCGACGGCGTAATCCTGTGCATCCCCACAAAGCACAGCGGCGAGACCGTGCTGCGGCTTGTGTTCGTGAACCCCGATACGGAAGCAGACCGCGTAATCGCGGTCTTGCGCGACACGATGGCCTAACGCCCCTCTCAGCGCGAGTCCGCGAGCGCAAGGCTCTCGAATTCGGCGAGCGCCGTTTCATCGGCATCACCCGCTGCCCGAGCCCGGGCAATGCGGCGCAGCATCGCCTCACTCTCGCGGGACGCGGCAGAGTCTCGGCCTTCGTCGATCATGTGGGCGAGCACATGGGCGCGAGCGTGGAGCGCCGAAACGGTGGCATCGCGTCGCAAATCAGGTGTGCTGTCGAGATCGTCGGCAACGCGCTCGGCGAGACGCGCAACCTCGGCATACGCGGCGCTCTCGGCGCGCTCACGCCCCGCCATGCTGAGGGCCTGTGCGCGTACCCGCTCGGCGTGCCACTGCCCCGCGAGGTCACGAGCGCGGTCGGCAAGAATTTTCGCGCGATTGACGGGGATGAGCGCTTCACCGGGATTCCCGAGCGCGAGCTGGGTAATCGCGATCGACGACCAGGCGTGAAAGCGCACGTGCACGCCGTGAGCACGGGAGGCATTTGCCGCAATAGCCGCAAGCGGCGCTTCCACCTCATTCGTCATGCCCGCGACGAGCGCCGTGCGCACGAGAGTCAGCCCCAGCTCGACCACGACATCGGGAATGCTGGCAACGCCGCCGCTCTCTCGCGCGGCCTCACACCACGAAAATGCTTCCGCGGCGGCAGCGTAGGCCTCCGTCGGACCAAAAACATGTGCCCGCCGGCCCCCGCGCGCCCCGCCCGGGTCCACTGCCGAGAGCGCAAAGCGCTGCAGCAAGGCGGCGCGAAGATGCTGGTCAGGACCAGAAAACCCCGGGGCGGAAGCGAATCGTTCAAGGGCGGCATGGCAGAGCGCTGCCGAGGGCGCCTCGGGCGCGGTCACGAGCTCGACCGCGCGCCTTTCAAAGGAATCCGACGCTTGCCCCGCACACCATGAGTCCACGCGCGCACGCCGCTCACGCGCAAAAGCCCGCCGATCGGCCACCGCAAACAGCGGCACGTGCCATGTGAAAAGCGAGCCGGCATCGCATTCGTGCGCGGCTTGCTTCTCCATAGCTGCAGGCTATCAATCGTAGATTTTTACTTCTTTGCCTTCGCGGCAATCGCCTTCACGAGTTCGACCTTGAGCGTTCCCGGCTGCTCGCCGTCGCCCATCCACTCCTCGCCGTCGATGTACACGGTCGGGGTACCGACCTCTCGTTCTTGGCCAACCTCTTCGACGGTCGCCACGAATTCGCGGTACTTCTCGTCGAGAACTGCCTTCTTGACCTCTTCGCTCGCACCGGCCTTGACGGCAGCCTCGGCCACCTCGGCAGTGTCGGGAGTGTGATCCTCGGGCGATTCCGGCTGAAGGGCGAACATTGCCTCGTTCACGTCCCAGAACAGCTTCGGATCCTCGACCCACGAAGCGACGACAGCGCTCGCCGTGTCGTTCGAGAACGTGAGCCCCGTGCGCTTGTCGAGCATCGGGCGCGGGTAGACGCGATAGGTGATGTATCCCTTCTCGACGAGTTCGCGAATGTCCTCATCCTGCGCTTCGGCAAAGAGCTTGCAGTGAGGGCAGCGGTAATCCACGAGCAGCTCGACAACGGGCCCCTCGGAATCCGGGTTGAACTCGAGGTAGGGCTTCGATTCGTCGAACGGCACGCTCACGGCAGCGCTCTGCGTGGGCGACGGCAGGGCGGGGGCAGCGTCGGAAGCGCCAGAATCCGACGCTTGCTTGCCTTCCTTGCTTTCTGAGTTTCCACACGCCGCAAGCAGCAGCGTGGCGGCAACACCACCCGCAGCAAGCACGCCGCGGCGGGTCGTCATGAGAGGCTTCAATTCACGCGAGTTTTTGTGACTGGTCATGGGCCTATTGTGACGGCTCCACCCCGGGAAGGACGGGGACTCATGGGACCTGAGACAAAAATCGTGAAAAGTGTTCACGATGTGAGCGGCGGGGGGAGCGGAGCGCCGCGCTCACGTAAAGCTGGAAGTTCCATGACGATAGCTTCGTGGCGAAGGCCCGAATCACTGATCCACTCTTTCGTTTCCCCCGTGCGCGCGTACCCAAGGCGCTCCCAAAACGGGAGGACCTCGGCGTTGGTGTCAACAACCGTGAGACGCCACCGCCCCGGAAACTCGGCGCGAAGTACTTGGTGAAAGGCACGGGCGAACCCACGACCTTGATGGCTTGTGCGCAGCTGAAGAAGGCCGAGATACGTGATGTCCGGAGACGGCCACCCCACGACAAACGAGGCGACTCCCGCGAGTTCGTCGTCGACCAACAGACCCATAACGTGGTGATCATCGGCGCCCACCTCGGGCGGTTTGTCGTTCAGGAGCGAGGTCGCAGTGCGGGAATCGGCTTGCTCGCCGTTGACGCGCATCGCGTAGCCGCCGTCATCCCGGAGAACGCGAAGAATCTCGTCGCTATCGGTCGAATCGAGGGAGCGAACCACGAGCATTGAGGATTGCTCCTTTCTCGCGGTTGTTGAGCGACTGCCGACTATGCCGCAGGGCCGACAAAATCGATCGCTGCCGCGGCGATCACCTCGACATCACGACCAGGGGCGGACGTGTGTGACCACGCCATGTTGAGATAAGCAATGGCCTCTTCTGGCCCGATAGGGGCGCCCCACTGTCGCATGTCCTCGGTCGTGTGCGCGTCCGAGACGAGGGTGACGTCGTAGCCACGAGCGAGACCCCCGTGGATCGTGCAACGGATGCAGGCGTCCGTCATTGCACCACACACGATAATTTTGCCGGCATCGAGTTTCGCAAGCTCAGCCTCGAGGGTCGTGTCTTCGAATGAGTCGCCGTAGCGCTTGAGGACTCGTGGCTCGCTTTGTTCGGGTTGAAGCTCGGCGGCCACTAGCCACACGTCGCTGCCTTCTGGAAATTCGTCGCTGCAATGCTGCACCCAGACCACAGGGGCCCCAGCCTCCCTCGCCGAAGTCACCAGGTCGTTGATTCGGTCGACAACGGCGTCCCGGTCGTGACAGGAGGAAAGAACACCCGTCTGGGCATCGACCACCACAAGCGCAGTCTCTTTGCGGCCTTTAAGAGTGCTCATCCGCTCGATCCTTCCTGCGGCTGCACGGTCGAAGTTCGCTTGGGCCTCACACGACAAAAAGTAACTGCGCATAGCTGGGAAGTGACCCAATGA
Organism: Dermabacter sp. HSID17554; assembly: GCF_003989295.1. Classification (NCBI taxonomy): domain Bacteria; kingdom Bacillati; phylum Actinomycetota; class Actinomycetes; order Micrococcales; family Dermabacteraceae; genus Dermabacter; species Dermabacter sp. HSID17554. The sequence continues at coordinate 53,330 of NZ_RBLW01000007.1, read as the reverse complement.
ATACTCTCGGTCGAGGCACGGGGGATGACAGCGCATGCGAAAACCCCAGGCACGCCACACGCCTGGCGCTGCCTGGGGTCTTTCCTTTCCAGTGGACCTAGCGGAAGGCTTGTCGAAACTCGTCTGCGGGGTGGCAACACTCAAGGCCCCAGTGCGGTGATCGGTACGACACAGACGCCGTCGGGACGCTTGTAGGCATAGCGACCGCCTGTCACCACCAGGAGGGCGACAGGCGCGCCGTGGCGATCGTGATCAATCTTGGCGGCCATGCGCAAGAGCGAGTCCGCTGCCGCATCCGCCGCGGCCTCGCCCAACTTGACCTCGATGCCCGCCCATCGACCGTCGGGCAATTCAAGCACCGCATCAACCTCGAGCCCGGTCTGGGAATCACGCCATGATGACAGCGTGGCGCCCAACGGTTGTCCGTAGACGCGGAGGTCGCGCATCACGAGCGACTCGAAGTGGAGGCCAGCGGCGCTCAAGTCCCGACGCAGATCATCGCTCCCGACCCCCAATGCGGCCGTGCCCAATGAAGGATCGACAAAGTGGTGGATGGCCGCGGCACGCAGTCGCGTCCGCGAACGCATGTGGGGACGCCACGCCGGAATCGGTTCGATCAACATGAGTCGGTCCAGAGCGTCGAGGTAGTTGGTCAGGGTCTCGGCGGCGACACGACCCCGGGCACCGCCCACATCCACAGCCAGGGAAGAGAGTTTCAGAGGCGTTGCAGCGCCACGTCCGAGCGCTGAAAGAAGCCTTTCCACATTGCCAGGGTTCCGGCGGGGTCCGAGTCCAGGAACATCCACCTCCGCGACGGCGCGCAGATAGTCTCGCAGCCACAGCGACGCCTCGTGCTCACTGACATCCAGTAGGTCAGGCCAGCCGCCAATGACGATGCGCTCCAGCAGGTCTCCCACGGCCAACCCCGCGCCTGCCCCGGCGGGATCCTCCCCCTCCAGCAGTCGCCGCAGACTGACTTCGCCGGTGGAGTGCCCTGTTTCGAACAGGCTCATGGGACGCATCCGCAGTCGGGCGATCCGTCCGGCGCCAGAGTGCGTCTTCACATCGTCCCGGGGGCGGGACGAGCCGGTCAAGACATAAAGGCCCTTCCCGTCATGATCGTCGACTGCACGGCGCACCAGGTTCCACAGCTCCGGGGTCTCCTGCCACTCATCGAACACGATGGGGGTCGGATTGGTGAACAGTTGCCCGGGCGCTACCTCCAGTGCGGCACGAGCGGCCCGATCAACGTCCATGCGGAGCACCGTGCGCGCGACCTGTTCAGCGGTCCTCGTCTTCCCGACCGCCTTGGGTCCGTCGACGAGCACCGCCCCCATGGCCGCCATGCGCGCCATCAGCTCACCATCCACGACGCGAGATCGATAATCCGTCATGTCTCAACTCTATAATTGGTCACCCGTGAAGTCGACGCTTCGTCGAGCGCGGACGGCTTGCGGGTCGGTGCTGGCCTGTGACGATACGGATCTGCGCGTCCTTGACGCAGAGGGCAGCCGCCTCCTGACGAAACAGGGGCTCCTGAGAGGCTGGGATGACTCAGGATGCCCCAGCCCACGTCACCACAGAAACAAAACTGCCCCGCCATCAGGCGGGGCAAGTTTCGATTCTCTCGTCACACTGCTGGAGCCTTGGAGGTCTGTGTCGAACTCCGAGTCTCGGGCGATCACCTCCTGATCTCCCTACTTGGACCACGACAACCGAACTCGCGGCTGGAGAACTAGTCTTCCGCGATACGGCTCGTCTGCGAGGGCTGCTCGATCGCTGCCGGTGCCGGGATCGTGGGGTGCCCAGCCTCGGCGAGGACTGCCGCAAAGCTGTCGATGTCCTCGTGCACGGCGGCGTCCGGGAACATCCAGTGGACGTCCTGCTGCTCGGTGAGCATGTCGATACTCGACCGGACGACAACTTCGCGATTGGAGCGAAAGCGCACGAACTTCACGTCGCTCAGTAAGTAGACCGGGCCTAGTTCACCTTTCCGCAGGAGGTCTCTCGGATCGGCTGTGATAATCCGACGATCGGTGACCGCCACGAGAGTGCTCGATGCGAACTGCTCAACGACTGCGCTGATCTTGCTTGGCACAAGCGTCTCCCAGGTCGCGTCAATCCGTTTGGCGAGAATAGCTGACCCGAATCCGGTGAAGGGGTGTGTCCCCACTTCGTGCGGGAAAGCCACGCTGCGAAGCGTCTCACCATCCTCAAGGAACCACCTGAGGATACGCAGGTAGGGATCCAGGTCGAGCCCCTCGGGTGCGCACACGGCCACCGGTACCGCTCGCATCTCAGCTGCTGGCTGGAGTAGGTCGGCCAAGGGTTCTATGGCTTCCAGGAGCTGCCTGCAAGTGAGCTGGGACGCCTTTGCATCCTTCCTCTTCTTCGTGAGAGGCACGGTGGCGCGACCGGGGAGTTCGGCGATGATCCGCAACTCACGCACGAGTGACTTGGTCAACGAGCGGATTTCAGAGAGCGACTCTTCGATCTCGACGGGGGTGTTCCCGACGATTCGGTCGAAGAGCTGCGCTTCACTCTCATCGTTGGTGCCTCGTGTTCTGGCGAGGGCAGCCCGGACAGTTTGGTACTCCGCGTGAGTCTTGAGCGAGCTGAGGAGCGCGTAGGTATCGAAGACGATTGCTTCGGCGTTGGATTCGAGGTGCTGGCGGCGAGCACGACCGTCCAACTTCCCGAGTTCCTGGACATGGTCCGCCACATTCTTGCGGTATAGCTTCAACTGCTTGCGGATGTTGGGACCACTGGGAGCAATGGGCTCCCATACAGAATCCGTAACGGAGCCGAGTTCGCGGGTCTCCTTGACTGCCTCATCGACGGACTCCGCTAGCCCTTCAAGCTCTGCCCATTGCTCGTTTCGGATGGCCTTGAGCGTCTGCGTCGTAAGCTGAATGTTGGAGCGGACGAGGCCCGAAATCTCACCGAGCTGCATCTGGAGGGCGATCATGGCGACGGCCGGGCCGATGGCTGCGATCGCGGTGGCGGCCGTCATCGTCTGGGGGATGAATCGCGCCTGCGCGACCAGTTCACCGTTCTTGAAGATCGCCCCGAGCTGGGCACCGTCCTTCGCGGCCATCTGACCGCCGCTCTTCAGCAGAGACAGCGTCGCATCGTTGACGCGGAAGAGGCCTTGCGCGCTCGACACAGCCTCCGCGACGTTCCCGACGATCGTGCCTGCGTTGCCGAATGAACCGAGAGCGGTCGACAGCTGAGCGCGGTCGAAGGACGGCACCATGTCAAGGCTGATGAGTTCAAGACCGTCGGGGACTTCGCCGAATACGACTGCGACGCCTGGCGTCACCTCGACGAGGGTCGTGGACACAGCGAGTTCAAGTGTGTCAGACCCGGTCTGACCGTCTTCCTCGGTTGGCCAGTCAACGGCTTCGTCGCCGCCGGACTTGTCGCGCTCGCCCATGTGCTCTCTCCCTCTCGCCCAGGACTATCCCACCGGCGCTCAAGCCCAGTATCGCACCCACCGCCGACCAAGCCTGGGACGACTCTGTCTCAGAGCGGACACGCCAGGGGGCCGAGAGCTACTGTTCTTGGGCGCTCAAAGGGGTTGAGGTGTCCCCTCAATGCGCTCGGTCAGCCTCGTCGGGAAGGCGCAAAAGTGCAATGCGACGCGGCGCTGCTTCGCGGCTTGGGACAGATTGCGCCACGCTGGGGCGAGGTGGATTTCGCACAAGTGCATATAGAACTGAACCGGCAACACCCAGACGGTCTGCCAGAGGGGAGGATAACCGCTCACACTGCCCAAACGAAACGATGGCGGCCCTAGAAGGAGCCGCCATCGTTGTACAGGGTTGTTGTGGAGCTAAGGGGAATCGAACCCCTGACCTTTTCATTGCGAACGAAACGCTCTACCAACTGAGCTATAGCCCCTGAACCGGATCCACTTTACCGCACGAAGCAGCGCTCATCGAATTGAGGCCGTGACTTCCTCGTCACGTTTGGTGCGCCTGGCGCTCGAGTGCGCGCGGATGCGCACCGTAGCATCGACGCGTGAGTTCTTCTGCCCCCACCGATTCGCCTCAGCCCCGAACCGATGCGCGCGCAATCCTTGCACTTGCGATTCCGGCCCTCGGCGCGCTCGTGGCCGAGCCGCTCTTTATTCTCGTGGATTCGGCGTTCGTGGGGCACGTGTCCACTGCAGCTCTTGCCGGCCTCTCGATCGCCTCGACGATCCTCACAACGGTCGTGGGCCTCGCGATCTTCCTCGCGTATTCCACAACGGCAGCGGTTGCCCGCGCCGTGGGGGCGGGTGACCTCACGAAAGCGCTCACGAAGGGCATCGATGCCACGTGGCTCGCGGCTCTCATCGGCCTCGGGTGCGCGCTCGTGCTGGGCTTCGGCGCGGACGTCGTGATCGGCTTCTTCGGGCCCCGAGCGGAGGTCGCGCACGAGGCGGCCACCTACCTGCGCATTTCCGCTGCGGGCCTTCCAGCGATGCTCATGATCCAGGCCGCCCTCGGGCTCGTGCGCGGTCTCCAAGACACGCGCATCACGCTCATCATCGCGGGCGTGGGCGCGGTGCTCAATGTGCCCATCAACTGGGCGCTGATCTTCGGCCTTGATCTCGGTATCGCGGGCTCGGCGATCGGCACGCTCATCTGCCAGTGGGGCATGGCGGCGTGGTACATCGGGATCATCGTGCGCGGGGCCCGACGCCGCTCGGTGAGCCTCGCCCCGAACTTCTCGGGCGTGAGCTCCGCGTGGAAAGAAGGGCGCTGGCTGTTCATCCGCTCGGTCACCATGCGCGTCGTGCTCCTCACGGCCACGGCCATCGCGATCAAGCTCGGCGAGGTCACGCTCGCCGCGCATCAACTCATGAACTCCGTTTTCTCCCTCACGGCCCTCGCCCTCGATTCCCTCGCGATCGCGGCGCAAGCCCTCACCGGTAAGCATCTCGGGGCGGGCGACCGCAAGAGCGTCGAGTCCGTGACGCGTACGCTCGTGCGCTGGTCTTTCGTCGGCGGGCTCGCCGTCGCCGCCGTGCTCCTTCTCGCGTCGTTCGTGCTCCCCCAGGTGTTCACGCCCGATCCCGCGGTGCAGCGCTCACTCACGTGGGCACTCGTGGTTTTGCTCGTCGCGCAGCCACTCGCCGGGTACGTTTTTGTGCTCGACGGGGTCTACATGGGCGCGGGCGACGCTCGCTATCTCGGGCTCGCCGGGCTCGTCACGATGGGTGCGTATCTCCCGTTCGCCCTCGGGCTCTGGTGGGTGTCCGACGCCGGCCTACTTCCCGCCGATTCCCCGTTCGCACTGGCGCTCCTGTGGGCGATCTTCACGTTCGTGTTCCTGGCCTCGCGCGCCGCGACGCTCTGGTGGCGCGGCCGAAGTGACGCGTGGATGCACCTTGATGAACACGAGGGCGCCGAGGCGTAGGCGAGCGTCGGAACTGGCCTACGGCACGCTCGCTTGCACGAGCCGGCCGTGCCCACGCACCGTGAGCGCGCCTTCGTGCGCGGCAATAAAAACGGCCTCGCCGCGCTCAAGTGTGTCGCTGCCCGCGGAGGTGCCGAGCGTAAGGGGCCCGTCGAGGCACACGACGATGCGCGGGCCCGTGCCCACGAACGTTTGGGCTGACGAATCATTGCGGGATTCGCTCGTGAAGCTTGAGAGCTCGAAGTCGTCGATCGGGGCGAAGTATGCGCTCGTGACCTCGTTGAGTCGCTCGGGCGCAATGCGAATCGGCGGGGCGGCGCTCACGGACACGCACTGAAGGAGTTCGTCGGCATCGACTTTCTTGGGTGTAATCCCCGCGCGCAGCACGTTGTCGCTCGACGCCATGATCTCGACCGCGAAGCCGCTCAGGTAGGAGTGGAGGGCGCCTGCCGGAACGAACATCGCCTCGCCCGGCTTAAGCGATACGGGGTTGAGCAGGAGAGTCGCGGCAACACCCGGGTCGCCGGGGTACTTCTCGTTGAGGAGCGCCACGGCGCGGTCGATGCGTGGCGAGGGCGAGGTGCGTGCCCGCAGGCGCGCGGCGCATTCCTCGGCGAGCGCAACGATCTCGCGCGGATCGGGGCGCATCGTGGGGGCCACCAGCATGCGGAACGCTGCCCGCATACCGTGCGCGCTCGGCTGGGCCTCAAGCAAGGCGAGTATGCGCTTCGCGAGCGGAGCCTCGAGCCCCTCGAGAATCGAAGCGGCCTTGCGCGGGGTGCGGAAGCCGCACAGCGCCTCGAAGGGTTCGAGGGCGAGTACCATTTCGGGCTTATGGTTTGCATCGCGATAGTTGCGCTCGGGCGAATCGAGCGCGAGGCCCGCGGCGTTTTCGGCGGCAAAGCATTCGCGCGCATGCTCTCGCGTGGGGTGCACCTGGAGCGAGAGCGGTTCCTTCGGCGCGATGAGCTTGAGGAGGAACGGGAGGGCGTTTCCAAAGGCGCGCGTGACGGGTTCACCGAGCATGCTTTCCGGGTGAACGGCAATCGCTTCGTTGAGGGCCTCGCCACTCGCCGAGAGAGTTGCGGGCGCAAGCGGGTGGGCTCCGAACCACAGTTCCGCCCACGGGGTGCCGTCGGCCTCAACCGAAAGGAATTCAGGAAGGTGCGTGGGCGAGCCCCACGCATAGCGCTGGAGATGGCCGCTGAGTCGCCGCATCCGGTGCCTCCCGAGTGAACCTGTTACGAGAATCAATCCTAGACGTAGCACACACCCCATAAGAAACCCTTTGGAGGCCTGTAGACTCGGGCGTATGGATCCTCGCAGACTCGTGATCTTCAACAGAGTGGTCACCAATGGCTCGATCGGCGCCGCGGCGCGTGAGCTTGGCTGGACCCAGCCCGCCGTGTCCCAGCACATCGCTGCCCTCGAAAAAGATACGGGCATGCAGCTCGTCGTGCGCGGCTCGGGCGGCGTCACCCCCACCGAGGCCGGCGCGCGCCTCGCCGTGCACGCTGCCGCGATTGCGGCGAACCTCGAGGCAGCGGAGACCGAAATGAACGACCTCGCCGCCCTCAAGAAGGGCCTCGTGCGCTGCGCGGCTTTTCCTTCGGCCGCCGCGATGCTGCTACCTCCAACCCTCGCCCGCATGGAAAAGGACTACCCCGGCATAGAACTGGGCTTCACCGAATGCGAGCCGCCCGAGGCACTCGAAGGCGTGCGCGGCAATAACTTCGACGTCGCGATGATTTTCCGCTACTCGCAAACCCCACCCGACGAGCACGAAGCGCTCGAGTGGACGCCGATCCTCGCCGACCCGGTGCGGCTCATTCTCCCAAAGGGGCATCCTCTCGCGAAGCGGGACGACATCAGCATGAAGGATTTGAACGGCGAGGCGTGGGTTGCCGGCTGCGATAGGTGCAGCGCGAACCTCCACCACCACGCGCAGGTCGCGGGCTTCACACCCGATATTCGGTACTGCACGGACGATTCGACGGTGGCCCAACGCCTCGTGGGGCACAACACGGGCGTGGTCGCCCTCCTTCCCGAGATCGCGCTTGAGGCCTACCCGAACGACACGGTCGTCATCAAGGAAGTGAAAGAGCTCGACAACCGCGTGATCGGCATCGTCAACCGCCCCGGCGCGCTCAAGATCCCCGCGATCGCGGCCTTCGTGAACACGCTTCGCCATAACGCGAACGCCCACGGGTGCACGCTCACGCACGCCCATGTGCACCTCGATACCGAGGACATCGACAATCTCGATGCCCTCGCGGATATTGAGAACAACGCGCGCGAGGAGACGCAGTCATGAGCACGCGCGGCTCTCACTCAAACCCGCCCGCGATCCGGTTGTGGCTGCGCACGGCCATGTTTCTGCTCGTGGGGGCGATCGCCGCGGCGATCTGTGCGTACTACGGGTGGTGGATCACGATGACGATCATCCTCGTGCCCACCCTGTTCTTCGCGTGGTGGGTCTCCCCCGCCCGCAAGGGTCAGCACACCCCGTGGCTCGACGCACTCACGCGCCGCGCCTCGGACCACGCGATCATCGTGTGGTCACCCGCCGATAAGCACAGCGCCCAAATCCAGATCGCGCTTCAGCCCACCGATCCGCGCACGACGTGGGTCAACTACCACCACGACACCGAGGCGTGGGCGTTCGCGCAGCAACACGGCGGTTTCGCGGCGCTCCCGATCGCTCTCATCGGCGAGCGGGTTCTGGAAAACGCGACATCGGGGCAGGTGTTCGACGCACTCGATAGCACGAGCCCCGAGAGCGCCAAGGACTCCGGCGAAACGCCAGAGCACTAGATCCACTCGAGGAAGCGGCGCACGTACTCGTCCCACACGGTCCATTCGTGGGCCCCGGGTGTGTATGTCACCTCGTGGGCATGACCGCGCTCTTCGAGCGCCCTCACGAAAGCACGCGTTTCCTCAAGCAGGAAATCTTCGGTTCCGCACCCGATCCAGAGCCGCGGAAGCGAGCCCGGCTCGGCCTTCCGCGCGAGCGCGTTGAGGTCGTCAATCGCGGGAAACGCGCCCTGCTCAACGCCCTCGAAGTACGGCTCGTACACGCTGCCCGCCTCGGGCGTGAGGCCCTGGCCCCATATGCGGGCGGGCATCGCATGCCCGAACTCGGTGTAGTCGCGTTCCGCGACCGCGAGCGCACCCGAGAATGAACCTGCCGCAGCGAAGCGCTCGGGGTGGTTGAGGGCAAGCTTCATCGCGCCGAAGCCGCCCATGGAGAGGCCAGCAACGAACGTGTCTTCGCGAGCCGTCGAAATGCGGAAGGTCTGGTTGATGAGCGCGGGAAGCTCCTCGCTCACGTACGTCCAGTACTTTTCACCAAGCACTTCGTCGGCGTAGAACGAGCGGCGCACCTCGGGCATCACCACGCAGATCCCCTTCGCGGAGGCGTAGCGCTCGATGCTCGTGCGGCGCGTCCAGCCCGTGCAGTCGTCACTCAGGCCGTGCAGGAGGTACAGCACGGGCACGCGTGGCTCGCCGCTCTCGTCGAGAGTGATGCCTCCCGCCATACCGATCTGGCCGTCGGTTTGCTGCGGGTAAAGCACCACCGCGCTCGTGCCCATCCCGAGTGCGGGCGAGTGAAAATCCATGCGTGAGTGAATCATGGCTCTAGCGTAGTCGCCGCTCCACACTCACACTGATCCACATTTGACTAGGGGCGCTAGTCTTGAACATCAAGGGGCACTAGATTTACCCTATGGTCAAGCCAATAAAGTACCGCGACGCTGCCAAGGTGCTTCGGGCACGAGGGTGGAGACATGACAGTACGCGTGGCTCGCACGAGAAGTGGAAGCACCCCTCAAACCCTTCCCCGATCATCCTTCCACCTCATCCAGAAATTTCACCGGGCGTCATTCGAAGCATCGCACGAACGCTCGGCTCCCAAGCACCGAAAGAGTGGAGGTAGCACTCATGGTGGCTTCGCCATTTCACGTCCTTGTTCGCCGCGAAGGTCGATGGTGGGTTGTCGAGATTCCGGCCCTCGATATCGCGACTCAAACACGCAACCTCAAGGATGCCCGCGCCGTCGCAGCCGAGGCCATCGGCCTTTACCTCGATGTCGACGAATCAAAGGTGACCGTCGATCTCTCGATCCAGCTTCCGCGCAACGTGAGCTCGACGTGGCAAAAAGCCCGCGACCTTGAGGAAGAGTCTCGAAAGACTTCCGCCGAGGCGGCCCGCCTCTCACGCGCTGCCGTCCGCACCTTGCGCGCAAGCGGCATGAGCCAACGCGACACCGCGGAGGCACTCGGCCTTTCGTATCAGCGCATCGCCCAGCTCGAGAAACAGACCGCTTCCACGTAGTGAAACAGCCCACATAAACCGGCAGTCGCCGGTAAAATCGTGCGGGCCATGCACAAAGATTCCGCGCCCTCGCACACGCATCCGATGATCCGGTTGTGGCGAATCGTTCGGCCCATACGCGTCCGTCTCATGCTCGGTCTCGTGTGCGCGATCGGCAGCGCAGTTCTCGGCCTCATGATTCCGCAGGTGCTCGAGCGCCTCGTGAATTCCGATCTCGTTGAAGGCGGAACCGCCGCGGCCGTGTGGACCGCGGGCGCCACCGTTCTCGCGCTCGGCATCTTCGAAGCGCTCCTGCTTTTCCTTCGCCGCGTGTTCGCCCTCGTGCCCGCAACCGGAATCGAACGTGACATGCGCACGGATCTCTACGACAAAATCCAGCACATGCCCGTCGCCTTCCACGATAGGTGGAGCTCCGGGCAGCTTCTCTCGCGCGCGATGAGCGACACGAACCTCATTCGGCGGTGGATCGCCTTCGGCGTGATCATGGGCGTGACCACCGCGGTCACCGTGATCGTAGGCATCATCCTGCTCCTTCGCTCGAGCTGGATTCTCGCCCTCGTCTTTATTGCCGCGGCGATCCCGATTGGAATTTTTTCGTTCCGGTTCAACCGCCAATTTTCCACTCTCTCGCGCCTCTCTCAGGATCAAAACGGCGATCTCGCCACCACAATCGAGCAGTCGGTTCAGGGCATTCGCGTGCTCAAGGCCTTCGGGCGCGGCCCCACGGCCCTCGAACAGTTCACGCATCAGGCCAACGAACTGCGCGGCACCGAGGTCAAAAAGGCCACGGCCATCGCCCGCTTCGACATGCTCATGTATGGCCTCCCGGAGATCGCCACCTCGGTGAGCCTCCTGCTCGGCATTTACCTCACGGCCCACGGCCACATGAACCTCGGCCAGCTCAGCGCCTACTTCGTGACGGCCGTGCTCGTCACGGGTCCCGTGCGCATGCTCGGCCAGCTCTTTGGCATGCTCATCAACACGAACACGGCCCTCGACCGCTACTTCGAAGTCATGGACGCCGCGAACACGATCACCGACCCCGATCACCCAAGAGTCGAACCCGGACGCACATTCGAGGGACGGCTCGCTCTCCACGACGTCCACTTTCGCTACTCCGATTCGCCGGCGCACATGCCCGACCTCCTCGACGGCGTGAGCCTCGAGGTCGAGCCGGGCGAGACGATGGCGCTCGTGGGGATCACGGGCTCCGGCAAATCCACCCTGCTCCAGCTCGTGCCACGCCTCTACGACGTCACATCAGGCCAGGTCACGATCGACGGCTACGACGTGCGCGACATCCCCCTCGACACCCTCCACAGCATGACGGCCTTCGCGTTCGAGGATGCGACGCTTTTCAGCGATTCCGTTCGCGACAACGTGCTGCTTGGGGCTCCCGGGTACGAAAGAACCGTCGGAACCGTGGAGTTTTCGAACCGGCTTTTTGGTTCCGACGGCACCGTGCCCCCATTGACGCGCACCTCCACGCGCAGTGCCGAGCTTGACGAGGCGCTCGACCTCGCCCTCGACACCGCCGACGCGCGCTACGCCTACGAGCTTCCCGAGGGCGTCGACACCCACATCGGCGAGGAGGGTATGAGCCTTTCGGGCGGGCAGCGCCAGCGCCTCGCCCTCGCACGCGCGATCGCGGCGAAGCCCACGGTGCTCTTGCTCGACGATCCGCTCTCCGCGCTCGATACGAAAACGGAAGAACGCGTCACGGAGCGGTTGCGCGAGGTTCTCTCCCACACGACCACGCTCATCGTCGCGCACCGCACCTCGACGGTAGCCCTCGCGGACCGCGTGGCGCTCCTCGAGGATGGCCGCGTCACGGCCGTGGGCACGCACACCGAGCTCATGGCCACGAGTGAACGCTACCGCTACGTGATCGCGAACCAGGAAGAGGAGGCACGCGGCAACCGGAACCTCACGCGCGTGGCAACGGAGACGGGAAGCCTCGAGGTTGCCGAGATTCGCGCCGCGGCCGAAGAGAAGGGAGGTGCGCGATGAGTCAGGTTGTCACCGACGAAAACCACGAGTTCACGAAGGAAGAAAACCGTGCCTCGCGCCAGCGTTCATTCGCCCTTCTTCGGGAACTTCTCGCACCCGAGAAAGCCTCGATCGCGCTGGTCGCCATCATGGTGGTGCTCGCGCAGGCCGCAGTCGTGGCCGGGCCCGCGATCCTCGCGTGGGGCATCGACCACGGTCTTCCCGCCCTCATCGAGGGCGACGCGCTGCCCGCACTCGGCGCGGCTGGCCTCCACGCGGCGTGTGCAATCCTCGCGGCGCTTCTCACGTTCGTCTTCACGCGCCAGTCCTCGGTGGTCGGCCAGCGACTTCTCCTCGAGCTGCGCCGCCGCGTTTTCCGGCACACGCAGCGCCTTTCCCTCGAGTTCCACGAGCGTTACACCTCCGGGCGTATCGTCTCTCGCCAAACGTCCGACATGGAGGCCCTGCGCGAGCTTCTCGAGTTTGGCGTGCCGATCCTCATCGGCTCGAGCCTCTCGATGGTTCTCACCGCCGCCTCGATCGTGGCAATGGACTGGCCCACGGGCCTCATCATGCTCGTGCTTCTCATCCCCTGCATTGCGCTAACTGTGTGGTTCCAGGTGCGCTCGCGGATCGCGTATCGCGGCATGCGCACCCACTCGGCTGCGCTCATCGTGCAGTTTGTCGAAGCGATGAACGGCATCCGCGCCGTCAAGGCCTTCCGCAAGGAGGAAGCGAACTCGCGCGAGTACCGGGCACTCGCGGAAAACTACCGCCGCGCGACCCTCAACTCGATCTCCGTGTTCGGCATCTACCAGCCTGCCCTGCGCTTGCTCGCGAATGTCACGGTCGCGGCAGTGCTGGTCGTCGGTGGCTTCCGCGTTCTTTCGGGCGATTTGAGCGTGGGCGTGCTCCTCGCCCTCGTGCTGTATGCGCGGCGCTTCTTCCAGCCGGTCGATGAGATCGCAAACTTTTACAACTCGTTCCAGTCGGCAACGGCGGCACTGGAGAAGATCAGTGCGCTTTTGTGGGAGGTTCCGACGGTTGCCGACCCGGACGCCGCGCACGCGAAATCCATCGCGAGCGGCCGGGGCGCCATCGAGTTCACGGATGCCGAATTTCGCTATAGCGAGGATGGCCCGCTCGTGCTCAAGCCCCTCGACCTCACGATTCCCGCGGGCCAGACCGTCGCGCTCGTGGGGCAAACGGGTGCGGGTAAGTCGACGATCGCGAAACTCGTTTCGCGTTTCTACGACGTTACGGAAGGCAGGGTTGAGCTCGACGGCGTAGATCTTCGCGACCTCACGAGCGAGGAACTCACGCGCAATGTCGTGATGGTGACGCAAGAGGCCTACCTGTTCAGCGGCACCGTTGCCGACAACATCGAGCTCGGGCGTCCCGGCGCAAGCCGCGAGGAAATCATCCGCGCGGCGAAAGCGATCGGCGCCCACGAGTTCATCGAAGCCCTCCCCTACGGCTACGACACGGACGTGAGCAAGCGTGGCGGCCGTGTGTCCGCAGGCCAGCGCCAGCTCATCTCGTTCGCGAGGGCGTTCCTCGCGAACCCGAACGTGCTCATCCTCGACGAAGCGACAAGTTCGCTCGACCTTCCGAGCGAGCGCCTCGTGCAAGAGGGCCTCACGAAGCTCCTCGGCAACCGCACGGCACTCATCATCGCGCACCGCCTTTCGACCGTGATGATCGCCGACCGCGTGCTCGTGCTGCATGATGGCGTCGTGGTGGAGGACGACACACCCGCGGCGCTCATCGGGAAGGGTGGCCGCTTCGCTGCCCTCTATCAGGCGTGGCAGGATTCGCTCTAAAACTCCTTCCCGAGCCTCATGAGCCGCATCGAGGTTGCCGCTGCACGCTCGAGGTTGCGCGGACCGTCATTGAGGGCCTCTTCGAGAGTCGTCACTCCCTGCACGATCGGTACGAGAGCGCTCACACCATGAGCGTAAAGCACCTCGGCGCCCTCGCCTACGCGCCCCGCAAACGCCACGCACGGCACGCCGTGGCGCCGTGCGAGAGCAGCGACGCCGGCGGGTGCCTTGCCGCTCAGGGTCTGCGCATCGATCGACCCCTCGCCCGTGATGACCAGATCGGCGCCCTCGATCACCTGCTCTAGCCCCACCGTGCGCGCGACGAGGTCGAAGCCCGGCTCGAATCGCGCGCCGAGGAACGCCTTGAGGGCCCAGCCGAGCCCTCCGGCTGCTCCGGCACCGGGTTCGCGTGCGTGTGAGCGGGCCCGAAGGGCGGGGTCCGACGCTTCCGCGGCCTCCACGAGTTCGCCCAGGAAATCGTCGAGCCTCGCCACCATCTCGGGCGTTGCCCCTTTTTGCGGCGCGAACACGGCGCTTGCACCGCTCTCGCCGCGAAGCGGGTTCGTGACATCGCACGCAACCTCGATGCTGACCCGCGAAAGCCGGGGATCGAGGCCGCTCACATCGATACGTGCGAGCCTTCCCGCGAGTGACGAGGGAGCGGGGTGAAGGGGGCAACCGTCGGAATCAAAAAAGCGCACGCCGAGCGCCCCGAGCATGCCCACCCCACCATCGTTCGTGGCGGACCCGCCGATGCCGATGATGAGGCGGCCACCCTCGCCGATCCGGTCGAGGGCGTACGCAATGAGCTCCCCCACGCCACGCGTATTCGCGCTCCACGGGTCTCGCTCATCGGGCGTGAGGTGCATGAGGCCCGCGGCGCTCGCCATCTCGAGGGCGGCGGTGGGCGGCTCCACTTCCAAGGCAAGGGCAAGCTCCGCGCTCACGGGGCGGCCGAGGGCATCGGCGACGGTGATGGGGTGGCGGGTGGCCTCGAGAGCGGAGGAGAGGGAAGCGGTGAATCCCTCGCCACCGTCGGACACGGGAATGAGCGTGCACGCCACTCCGGGAAAAACTGTGCACACCCCACGAGCGATCGCTTCCGCGGCGTCCCTGGCGCTCATCGACTCCTTAAAGGAATCGGGCGCGATTACCACCCTCACGGTGAGCCTCCCTGCTCCCGAGCCTTGACAACCTGGATTTTCCTCGACAGCTCTCTCACAGTGAAACTACCGCCTCTCCCGTGGACACCGTCAAGGGGGTAACGTGGAATTATGCCCCAGACTGAGACCCCCGAGTTGAACCTGCCCAGGAGCCCCCGCGACATCCTCGAGGCTCTCGTGCGAATCGACAGCACCTCCCACACCGGGAACCTCGAGACGATCACACTGCTGCAGCGGATCTTTGCGAGCAAGGGCGTGACGACCCACGTGTTCCGCGAAGAGGACGGTCTCGATGCGAACCTCGTTGCCGTATTCCCCGCGAAGGGGGAAAGCGCTGGCGACAGCACCGACCGGGCAGCAAAGGACGTGCTCGGTAGCGACTACGGCACGGGGCGCGGCGGCGTGGATCGACTCGAGGGCGAGAGCACGCCTGCACACGCGAGCGACGCCGCACGCCGAGGCATCCTCATCGCGGGCCACACGGACTGCGTACCCGTCACGGGACAAGAGTGGGTAAGCCCACCTTTCGAGCCGACCGAGCGCGACGGCAAACTCTACGGCCGCGGCACGGCCGACATGAAAGGCTACATCGCCACCTTCACGGCCCTCGCCGATCGTTTCCTCGCCGCCGACCTCACGGAACCCGTGTACCTCGCCGCGACATGGGACGAAGAAACGAGCTGCAACGGTGCGCGCGAACTCGTCAAGCAACTTGACACGCTCGAGATCGCACCACGGATTGCCTACGTTGGCGAGCCTACGATGATGGACGTCATCACCGCCCACAAGTCCATGAACTCCTTCGAGGCCGACTTCCGGGGCATCGCCGCCCACTCGAGCCTCCTCCCCCGCGGCCTCAACGCGAACCGCTACGCGGCGATGTTCACCACCTGGTTCCACGAAGAGATCATCGACCGCGGTATCGCCGAAGGCCCGAGCGATTCCGCCTTCCTCGTCCCCCACATCACGGGCGGCGTCAACCGCTTCGACGGCGGCAACGCGATCAACACGGTTGGAGCGCACGCGCACCTTCTTTTCGAATACCGCGCCCTCCCGAGCGACGACGCGATCGCGATCGCCCGCCGCATCCAGGCGAAGATCGCCGAACTCGACGAGGAAATGAAAAAAGCAGTTCCCGCCGATCCGGCCGATTCCGAGCAAGCGAAAAACGTGGGCGCGAGCCTCACGATCCGCACGCTTCTCTACCCGCTCGACTGCGGAACCGAGGGCGAGGCCGCACAGCTCGCGCGTGAACTCGGCGTGACCATCAGCCCCACGAAAGTCACCTACGGAACCGAGTCCGGCATTTACGAAGCTGCGGGCATGAGCGCCGTCGTCATCGGCCCCGGCGATATCGCCCAGGCACACGGCGCGAACGAATACGTTGCCCTCGACCAACTCGACAAGTGTGAAGCGTTCTTCCTCGCGCTTCTCGAGCGCCTGAGCAACTAAGACCACAAACCCGAATCCTTCACGACGATCAACCCATTGGAGTAGCACGCAGTGAATAGCAAGCAGGCGTCGGATCGCGACCTCCCCGCACCCAAGCCGGGCACGCCCAAGAAAATTCTTGAGCAGGGAACCTTCCGCGAATACAGCCGCGTTGAACAAATCCTGACGAAAGAATCTGCGGGTGGTGTTGCCCTCGTCATCGCCACCATCCTCGCGCTCATCTGCGCAAACTCCCCCCTTTCGGATCTGTACTTCAGTGTGCGCGATGCGCATCTCGGTTTTGACCTCGGCTGGCTCAACCTCAACCTCTCGATCGCGCACTGGGCCGCCGACGGTCTCCTTGCCGTCTTCTTCTTCCTCGTGGGCCTCGAGCTCAAGCACGAATTCATTCGCGGTGACTTGCGCGACCCGAAGCTCGCGCTTGTCCCCATGCTCGCGGCCGCCGGTGGCGTGGCTGTCCCCGCGGTGATCTATACGCTCGTCAACCTCGCCGGCCCCGAAGCCTCCCACCACGGTTGGGCGATTCCTGCCGCGACCGACATTGCCTTCGCCGTGGCCGTGCTCACCCTCATCGGCTCGAAGCTGCCCGCGGCGCTGCGCACGTTCCTTCTCACGCTCGCCGTTGTTGACGACCTGATCGCGATTCTCATCATTGCGATCTTCTACGCCGAAGAAACGAACCTGCTCTACCTCCTTGCAGCCCTGCCCGTGATCGCGATCTACGCGCTCGTTGCCTACAAGGCCGAATGGCTGTTCAAGAAGCACTACTCGGCGGCGTGGATGATTCTCTTCCCGCTCGCGGTCATCACGTGGATCTTGTTCTACAACTCGGGCGTCCACGCCACCATCGCGGGCGTTGTGCTCGCGTTCTGCGTGCCCGTCCACGCACGCAGCGCCTACGGCCAGCAGCATTCGCTCGCCGAAACCCTCGAGCACAGGCTCCGCCCATTCTCCACAGGTGTTGCCGTTCCCGTGTTCGCGTTCTTTAGCGCGGGCGTTGCCGTGGGCGGCCTCAGCGGCCTGTTCGACGCATGGACCACAACCGTGGCCCTCGGCGTGATCCTCGGTCTCGTATGCGGCAAGATGATCGGTATTACCGGCACAACCTTCCTCGTCACGAAGCTGACGAAGGCGAACCTGGACGACGAGATCAAATGGATCGACCTCATCGGCATGTCCGCCATCGCCGGTATTGGCTTCACCGTGTCGCTCCTCGTCGCGGAGTTGAGCTTCGACCCCACGAGCCCGCTCGTGGAAGACGCGAAGATCGGTGTGCTCACCGCCTCCCTGCTCGCGGCAGTCGTGGGCGCACTCATTCTGCTGCCTCGCAATAATCACTACAAGAAGATCGCCGAGCTCGAATCGCGCGACGAGAACAAGGACGGCATCCCCGACGTGTTCTCCGACGACACTTCGCGCTCACCTCAGCAGTAGCGCACCCCGCACATGAATGGGGCCCGGGTCACACGACCTGGGCCCCTTTCGCATGCGCAATGAAACGGCATGTACACTCGGTTTTTGGTGTGCCGGGAAGTCTGGTCGGCACGGGCCTCGCGGCCGAGACCGCGGCCCGTTGATAATGCCCGCCGAGCCCCCAAGGACTCTCCCCATGACGAGCAACCATCAAAGCCGCACCGACACGATTCTCGCGCGCGGCACCTATCGCGAACTGACGCGCATCGAAAAAATTCTCACGGCCGAAACCACGGGCGGCCTCATCCTCGTAGGCGCCACCATTCTCGCGCTCATCCTCGCGAACTCCCCCGCCGCCGACGCCTACTTCTCGCTTCGCGACATGCACGTCGGCTTCTCCACGAGCTGGCTCGACCTCGACCTTTCTCTCGCGCACTGGGCAGCCGATGGCCTCCTCGCGATTTTCTTCTTCCTCGTGGGGCTTGAGCTCAAGATGGAGCTCACAAAGGGGGATCTGCGCGATCCACGCCGCGCGTTTGTGCCCGTCGCGGCAGCCGTTGGTGGCGTGGCGCTCCCGGCCCTGCTGTACACGGCTTTCAACGCCGCGAACCCCGAAACTCTCGATGGTTGGGCGATCCCCGCCGCGACCGACATCGCCTTCGCCGTCGCCGTTCTCGCCATTGTTGGGTCAAAACTTCCCGCCGCACTGCGCACCTTCCTTCTCACCCTCGCGATCGTCGATGACCTCATCGCCATCACGATCATCGCCGTGTTCTACTCGAGCGACCTCAAGCTCCACTACCTCGCGTTCGCGCTCATCCCCCTCGCGCTTTACTGGCTCGTCGCCAACAAGGCCGAGGCGCTCTTCAAAAAGCACTACAGCGCCGCATGGTTCGTGTTGCTCCCGCTCGGCCTCATCGTGTGGGCGCTCTTCTACAACTCCGGCATTCACGCCACCATCGCCGGTGTGGCCCTCGCGTTCATGATCCCCGTGAACCCCCTCTCGAAGTACGGCGAGCGCTACTCACTTGCCGAGACGTTCGAGCACCGCTTCCGTCCGCTTTCTTCGGGCATCGCCGTGCCGATCTTCGCGTTCTTCAGCGCGGGCGTCGCCGTGGGAGGCCTGAGCGGCCTCACCGAGGCCTGGACGTCGAGCGTTGCGCTCGGCATCATCGTGGGCCTCGTTGTGGGCAAGATGCTCGGCATTGTGGGCACGACCTTCCTCGTGACCCGCCTCCGCGGCGCCAGCCTCGACCCTGATATTAGGTGGATCGACCTCACGGGCGTCGCAGCGCTCGCGGGCATCGGCTTCACCGTGTCGCTCCTCGTGGCCGAGCTCAGCTTCGATGTGTCCAACCCCGCGCACGATTGGGCGAAAGTTGGCGTGCTCACCGCCTCGGTGCTCGCCGCGATCGCCGGCGCGGCCATCCTCGCACCGCGCAACGCACGCTACGCGAAGATCGCCGAACGCGAGAAGGTCGATGCCAACCGTGACGGCATCCCCGACGTGTTCTCCGACGACTCCGCGCGCACGCCGTAAGCCTCAGGCTCGGGCGGGATCCTCGCCGCAGGAGGAACCTTCATCGTTCGCGCTCTCGCGCGCGGCGTAATACGCGATGCGGTCCGTATGCACCCAGATGCGGGCCGCATCCGACGTGAGAGTGAGAAGCGCGAGGGTGCTCAGTCCAACGCCGAGAAGCTCGGAGGCACTCGCCGCCCCCGCCGGTTCAAGTGCCGCCACGCTGATGCGCGTCAGAGAATCGAATGCGAGCAGCGCCATGAGGCCGAGCCTCGCCCATCGATTGCGGCCGATCATGAGCAGGAAGAGCACAATCTGCCCCGCGACGAGCACGGTGAGAGGCACAAGCGGAGCATCACCGAGACGCTCGAAACCAAGAGCGCGCGTGACGCCGTCGGCCACCGTTGCGCCCGAACCCTTCGCCCACACGAGCCACCACAGCCCCAGAACCGCGATCGTTTCAAGAGCGATCATGAGCCCCACAAACCCGATCGAGGGGGGCGGGAGGTGGTGGTCGCCGAAGTTACGAATCGCCTGGAGGAAATCCTCGCGTGCGCCGTGCCATTCGCGCTCGAGCGATTGCATGAGCTCGCCGGGGCGAAGCGAGCGGCCACGCAAGTAGAAGATGCCCGTCGCGCGGTTGCGCGGCTGAATCACGGCGGTGGAACCGGTCGAGCGGGCCTCGGCACCCGTCACGTCAACAACGGGTAGGTGGCCGTCGGTACGCAGCGGGTCGCCGCCGCCATTCACGTGGTGGTACGAGGTCGAATAGTCCTTGATCACGCCGACCGGGATCGCGTGATCGGCGTGCAGAAGCGTATCGACCACGTAGTTGCGTTCAACGTCGGTGTTTTCATCGATCTTGTGCGTGACCTGGAGCGTGAATCGCGAAAGCCCCACGCCACGGTCGTAGGTGGCGGCGGCGAGCCACGTGACACGGTGCCCGCCCGGCATGACCCACTTGTGTGGCACGCGCCAAAAGCGAATGTGATGGCGCCTGAGCGTTGTACCGCCCACCTCCTGCTGATAGGCAAACTCATGGCGCCTGCCGAAGAGGAAGAGCGAGCTCACGGGCGCTCTCGGATACGAGCGCCTCAAGAGGAACGCGACCACGGTGCGGCGTGCACTGTGCAGGGTGTTTTCTTCCGCGAGCACCCATCCGGCCTTGCGCATCGCCACGTGGATATCTTCAGCCGATCCTTCAAAAGCAAGGTTGACGGGGTCACCGAGCAGCCCGTCTGCTGTGCGCGTGCGTCCCATGAAGTAATCGGGAACGTAGACGGCCGTGAGCGCCTGGTGAATGCGCGGGAGTGCGGCGTAGGTGAACACGAGCCAGAACACGAGCAGGTTAATGAGGCGGCTCGGATTGGTCGTAAGGCCCTGGCGAAGAAACACATAGGCGAGTACGAGCGAAAGCACGGTCGCGAGCAGCACGAACACGGCATCGAGTCGCGGATAAATCTCGAGGCGCGGGCGGTCGTGGCCGTGGCCCGCCGCGTGGTCGTACGTGGGGTACGTGAGGGGAACGGGCCGCTTCCACTTCGCAAACCGGGTGCGTTTCGTATGCGGCGGGCGGGGCACCATACGCGGCTTTTCGGGAAGGGAGAGGGGATCCGACGGTTGCCGCGCCTCCGCGCGTGCACGCGCCCCGTAAGCCTCCATGACGCTCATTGTACGGGCGTAGCTTCACCATCGTGATGATTCAGGGACCACCCGATGGAGGTTTATAGGCTGGTGCGAGGCTTTAGGAAGAAGGATGAGATGACCTCCGCGAGCGATGCCGCTACTGCAAGCCCCCTGCTCACACTGAGCGACGGCAGGACGATCCCCCAGCTCGGCTTCGGGGTGTACAAAACCCCGAACGACGAGGTCGAAGCCGCCATCGAATGCGCGTTCGAGGCCGGCTACCGGCACATCGACACGGCGAAGCTCTACGACAACGAGGAGGGCGTGGGGCGGGCCGTGCGCCACTCGGGTCTTGCGCGTTCCGACCTCTTCGTCACGACGAAGGTGTGGAACGACGACCACGGTCGTGAGAAGACCCGCCGCGCTTGTGAAGAGAGCCTCGAGCGGCTCGGTCTCGACTACGTGGACCTCTACCTCATCCATTGGCCCATGCCCATGAACGGCCTCACGGTCGAGACGTGGGAGGAACTCATCAGGCTCCGCGAGGAGGGCCTCGCCACCTCGATCGGCGTGGCAAACTTTCCCGCACGCCGCATCGACGAGCTCACGGCCGCGACGGGCGTTGCGCCGGTTCTCAACCAGATCGAACTCAATCCCTACTTCGCTCAAGCAGAGCTTCGCGAAGCCAACCGCGAACGCGGCGTGCTGAGCCAGGCGTGGGCACCGCTTCACCGAGCCAAGGGCCTCTTCGACGAGCCGATTCTTCGCGACATTGCCGAGCACCGTGGGGCGACGCCCGCGCAAGTGGTCCTCGCGTGGCACCTCGCGCTCGGCACGATCGCCATTCCGAAATCTGTCACGCCGAGCCGCATCCGCGAAAACTTCGCTGCACTGGATGTTCGCCTCACGCCCGAGGACCTCGAGGCGATCGCGACCCTCGATCGCGGGGAGGCCGGGCGCACCGGTTTCGACCCCGAAACGATGGTGCGGGGAGCAGGCTACAAGGGCTAAGCACCACGAATTTCACGCAGGCCAAGAAAAGTGTGAGCGCCAACTGTAAGGAGACAACCATGGCCTACGAAAGTCCACTCACGACCCTAAACGACGGGAAGCAGATCCCGCAGCTCGGCTTCGGCGTGTTCAAGGTCCCGAACGACGAGACCGCCGCTGCCGTCAAGGCCGCCATTGAGACCGGCTACCGCCACATCGATACCGCAGCCGTGTACGGCAACGAGGAGGGTGTGCGCCAGGGTATTGATGCCGCGGGCATCGACCCGAAGGATCTTTTCATCACCACGAAGCTGTGGAACGCGAACCAGGGCTACGACGAGACGATGCGCGCGTTCGACGAGTCCATGGGCAAGCTCGGCCTCGAGGTGCTCGACCTGTACCTCATCCACTGGGCATGCCCGAGCTTCGGCCTCTACAACGACACGTGGAAGGCGTTCATTGAGCTCCAGAAGCAGGGCCGCATCACGTCGATTGGTGTCTCGAACTTCCCCGCGGAAAATCTCGAGGATCTCATCGAAACGAGCGGCGTGACCCCGGTTCTCAACCAGGTTGAGCTTCACCCCTACTTCAACCAGGCGGAGCTGCGCGTTGCCAACACCAAGTACGGCGTTGCCACCGAGGCGTGGGGTCCGCTTGGCCAGGGCGGAGACGTTCTGAGCGACCCCGCCCTCGAGACCATCGCGAAAGCCCACGACGCCAGCATCGCCCAGGTGATCCTCGCGTGGCACCGCCAGCTCGGCACGATCGCCATCCCGAAATCGGTCACGCCTTCGCGCATCGCCGAAAACTGGGAGTCGCTTGGTCTCACGCTCAGCGGCGAGGAGATCGAGAAGATCAACGCTCTTTCGCGTGCCGATGGCCGCGGCGGCCCGGACCCGGCCACGGCGGATTTCAAGTAAACCGTCGGAGGCGAAGTTTCGTTCCGTTAAGCGGAAGGTAACAAGTTCCCGAACACTGTGCGGATCCTGCCCGCGCCCTCTTCCCAGGGGGCGCGGGCCTTCCTATTTTGGAGGCATGAGTGACGCACGCACCCTTTCCCGCACCGATTACACATTCCGCGCACGCGGCCAGTTCGCGCTTTCACAAGACGAGGCGTGGGACCGCATGACCCAGCAGTGGCTTCCCGCCTGGCTGGGTCTGCCGTCGATCCCGCTCATGGTGGGTGGCCCACTCGTCAAGAATCCCGGTAAGAACCGCCAGATCATCGGCAAGGTGCTCGGCTCGGCGCTCGGGCACCGCATTCGCGTGCAGTACGACAGCCCGCTCGTGAACGCTCGCATCATCGTGCAGGCCACCCTCATGGAGGATGAGGGCGCAACCATTCTTGAACTCGATGTGGAGCAGGCCCCCTCGCACGAGGCCCTCGAATCTCTCCGCGAGGTGTGGAGCGAGCGCGTGGCCGCCGCCGAAGCCGAGGTTGCACGCGAACACGAGGCACACCGCGCGCTCTAAGGGCTCGCCCCAACCGCATACGCGAAAGCCCCGCCCGTGTGGGCGGGGCATCGGTGCTGTTCACGCGTGAATGACACCCTTGTAGTTCTCCCCAACCGTGAACAACGTTGTGGATAACTCAGTTGTGCGGTGGTGGCTGGAGTAACCCTAGGCGAGGTAAGCCGTCTGCGCCGCGAACCACCATTTCACCGCGCACGCGGCGATCAGCAACACGACGATTCCCGCGATCACGCCGCCGTGAATGAGCGCCGATTTTTTCGCGACAGCAACGCGATCCGCGCCAGGTTCGGCGGTGGGTCGGGTTGCGAAGAACAGGCCGACGGCTGCTGCCCCCACAACGAGGCCTCCAAGGTGGCCCTGCCACGAGATACCCGGGTAAATGAAGCCAATCACGAAGTTGAGCACGATAAGGATAAGAACCTGCGTGCTCTCCGCACCGAGCCGGCGTTGGAGGATCAGGAGCGCGCCGAACATGCCGAAAAGACCGCCCGAAGCGCCTACCGTGCCCGTGAACCACGAATCCGTGCCGATGCTTGACAGAAGCAGCACGGCGGTGTGCCCGCCGAGCACGCTCACGAGGAACACCGCGAGGTATCGCCAGTGCCCGAGCGCGCGCTCAAGATACTGCCCAACGGCCCACAGCGCGTAGAGATTCAACCCCACGTGTGCGATTCCCCCGTGGAGGAAGCCGCTCGTGAGGAAAGTCCACGGCATCGCGAGCGAGCGGAACGGCGCGAACATGAACCACTGCGAGAGTGTGTGATCAAGCCCGATGAACTGGAGTGCGAAGATCACGGCGCACAGCCCCATGATCGTGTACGTCACGACGGGGAGGGTGCGCACGGGCTCGGCTCCCACAACGGTTCGCGGCATGCTCTGACGCTGACTGTGTTCGGCCTCGCTCACGCAGTCGACGCATTGGATGCCTACGGCGGCCCTGCGCTGGCATTCGACGCACGCGGGGCGGTCGCAGCGCTGGCAGCGGATAAGAGAGGGCCGATCCGGGTGGCGCGGGCACACGGGGGCCGCACTACTCGTGTAGTCCGGCTCGCCCCCGCCCGGCTTCGGATCGGCTCCTTTTCCGTAGCTCTGGGACATTGACGGTGAAACCCTGCGGGTTAGTCCTCGATGGTCACCGAGGTGATGACGACATCCTCGAGCGGACGGTCACGCATGTCGGTGTCGACCTTGGCAATCTCGTCAACGACTTTCTTCGACTCGTCGTCAGCGACCTCGCCGAACACGGTGTGCTTGCCGTGGAGGTACTGGGTGGGGGCAACGGTGATGAAGAACTGCGAGCCGTTCGTGCCCGAGGGGCGGCCCGTGATGGCGTTCATGCGCTTACCGGCGTTCGCCATGGCGAGCACGTAGGGCTCGTTGAAGTTCTTTTCCGAGATTTCATCGTCGAAGTTGTAGCCGGGGCCGCCCGTACCGGTGCCGGTCGGGTCGCCGCCCTGAATCATGAAGCCATCGATGATGCGGTGGAAGATCACGCCGTCGTAGTAGGGGCGCTTTTCCTTGTCGCCCGTCACCGGATTCGTGAATTCGCGCTCACCCTTGGCGAGCTCAACGAAGTTCGCGACGGTCTTGGGGGCGTGGTTGGGGAACAGTTCGAGGCGGATATCGCCGTGATTAGTGTGAAGCGTTGCAAACATGCCTCGATCCTCCCATACCCTCGCTGAAAACCGCTGAACGGCGCTCACCCATTCTGCATAGAAACTGTGATCCGCCGATGTACCGCTAGTAGGCTTGAGACATCGCGGCGTGGCCACCACCCGCACTTCCAGACCGCCGCCGGGGTTTCCGGCGCACGAACGAAAGGGTCAGCGATGGCTTTCACCAATTCCAAGCGCGAGGCCAAGAAGGCCGCGAAGAAGCACGCAAAGAACGCCAAGAAGCAGGCGAAGCACGCCCAGAGCACGTGGCGCAAGGCGCTCGATAACGCCGGTCCGCTGTTCAACGAGGCTTCGAAGGGGGCGCGTAAGCGCGCCGAGAAGTTCTACGGCGACTACGCCCCCGAGGTGGAAAAGCGCGTGCGCAAGGGCCTCAACGCCGGCCAGGCACGCGTGAGCGGGCTTTCGGGCCGTCTTTCCGATGAATTCGACCGCAACGTCGGCCCCCGCGCACTCAAGTTCCGTAGCGATTTTGAGGCCGACTACCTCCCCCGCGCTCGCCGCACGGCGGACGCCGCGAACACGACCCTCGGCGCAGCTGTTGCCGCCGCCGTCGATGCCGCTCGCGCCGAGTGGGAGAAGGGCGCTCCGGAAATCCGTACCGCCGCTACCACGAGCCCCGTGGCCGACAAGAAGAAGTCGAAGGTGGGCACCGTCCTCGTTGTGCTCGGCATTGCCGCTGTTGCCGGCACCGCCGGCTACCTCGCGTGGCAGAAGACCCGCCCCGTCGAGGATCCGTGGGCTCCGCCGGCTGACTTCGCTCGCTCGCACTACCCCGCCGCAGGCGTGAGCGAAGAGGATTCGACCGAGGTTTCCGATTCGGTGGCCGCAGCCGAGGCTGGCGACGTTCCCGAGTCGCTCGCCGATGGCGAGAAGGAAAACACCCACAAGGGTGAGTGACACTTCGCCTCTGAGCAGCGAGAGCCCCGTTCCCCACGCACTCCGTGGGAGCGGGGCTCTCTCGCACGTCCTCGCACCGTTGAGCACCGAGGACCTCCCTGAGCTGTGGCTCCTCCACTCCGATCCACGCGCGTTCGAGCTCGACTCGATCGGTCCACTTGAGACCGTCGACCAGATGCAGCGCGTTCTCGGTGTGTGGATCGCCTCGCACGAGCGAGACGGCTACGGCTACCACGCGATTCGCACTCGAGGAGCGGGAACGTTCCTCGGTGTCGCAGGCCTCTCGGGCATGCCGCTCGGCGAGCGCTGGGTCGCCAACACCTACGTGAGGCTCGCACCCGAGGCATGGGGCACGGGTCTTGCCACGGCCGCCCTCGCTCAGAGTCTGCGTGCTGTCGCCTCCCTCCGCGACGCCCCGCGCGAAGCCGCATTTATTACCGCGGATCAGAACCTCCCCGCGCGTCGCCTCGCCGAACGCCTCGGCTTCACCCTTTCCACCGAAAGCGACCCAACCGAAACGGGCGCGCATGTCGTCTACCTCCTCGATCTCCATGACTACTCCTGACTCCCACTCCCCCTTGGGCTTCGCGGGCCGCTACGCGCCCTCGCCGAGCGGCGACCTCCACCTCGGCAACCTCCGCACGGCGATCCTCGCGTGGGTATTCGCGCGCCGCACGGGCCGCGATTTCCTCATGCGCATGGAGGACCTCAACCGGGTGAAAGAGGGAAGCGCCGCACGGCAACTCGAGGACATGGAGGCGCTTGGCCTCGACTGGGACGGCCCTGTCGCCTGGCAGTCGAAGCGACTTGACCTGTATCAGCGGGTCGTGGCTGCCCTCGATGAACGCGGACTCGTCTACGAGTGCTATTGCACCCGCCGCGAGATTCACGAGGCGCCGTCGGCCCCTCACGCCCCGCCGGGGGCGTACCCAGGGACGTGCCGTGAGCTGACCGAGGCCGAGCGAACGGCCGGCCGAGAGAAGATGCGCGCACTAAATCGGGAACCGTCGCTGCGACTGCGCGCGGATACGCACTCCTACGAGGTCACCGACCTGTACGCCGGGCACACCGTGGGCGATGTCGACGACTTCGTGCTCGTGCGCGGCGATGGGATGTTCGCCTACAACCTCGTGGCGGTGGTCGACGATATCGAGACGGGGGTCGACCAGGTCGTGCGCGGGGATGATCTCCTCAGCTCGAGCCCGCGCCAGGCCTACCTCACCGATCTGCTCGCGCAGGCCGCGCCCTGGCTTTTCCCGCACCCCGATCGGCTCAGCGCGGGTCCGACGGTCGCCGGGACAGCCTCGCCGCCGCATCCGTCGGCGCAACTCTCCTACATTCACGTCCCGCTCGCCCTCAACACCGATGGGGCGAGGCTCGCCAAGCGAGACGGAGCCGTGACGCTCAGGGATCGCCTCGCCAAAGGGGAAAGCCCCGAGGACGTCGCCGAAACCATCGGAGACTCCCTGG
This sequence comes from Dermabacter sp. HSID17554, assembly GCF_003989295.1. NCBI lineage: Bacteria > Bacillati > Actinomycetota > Actinomycetes > Micrococcales > Dermabacteraceae > Dermabacter > Dermabacter sp. HSID17554. The sequence goes on along the minus strand of NZ_RBLW01000007.1, from coordinate 26,098 downwards.
GGCTTCCGGGGTGCCGAAGCGCCCGCGACATCCTCGAGGCCTTCGACCCTGAAGCCTTGCCGCGAGCGCCGTGGATCTACACTCCCGGCGAGTGAGCCGGCGCCTAGATGTACTGACCGGGGACGGTGATCAATCGCGAGAAGGGCGGCGGAGTGTCACCAAGTGGGAAGTTCGCCCCGGCCTGGGGTGATGCGTCGTTCCTCCTGGCTGATGGGGCGGTCGTTGATGCTGGCCTCGCGATGGGTCATGTAGCCGTGCGCGTCGAAGCGCCACAGTTCGTTACCGTAGGAGCGCCACCACTGGCCGTCATGGTCGTGCCATTCGTACTGGAATCGCACGGCGATCTGATCATCGGTGAACGCCCACAGGTTCTTGCGAAGCTGGTAGTCGAGTTCCCGATCCCATTTGGTGGTGAGGAAGGCGATCACCTGGTCGCGGCCGGTGATCGTCTGGTCACGGTTTCGCCAGACAGTGTCCACACTGTAGGCCTGCGCGACCTTCTCGGGATCGCGCGTGTTCCATGCGTCCTCGGCGGCCTGTACCTTACGGGCGGCGGTTTCAGCGGTGAACGGTGGGATTGGGTTGCGTGTTTCGGTCATGTGATTACTCCTCGATCTGGGAATGTGAACCGCCCCGGCATGTCCGGAGACTTGGCTTGGTGGCTCAATGGGATGTGTCAGTGGTTTAAGGGCGTTGGCCAGATGGGCGGCGCCGGGTGGTACTCGATGCCGTCCTGTACTTGTCGGGCGCGTTCGGGGCTGGCGAGTCGTCCGACGAAGAGGAGGGCCATATCGAAGCCTGCCGAAACGCCGGTTGCCGTGACCACCCGCTTGCTCATGGACTCAAACCTACCGGGGCGCCCTGCCCAGTGCGAGTGGCGGGAATGACGTATAACGCGCAGTTCCTGCCATTATTGCTACATGCCACACCATGTTGTCGCCCTCGCCCTGCCCGGAGTGGTCGCCTTCGACCTGTCGACGGTTGCTCAGGTCTTCGGACACCCCGCCGAGGAGGAGTACACCTTTGCGGTGTCGACGCCCGGCGGTGACGACGTAATGACCTCCAGCGGATTCAGCATCGGCACCGTCCATGACCTGGACGCGCTGGCCCACGCCGACACGATCATCATCCCTGGCTACCGGCCCTATCCCCGTCCTCATGAAAGCACGCTGAAGGTGCTCCGTGACGCCCACCAGCGCGGCACAAGAGTCGCGTCGGTGTGCACTGGCGCCTTCGCTCTCGCTGCAACCGGACTCCTTGACGGACTGACGGCCACCACGCACTGGCAGGACGCCATGGAGTTGCAGCGGCTGTACCCCGACATCACGGTGCAGCCCGATGTGCTCTATGTCGACCACGGACAGGTCGCCACCAGCGCCGGTGTAGCAGCCGGAATCGACCTGTGCCTGCACCTGGCGCGCAGGGACTTTGGGGAGCGGGCCGCTACCCGGATCGCTCGCCGCATGGTGGTACCGCCCCACCGAGCAGGCGGCCAGGCCCAATACATCGAGCCAGCGGCTGCTCCCACGACACATGGCTTCGCCGAACTCGCCGCATGGATCGTGGACCACCTCGACCAGAGCCTCACCGTCGCCGACCTGGCGCGCCAGGCGCACTTGTCCGAGCGGCAGCTCGCGCGACGCTTCGTTGCCGAGATGGGACAGACCCCCCTGCAATGGATCTTGCACCAACGAGTCCTTGCCGCCCGACACCTGCTGGAGAACAGCCACCTGCCAGTCGATGTCATTGCCCAGCGCACTGGCTTGGGAACAGCTAGCACGCTACGGCGTCACCTGCGTCGTGAGATCAACGTGACTCCCACGAACTACCGGCGCACCTTCCGCGCTGACTAAGGACTGGTCGATCAACCTCTCCGGTCAGTACACCTAGATCACGCTCACGCCGAGCAGCGTGCCGATGCCGTAGGAGACGGCCATCGCTGCCGTACCGCCGAGAATCGTGCGGATCGTGGCGCGGCCCGCTTTCGCCTGGCCGAGGCGCGCCGAAATGAAACCGGTGAGGGCGAGTGCGAGCACTACCGACGCCACGACGGCGGGAACCTTGAAGGCCACGGGCGTGACGAGCACGGCGATGACCGGAAGCAAGCCGCCGAGCGTGAACGCGATGAGGGAAGCAAACGCAGCACCCATGGGCGAGGCGATCGACTCTTCTTCGATGCCGTAGCGCACGCGGGCGTGAGCGTCGAGCGCGTCGTGCGCGCTCATGCGTTCGGCGGCTTCGCGCGCAAGGTCTTCGGGGATCCCGGTCTCCTCGAGAGAGGCCGCGAGGGCGGCGAGTTCACGTTCCGGGTCCGTGGCGAGGCGCTGCCGCTCACGCTCGAGGAGCGAACGTTCGGTGTCTCGCTGCGTCGAAACGGACACGTACTCGCCCATCGCCATCGAGAGCGCGCCGGCACTGAGCGCGGCGGCGCCCGCGATCGCGAGAGCGCCGAAGGTCGGGGTTGCGGCGGCGACACCAACGACCATGCCGGCGACGGACACGATGCCATCATTTGCGCCGAGTACGCCGGCACGCAGGCGGTTGAGGTTCGCCGATGACGCGGCGCGGTCGTGTGTGTCTTCGGGGGAGGTTTCTGGGGCAGGGGTGGAGCTACTCATAGCTCTCACGCTATGTCGCTAAAAACCTTGCCCGCTAGACCGGGAAGCCTACCCTTAGCGGCCTTCGCCACCCTCGACAGCAGCCGCCGGTTGATCGTCGTTCGTCTTCGGCGCCCACAGAAGCGAGGCGATGATCGCGATGATCATCGAGCCGGCGATCACGGCGAGCGAAAGCCAGATCGGGATCTCGGGGATCGAGTGCACGAAGTGACCAAAGCCTGAATCCTTAGGCCACAGCGGCGCCTCGTGGGCCGCGTGAATGACGAGCTTCACGCCGATGAAGGCGAGGATCGCCGCGAGGCCGTAGTGGAGGTACACGAGGCGGTCCACGAGCCCACCGAGTAGGAAGTACAGCTGGCGAAGCCCCATGAGCGCAAACAGGTTCGTCGTGAACACGATGAACGGGTTCTGCGTAATGCCGAGGATCGCCGGGATCGAGTCGAACGCGAACATCACGTCGGTCAGGCCGATCGTAAGGAACACGAGCAGCATCGGCGTGAAGACCTTCTTGCCGTTCACCACCGTGCGAATCTTACTCCCGTCGTAGTGATCGTGGACGTGGACGACCTTTTTAAGGTTCTTCATGACGAAGCCGTCCTCGGCCTCCTCCTCTTCCTCGCCCTGGACCTGTTTGTAGGCCGTGTAGAACAGGAAGATCGCAAAGATGTAAAACACCCACGCGAAGGAATTGATCACGGCGACGCCGAGCAAAATCAAGATCGCGCGCGCGATGAGCGCGATGATGATGCCCACCATGAGCACCTCTTGCTGGTATTTCCTCGGCACAGCAAACTTCGACATGATCACAATGAACACGAAGAGGTTGTCGATACTGAGCGAGTATTCGGTGAGCCAGCCCACGATGAATTGTCCCGCGACCTGGTGGCCGGCGAGGAAGTAGAGCGTGACGGCGAAGATGAGCGCGAGCGCCACGTAGAACACGACCCAGCCGATGCATTCCTTGAAGGACGGCACGTGGGGGCGCTTGAGAACGAGGAGAAGGTCGATAACGAGGATCGCAACGAGGACAATCAGCGAAATGACCTCGAACTGCAGGGAAATCTCACCCATCGGGGTCCCTTCGGGCTGGGGGCGGTGGAAATGACGAGGGCGCCTCACATCATGGGGCGCCCGTCTTCGGATTGTGTCTAGTCTACGTGTTCACCTTGGACGAGAGTCGAGCGAAGAGGTCGGGAATCACCTGCGCAATGTCGCTTGCGAGAATCGGCGCGTGGCCCTCACCCGCTGCGAGGGCCGCGGCGTGAGCGTGCAGGGTCACAGCGGCTTCGCACACCGCAAGGAGCGTCCGACGGTCGCCGCGCTCAAGCCCTTGCGCGATCTGTGCGTGGTTGAGCGCCAGCAACGCCCCGGTGATGCCCGCGAGCGCATCGCCCGTTCCCGCGGTCGCGAGGCGCGTCGTGGGCGATGTGACCGCGAGAGTGTCCTCTCCCGGCGCGGCAATCCACGTCGTGTGCCCCTTGAGGATCACCGTCGCGCCGGTGCGCTCGGCGAGGGTTTCCGCGGCCTCGCGGGGTGAGGACGCGATGCGACCACGGTCCCAGCCATCGAGCAGGCTCGCGGCCTCCCCCGCGTGAGGGGTGAGGACGAGGCGGGCGGAGAAACCGTCGGAATTCGCACGCGCCAGGGCGGGTCCAAGCGCGCCCGCATCCGCGACCAGAAGGGCACCCGGCGAGGTTTCCGTCATGCACGCGCGCACGGCCTCAAGACGGCCCGGCCCTTCCCATCCGGAGCCAGCCACGAATGCCTGTGCACGGCCGACGGCGGGGACGACCTCGGGTGTACGCGCGATCACCATGCGCGCGACGGCTTCGGGCCCGAGGTAACGCACCATGCCCACGCCGCAGCGGGCCGCCGCTTCACAGCCGATGAGCGCCGCGCCCGGGTAGTGCTCGCTGCCCGTCGCCATGCACACAACGCCGCGCGTGTACTTGTGGTCGCGCTCGGTAGGCGCGGGCCAGAAGCGGGCGAGGTTGGCGAGACCGGTCACGAGAAGAGCTCCTTGACGTCGTCGGCGGTGATCTGTGCGCTGAACGCCTCGCCACCGTCGGTGAGCGAATCGAACAGCGCGCGTTTCTTCTCCTGGAGCGCGAGAACCTTGTCCTCGATCGTATCCGCCGCGACGAGGCGGTAGACCATGACGCGCTCCGTTTGGCCGATGCGGTGCGTGCGGTCAATCGCCTGGTTTTCGGCGGCGGGATTCCACCACGGATCGAGGAGAAACACGTAGTCGGCCTCGGTGAGCGTCAGGCCGAAACCGCCAGCCTTGAGGGAGATGAGGAAGACCGGGTCATCGCCCTCGCGGAAGTCTCGGATGACGTCCGCGCGATCGCGGGTCGAACCATCGAGGTACTGGTAGGCGACCTGCCGCTCGCGCAGTTGCTCCGCGACGCGCGCGAGGAAGCTCGTGAACTGCGAAAACACCAGCACGCGGTGCCCCTCGGCAACGACTTCATCGAGCCGCTCGAAAAGAACCGCGAGCTTCGTCGACGGCGCGTTCTTATCGCCGCCATCGTCCACGAGCGCGGGATCGAGCGCGAGCATCCGCAAGAGTGTGAGTGAGCGAAACACGATGAAGCGGTTCTTGTCCATGTCGTCGATCAGGCCGAGGACCTTCTTGCGCTCGCGTTGAAGCACCGAGTCGTAGATCCTGCGGTGCGCGCCCTCGAGCTCGACCTTGACGACCTGCTCCTGCTTCTGAGGAAGGTCCTTCGCGACGAGTTCCTTCGTGCGGCGCAGCATGAACGGGCGGAGCCTACGACGAAGCACGGGCATCTTCTCCGGATGCTCGCCCGATTCGATCGGCTGCGTGAAGTGGGTGCGGAACTGCACGTGCGGGCCGAGCACGCCCGGCGCGACGATCGACATGAGCGCCCACAGGTCCCCGAGGGAGTTCTCCATGGGCGTGCCCGTAATGGCGAGACGGAAAGGCGCTTTGATGCGCTTGACCGCTTGATGGATGCGCGAGGCGCGGTTCTTCACGAATTGGGCCTCGTCGAGGATGAGGCCCGCGAACTGTTCGCGTGCGAAATCCTCCGAATCGATGCGGGCGATCGTGTAACTCGTGACGACGATATCGGCGCCTTCGATTTCGCGCCGCAGCTCCGTTTTTCGGGCGCGCCTCGTGCGATCGACGAGCGCGACCTTCAGGTTGGGCGTGAAGCGCTCGGCTTCCGCCTGCCACACCCCGAGCACGCTGCTCGGCGCCAGGACGAGGAAGGGGCGATGGGTGTCGGCAGGCGTCGGACCTGCACTTGCCTGGGCGGAGGTCTCCCCCGCGTGCACCACCACCGAGCCGTTCCCCTCCCCCGCACTCGCCGTCTCTCGCGCGTGCTGGATAAGCGTGAGCGCCTGGAGGGTTTTGCCGAGGCCCATGTCATCGGCGAGAATCCCGCCGAGCCCGAGCGAATACAGCAGCGCAAGGAACTCGAAGCCCTCACGCTGGTAGGAGCGCAGCTTCGCGTGCAGCCCGGCTGGAATGGGCGTATGGGGGATGGCCTCGAGGTTCTTCAGTTTTCCGACGGTTTCTTCCCAACCGTCGGCAGCCTCGGTCGCATCTGCGGCGTCGGCGAGATCCTCCCAGAACCCCACCTGATACTTCGAGATCTGCTGGCGTTCGGGGTTCCACTCCGCGAGGACCTCCCCCTCGGCGATGAGGGCGCGAAGGGCATCGAATGCGGGATGCTCAAGCGAAAAATAGGTGCGGTCCTCGAGCAGAAGCGTTGACTGGCCCTTCGCGAGCGCCACAAACAGGGAAGGGAACGGGATCGTTCTGCCCTCGAGCGTGACCTCAAAGCCCAAGTCGAACCAGTCGTTCTTCGCGGGATTCTCGGTTTGCCGCACGCGCACCGACGGGGCGCCGTCGAGCTCGCGATAGGCATGGCGCGTGCCCGAGATCGTGACGTCGATGCCGTCCATCGCCTCGAGCTCAGGCAGAACGCGCGTCGTGAAGTGGGCGGTGTCCACGTCGCTCAGCTTCTCTGTGCCTTCGGCGGCGCGGTCATCGGGGCGTGCGCCGCCGACCGTTGGCCACACCTCACGCACCTCGGCGAGGAGCTCATCCTCGTAGTCGTGATCGCGGTCGGCGCCGTCACGCGCATGCACGCTGAAGCGGCGGCGCGTCGACGGGTACAGCCACGACCACGTCAGAGCAAGGGCATTCGCGCCGCTATACGTGAGTTCGAGCTGCAGCCTCGGCTTCTTGGGCGCAGGCATCGCGACACTCCCGTCGCCACTCGCGACGCTCGTGACGCGGTTCAGGCGAGGAAGCGCACTCTCGAAGAAGGCCTCGCGGTCACTCTTTGGCACGTCAATGCGGGTCCGGGCTTCAAGGAGGCGCTGCACCGGCATCGGCACGGGTGCGGACGTTGCCGCAAACTCAATATTGAACGTACCGCTCTTGCCTGGGGAGATATCAATGACGCCGTTCGAGCCAAGCATGCGCGCCTCGGGCCTCGGATCGCCGTCGATATGTGCGAGGGCCCGCACCGTGAGAGCATCGGCGCCACTCAGGTCGAGGCCAACGTCGGCCCCCTCACCGAGGCGGACCTCGCCAACGTTCTCCAATCCCACAAACGCCACTCCCGCTTCGCGAGCGCGCGCGAGAGCCTCCCACAGGATCGGCGAGCGAAACTGGTTGATCCACAGCTGCTCGACCGCGGCCGTATGGCTGCGATCCGCCTCCGAGAGCGCAAAGATCCTGGTCAGGGCGTCAGCGTGCGCGGGGTCGAAACCGCGCCCACGCATGCGGTACTCGAACGTGCGCCACGACAGCCCCGACTTGATCCAGTTGTTGCGCTTGCCGCGGCGCAGCGGGCGGATCGACAGATACACGCTCTTGCCCGCCTCGAGGTGAGCCATCGTGAACGGTTCATACCCCCACGAAAATCTCGTCTTCGTGAGTTGCTCAGCTTTGAGCTCGAAGCCGAGGGCGAGAGGGGTCGTATCCTCCGTCTCTTCCTCGCTCGCCCGCAAGAGCGGCGCGAGGGTCTCAAGCCACGAGGCGGGCTGCTCAGCCTCCGCTTCGACCTCCGCCTCGCGGCTCTCGCTCCACTGCTCCGCCTGCCGGCCCGACCACAGCGCAAGAGCCGCGCCGTGCTCGCATTTCATGACCACGGGACACGAGCACGTCGACTGCACGGGAATCCACAGGGGAAGCGCCTCCTCGGTGTCGCTTTCCTCATCGTCAACGCGGTGAAGCGACACGCGGACGCGATAGGGATCCGGGCCGCGACCGTGCACGACACCGATGAGCTCGCCCTTCGAGCCGGTCGAGGTCGTCACCCAATTGGGGAGGCGAATGTGCTCGTCGTTCGCGTAATCGACCGCGCGCTCCACGACGACGCGCCCAAACATCGGTTCGATGAGGGCCTTCGGCACGAAGGGAAACGGCTGCTGAGGGGTGCGCGCGGAAGAAGCCATAAATTCCAGGGTACAGGCCAGGAGAAAGCGCCGTCGGACCACCAAAAGCCCCCAGGCGCGACCGTTTAGTCTTGAGGCATGGTGAACCAGACCACATTCAAAGAGCACTTCGAAGAGTGGGCACCCGCCTGTGTGCAACTCGCTTACACCTACGCCGACGGCGACGAGGCACTCGACCGACTCTGGGTGATCGCACACCTCGGTGCGACGGTGACGCCGTACGCCGCCTACGAGGTCGCGGGCCGCATTTATGAGCCCCACAACCTCAACGAGGCGATCCCTGGACTCGACTGCTCCCCCGACGCGCAGGGAGAACTTCTCGATCCCCTCCTCGAGAACTCGGTTGCACTGCGAAACGCCGTCGTCGAGGCGGGCGAGGAACTGCCCACTCGCATCGTGCTGCGCTACGACGTCAAGCAGGAGGAACTGACAGCGAGCATGACCTACGACTCGCTCGAACCCGGAGTTCCCGAAGAAAAGCAGGCGAGCAATACCGAACTCCTCGAGCGGTGGATAGAGCGACTACGCGAGACCGGCGATGACTCTGCATCCGCACTTCCCGAGGAATCCGGCGACGACCAGGACGCTCACGCCACCACGATCGAGTTCGAGCCGACGGACCCCACCGCCATCGAGACACCTTTCGACCAGTGGTCGGCATACTGCCTGCAGGTCGCCTATAGCTTCGCCGACTGCCACGACTCACTTCAGCGCGTATGGGTCGTTGCCCACCTCGGCGGAGCCGTCTCGGTGAACGCCGTATACGAAATCGACGGCGCCATCGTCCGGTCGCACGAACTCGGCAAAGCAATCCCCGAGCTCGAAAGCCCGATCGAAGAGCAGGTCGAGTATCTCCTCGAACCGCTCACCGAAAACACGGCCGATTTCCAAGACCACCTCGAGGCTGCGGGCGAACGGGTTCCCACGCGCATCGTGCTGCGCTTCGATGTCGCCGACGACGACGTGAATGAGGACCTCACCTATGAACCGCTCGAACCCGGCATTGCCGAGGAGGAGCAAAGCCCCGCGAGCGTGCTCCACGAGCGCTGGGTCGAGCGCTTGCGCGACACGGGCAACGACGCAGCTGCTGCCCTAGGGAACTAACCTCCACGTTTGTGGCGGTATGAGATCGAGTTCCGCCACAATTGTTGAGGACAGATCCTCTGAGAGTCGGAAGCGGCAAAAGGACACCCCATGCCCCTCCACCAACCCTTCGTCCACGACCTCTGCGGCGTCTTTGCCGCCCCTGTTCACGCATGGTCCACCCCGAGTGGCGCGATGCGGGGCGAGGGTGCCGAGGGGCTCTTTCTCGCCGACGATCGACTTGTGAAGAGCTACGCCGTCACGGTGCGCGGGGCGCAACTCACCGGTGGCGCTGCCGCGCCGACGACCCTCCCGGCCGGCGAACTCTCGAGCGTGGGCCTCGAAACCTTTGGCGCGAAGAAGCTCCGCTTGACCGACGTCGTCTCGCTCGAAGGGCTCCCCGTCGATCCCGTCGTGCGGCTTGTGCGTGAGCGCGAGGCCAGCATCGACGGCGTTCACGAAACTCTCACCGTGACCTCCGCGGCGGACCACCCCGTCGCCATCGAGCTCGACGTGGCGCTCGGCCTCGACGCGAGCTCCATGGCGGCCGTCAAAGACCCGCATCTCGCCGAGAAGCTCGCCGTAGCGGCCCCTACCGCGAGCGTTAACGGCACCACCGCCGAGTGGAGCTGGCGGGAGGGCACGCACGCACGCCTGAGGATTGAAGGTGAGGGCGCAACGCTCACCTCGTCGGCCGATGAGGCACAGGTTCTCCACGCCCGCTTGCGCACGACCCTCGAGCCCAACACGACCGCGACGTTCGAGTGGAACCTTTGCGCACGCGACGACCGTGCGCCGTTTACCGGCGTCGACGCCCCGGCACTGGGGGCGGGCCTCGCGCTCGAGCAATCAAGCGATGCTGAGCAGGCCACCGTCGGAACCCTCCTCAGCCAGTCCCTCGCGGACCTCACGAGCCTGCGCCTCGCCCGCCGAAACGCCCCTGACCAGGAGTTTCTCGCGGCAGGGGCTCCGTGGTTCTTCACGCTTTTCGGGCGCGACTCCCTCATCGCGGCGAGCTTCCTCGCGCCGCTTCACCCCGAACTTGCGGCGAGCACTCTGCGCACGCTTGCGACTCAGCAGGGCTCCACAACGAGCATTGACACCGCCGAGCAGCCCGGAAAGATCCTTCACGAAGTGCGCGCCGTGGGGATGGACATGGGCGATTCGTACCTCCCGCCCGTCTACTACGGCACGATCGACGCGACTGCCCTGTGGATTCTCCTCGCGGGTGACGTCACCGACCTTGGGGTCGACGTGAGCGACCTCGCGTACAACGTTGCGCGCGCCGCCGATTGGCTCCTCGATCACGCCGACGCCGACGGCGACCTGTTCCTCGAATACATCGACGAATCGGGCCACGGCCTCGCGAACCAGGGCTGGAAAGATTCGGGCGACTCCGTGCGTTTCGCGGACGGCACGATCGCGGAGGGCCCGATTGCCCTCGCCGAGGTGCAGGGCTACGCCTATGAAGCTGGGCTCCTCGCCGCGCGACTCCTCGAAGAGTGGGGGCACGAGCGCGCGGGCGAGCTGGGCAAGCGGCTGCGGGAGAGGTCCGACGGTATCCGGCGGGCCTTCCGCGACCAGTTCTGGGTGGAGGACAGCAAGGGGGCCTACATTGCCCTCGCGCTCGACGGCAAGAAGCGTCCCGTGGACGGCGTCGCCTCCAACATGGGGCACCTGCTCGGCACCGGGTTTCTCGATGAGCGCGAAGAGCGCCTCGTCATCGATCGGCTCATGGACTCGACGATGTTCACGGGCTTCGGCATCCGCACCCTCTCGAGCGACAACGGCGCCTACTTCCCGACTCGCTACCACGGCGGCAGCGTGTGGAGCCATGACACGGCGTTCATCATGCGCCAAGCCATGCGCGCGGGCTTCACGAGCGAGGCGCAGCAGATCGCGCAGGCGCTCGTGCGTACGGCACGCGGTTTTGAGTGGCGCCTGCCCGAACTGTTCGCGGGGGATCCGACGACTGCCGTGCAGCAGCCGCTTCCCTATCCGGCGAGCTGCCGCCCGCAGGCGTGGGCTGCGGCGAGTGCGATCCCGATTGCCGAAACTCTCGGGGTGCTTCCCGCGCGAAGCTAGGGCTTGACCTCGACTTTTACGACGTAGCCGCTGAGCGGGAGGTGCACGAGTGCGTAGTCGGGGCGGCGCCCCGTGCGCTCCTCGAGCGCGTTCAGGTAGGTTGCCAGCTGGCCCACGTACTCGCGGCGAATGTAGTCGAGAACCGCGGCCGGTTCGGTGCGCGAGTTGGTTTTGTGATCCACGACGATGCTGTGACCGTTCTCGAGAGTGAGCAGCGAGTCGATCCAGCCTTCCATGGCTTGGCCGTCGGCATTCCACCACGCGACCGGCACTTCGGTGCCGGCGGTGTGCCCGGGGAACTCCCGCGCGGACCACGCGTGCCACCGCTCGCCTGCCTCAACGATCACCTCTGGAGTGACCTTCGCTTTGAGCAGGGGGTCTGTTCCAAGCCAGCGCTCGGTGATCCTTCGCGCGAGGGCGAGCTGGCGCTCACGGGGAAGCAGCGCATAGGGGGTCGCGAGGTATGCGTGGACCGCTTCGCCTACGAGTTCGCGATGCTCCCCGCCCTCCCCCACGAGAGGGGCGCCGAGCTTCGCGTGGATCGTCACGTTTGCGTCGATGCCCACGGATGCGACTGCGCTCGCCGCGAACCTCGCGGGAAGCCCGCTCTCGTGCTCAACGAAGCTTGACGGCGTGCCTGCGGACGCCGCGACCGGGGCTGAAGCGAGTGGGCTGCGCTCCTGGCGGTACGGCTCGAGAGGCGACTCGGATTCCTCCAGTTCCTCGGGAGTCTCGTGGTGGCGAACCGTCACGGGGATCGTGGAGACGCGAGCACGGCACTCACACTTGCCCGCCTTGGCGTTCTCGCAAGCATCAGCGGAGCAGGGAGGCTTACTCTGGCCCGGCAGGCCGACCGGTACACGAGCCCCGGTCACGGTGAGGGCCGCGGCACCGTCGGACTCCTCCGTGAGACTGAGCGTGTAGGTGGCCTGCTCATCGCGTTCCTCGTGGCGTTCCTTGACGGCTTTCGCCGACTCGTCCCGTTCGGGCGTCCACGAGGCCTCCTCGGCGATTTCCGCCTCGAGGATCTCTGGAGAGAAATGCGCGTACAGGGTTTCGGTGAGGTCCTTGTGGCCCGCGAGGACGAGCTGATACTTCGCCCGCGTGAGCGCCACGTAGTGAATGCGGGCCTCTTCGGCACGGTTCGCGAGGCGGGCGCGCTTGACATCGGGGTTGTGCGCGAGCGCCTTCGCCATGGGCGGGAACGAATCGTTGATGATCGGAATAAATCGTAGGGCCCGACCCTCAAGGGGATGCTCGGCATCGAACTCCTCCGCGGGTCTTGGCTTCACCGTCACCGAATTGCGCGCGTCCTTGGCTTTCTCGGGAACAACCGTGATGACCACGGGCCATTGCAGGCCCTTCGCCCCGTGGATCGTGCTCACGGTGACGGCGTTGGGATTGTGTGCGAGCTTGTGCTCTTCGCCGTGTTCCTCGAGGAACGCTTTGAGTCCCGCGAGGCCCATCGCGCGGCCGCGGCTTGCGCAGTCGTCTTCGTAGGTGCGTGCAAGGGCGTGGAAGGCTTCGAGTACCGCGAGGCGATCTTCGGTTGCGCTCCACTGTTTGGCGCGCCTGGGAAGCTCGAGCGCATCGATGAGGGCAAGCACGATTTCACTTGGGCTGAGCTGCGCTGCGCGCGCACGGAGAGCCTCGAGAGCCGCGAGCGATTGATCCTCGCGCCACGCCTCCATGCGGGTTTCACGCGCTCGCGTGTCCGGAAGAGCGCCGAGCTCTTGAAACCAGCATTCGTGCGACGCGTGTTCGGGAATGAGGCTCACGAGTTCGGCGAGCGCTAGCGTGTCGCTCGGGTCAAGAAGCGAGGCGAGCCCCGCCCGCATGAAGTGCGCTTCGCGACCTGTCCACAGATTGCGCTCCGCGCCCGTTGTGGGAATGCCGAGGCTTTCGAGCGCATCGGTGACGGTGGAAAGCGATCCGCCACCTCGGGCGAGAACAGCAATGTCGCCGGGCATCACGGGCTCGCCGGCGAGGGTGGTACCCGAGGTGAGAAGCGTGTGGATTCCGGTGGCGATCGAGCTTCGCAGCGCCGAATCTTTCGCGCGTGGCAGGTTCTCGGGGCCTTTCCACAGCTCCACCCCGCCCTCGTGCCGCGTACGTTCTCGCTTCTTAGGGATGTTGAGCGCAACCGCCGACGGCTCCATGTCTCGGAAAATCGAGGTGAACAGGGCGTTTGTGAGGGACAGAGGCGGCTCGGAACTGCGGTAGGAATCCGTGAGCGCCTCGACGCTCCCGCCCGCAAAACCCCCGCGCTTCTCGCGCACAGCGTCGACGACGCTCTCCATGAGTTCGGGGGCCGCGTCGCGGAAACCGTAGATCGACTGTTTTTGATCGCCAACCCACACAACGTCGTCGACAAGGTCGCCGAGGCGCATGAAGAGTTCAAGTTGGATCGGGGAGGTGTCCTGGAACTCGTCCACGGCAAGGAATCGGAAGCGGTCCCTCAGCGAGGAGCGCACGCGCTCGTTGTGGGTCACGAGGTCGAGTGCGAGCGTTTCCTGGTCGGCAAAGTCCATCACCCCAAGAACGGCCTTGTGCTCGGCATATGCGTGAAGTGCATGCGCCGCAGTCGAGAACGCGAGGCGAATCAGTTTCTCGACGTCCGCTACAAACGCTTCGTTGCCGAGAAACCCCACGCCGTCGCTCGCGCCGAGGATGAGGTCGGCAAGCGGAGCGAAGACTGCTGCAGGCCGCGCACCGGGCTTTTTTCCTCCGTGAGCCGGGCGCACTTTCGTCACGTCGGCAAGTGCCATCCATTCTTTCCAGCGCACCGCCTCGACATCGCGGCTCATGCGACGGTAAAGAGGTTCGAGTGTCACGATCGAGCCTTCAACGTTGCCGAGCGTCGAGGAAAGGCGCTTCGCGGGTTCGCCGTCACTCGGCCACCGCGTGAACTCTTCACCCCGTGCCTCGGCCGCGCGTGCCGCGTCAAGATCCGAGGTGAGGTCGCTGAGGCAAGAGGCGAAGGCTCGCAGCCACGTTTCACGCTCATCTCCCCCGATCGCGTAACCTGCGGCGCCGATCATCGCACGGAATGCGGCGATCGATTCCTCAGCACTCCGCATGAGAGTGGAGGGCTGCACTCCGTTCGTGCGCGCGAGCCTCGTGATGGCCCCGACGGCACTCGCCCACGATTCCTCTCGCTGAAACGCATTCGCGTTTTGGCCCGGTGCCTCGTCGTAGCCGAGCCGAGCAAGCAACGCGTACTCGCGCTCCTCGATGTCGGCGATCATGTGATTGATCGAGGCGGTAAGGAGGCGTTCGCTTTCTTCCTCGCACAACACGCGAAGTTCGGGGCTGAGCCCCATGTCAATCGCGTAGTCCTGAACGATGCTCCCCGCAATCGAGTTAACCGTGCCAATAAGCGCCGAACCGATCTCGTTCGCCTGGTCCACGTGACCGAGTTCGATCAGGCGCACCTGGAGGCGTTCGCGCAGTTCTGCCGCCGCTTTCGTGGTGAAGGTTGTCGCGATGATTTCGCTCGTGCGCACCCCTCCCGCGAGCGCATCGGCGAGGCGCGTGGTGAGCGTGTACGTTTTGCCGGATCCTGCCGATGCAGTAATAACCGTGAAGGTCATGAGTAGTCTCCCGTCAGTCCTGTCAGCAGGCAGTAGTCGCTATAGCTGGCGTTGTGGTCCACGAAGACACGTCCGGCTTCGGCGCGCTCTTCAGTCAGCTCCGCCGCTGCCTTCCTATGAGCGGTGTCGTGGCTCGAAAGACCGTTCTCGAGGGCAAGATCCCCGAGCGCACTCGTGACGCACCCCTGGGCGATCGCGCTCAGTTCATCCTCGATCGTGGCGCGCAACCTCTCGAACAGGCCGAGGTTTCCTCCGGTTGCCTCATTGCTCGCGCCGCGCCCGCCAAGACCGCGGTCGTTCGTCACGAACTCGCCGTGACGCAGCAGGAAATATCCGGTGCGCGGCTCGCGCCTTTCGCCTCTTTGCGCTCCATATGCCCAGGCATACGTCGCGAGCTGAAGCGCCTCGTTATTGGTCACGAGGCCCGCGTATCGCGACGTGCTGTTCGTCCATTTGAAGTCAAGAAGCACGGGCGCACCATGTTCGTCGATACCGGCAAAGTCGATCGAACCGGAAAGAGGCACTGTGAGCTGCTGGGTGGCGTCGGGCCTCTCCACCGTAAAGTTGAGCGGTACATCCTTGAGTGCGTGCTCGATCTCGATCACGCCAATACCCGCGGTGCGGAGCGTGCGGAAAAGCATCATGATGCTTGCCTTCGCGCGCCGCAGTACATATGCGCGCAGGGCTTCGTTCCCGGGGAGGTCGAGGTCGCTCGAGTACCGGGGGACGAGGCGCGCAAAAATCTCTTCGACTGCACTTTCGGGGATCTCGTAACTCGCGGGAACGCGCTTTTCTTTCACCAGGGTCTCGATCACGGCATGCACGAGCGTGCCGATCGCGCGATTGCCGCTCGGGACGCTCGCGGCGCTGCCCGGTTTGATGCCTAACGGGTAGCGCAACACCCACGCGAGGGCGTCGCGATGAAGGATGTCGAGCTGGGTGTACGACAGTTTTTGCGGCATGAGTTGCGTGCCGGCAGTGACCTCGCGGGCGAGACTCGAGGGGGGCATAAACCTCTGCTCTTCAGGCATGTTGAGGAGCCCGGCTTTGAGCCGCGTTGCGGCCCATGCGCGCGCCTCGATACTGATCGCCCGGTGGCGGGTGGGATCCGAATCCTCTTGGGGCTGCGCTTTGAGATCGGGGTTTGCCGTGAGCCAGGCTTCCGCGAGCGGCGCGAGCGCAGGGTTGAGGCTCGCGTGCTCACCGTCCACAACATCAGCCGCCACGGCAATGAGCTTCGTCGCGCTGCCGAGCGCGCGCAGCTTCGCACGCATGTCAAGCGCCTCGAGTTCTTCCGCCTCGAGAATACGCGCGCCGCCTTCCTCGAGTACCCGAATTTCAGATTTATCCCACGTGACACTACGCCTGCTCGGCGCCCCGGCGGCACCCCACCACAGCACCGTTCCCGCGTCCACATGAGCTTCGTTCACGGCGGTATTCCACGGTGTCACTGAGGGGCGCGCGAGCACCGAACGAGCCGGGGGCGCCGCTGCCGCGACCAGTTCCCTCAACTCACGCTCGTTGACGCCCTCGGCCTTCGTGAGATCCAGGAGATCGCGCAAAGTGGTGATGTGCTGGCGAATAATGCTCTTTGCGGGACCGGCCGCGCGCGGCATCTGCTCCACACGTGCTTCCAGGAATGCGAGACGCCGCTCCAGGTCATTCGCCTCCACGATCTCCCCCGGTGCCTCGGCGGTGAAGGCGCACATTTCCCGCACCATGGCAAGATTCTGCGTACCGTTTTCGGCATCCTGCCGAATCTTTTCGAGGGCCTTTGAAAATGCCGATTCTGGGTCGCGAGTGTCAATGCCGGCCTCTTCACCCAGGGCGTGCAGCAGTGCGCGCGTGACGTTCCGAGGGAGTACTGGAGCCGACGCTTGCCTCTCCCCCACTGCCTCCTGTGCCTTTTCACATGGCACCTCGACGCTGAGAAACTCTACGAGCGCCTGAACATTCACGGGCGAGCTGCTTGCCTCGAGGAAAATAGGCACCACCTGCGCGGCGAGCCGCGGCGCCGCTTCAGGCGCGTGCGCGACGGGCGGAAGACCTCGGCGCGTAAGCGAGAGATCAAGCGGGAGCGTATCGCGACCCGCAAGGACAGTTACGGGGGCCGATCCCGCGCATTCTTCCTCGAGTATCTGCGCGGCAACCTCACCGGCGGAAAGCTCTTGCGGCGCGCGCACGATCGAGAGCTCGTGAGGGACTCCGGCATGCTCGTGCCCGACGTTGACCTTGACGCCGCAGCGTTCAAGCAGTGCAAAAATCGCCGGCCACCGCCCGGGGAGCGCTTCGGGATCCTCCGAGCAGTCGATGACCTCGATTCCAAGTGGCCACACCTCGCCCGAATCCACGATCGCCTCAAGTTCGGCGTGCACGCTTGCGAGGTCGTCGGCAAAACCCGGGGGGAGGTTGGCGCCCGGAACCCCCTCGACACCCACCGTGATGGCTTGTTCGAGAGCGGCGAGTGCGCTGAGGCGTGGCTGACTCAGCCCCTCCAGCTCACTTGGCGCAGGGGCCCTCCACCCGGCCTCGAGCGCTTCATCGCGCAGGCGCAGCATCGCGCGCGCAGTATTCCAGGAGTCCCGAGCACACGAGCGCTCGTACCACGGGTTTTGGACCTCGCTCAAGAGCCGCCGCATATGGGCAACGCGCACGGCGTACGGTGTTTCCGGATGCAACAACCCGAGGCGCGTGAGCAGCACCCCCACGAGCTCGCGCGGACCAGCGACCATATCCCACGACCGCGCCGAGCCGATGCCGCGCGGCGCCCACGCCGCGCCGTCTAGCAGCCATCCGAATCGAATCCTCACGAGGGCCCCTCTCGACCATTTCCCGTTACACCCACAACGGTATCCCGGGGGTGAGACATTTAAACCGGCAAGCGTCGGCCTACGCCCACCCAGCCCTACCTTTCAGGGGCTAAAAACGGCACTGCATCTTCGACCCCGTGACTGCCCTGCTACTGTTCTTCACCCTCGGGGGTACGACGCGTGACGGGAGCAGAGCCGTGGCGCGAACCGCACGCTAACGGGACACGGCCCCGAGGTAGTGGCCGAGCGCACAGCGGCCAATTTTCCATAACACCGTCTCTGGATGGCGCTTGACCTGCGACTGTTATATATTCGTGACGTTGCTCGTGTCGCGTGCCTCACCGGCCTCAACGCGACACAGCCGCGCCCCTAACCCCACGAACTAGGGCTCACGCCCGCGCCGCCCAGCGGCGTTCCCATCGCCACCCGCAGCTGACATCGTCGCGCGGGTGAGGCGGTGCCGCGGTGAGGGGATTTCCGCGGTACGAGAAGCGCCCGGCGGAGGGGGTCCGACGGGCGCTTCTCTATATCTCCTCCGAACGCCCGGTGATTCCGGGGCTCGGGTATCGACTATTCGGCCTGAGCCTCATCGGAGGCCGAGGAAGCGTCGGACCCCTCCCCCGCGCTCTCCCCAGCGGGCCTCCCACCGAGGTAGCCGAGGTAGCCGTAGCCGCCGTCCCACGGCTCCAAGTCGTCCTTGATCGCATGCTCGGAGGATTCGTGCACGAGGCGCGTCGTCGCCTCAAGCCCCTCGGCAATAACGAAACCAAGCGGCATGAACTCCTTGAACTGCTCCCAGAGCGCACGCGCATCGGCGCTGCTGAGCTTCGATTCTCCGGCGGGAAGCTCAAGGAAAATATCCTCGAGAACACCCTCGTTCGCCGGCACGAGGTCAAGCGATCCACGCATGTCAGGCCCACTCAGGCACCACGTAATCATCTCGGGCGAGGCCTGGGCGGACGTGCTCACCACAAGCCTCTTATCCCACGGGCCACGAGAGATCTCGGTCCGGCCCACCCTCACGTGCGGGATTCCGACGGTTGCCGCAAGAAGGCGCTCGCTCGCTTCGCCCACGTCGACCGTGTCATCAAGGGGATGGAGCACCTGAAGGCGAATGCGCAAGCCGTCCGGGGTGTAGTGCGGAACGCTGCGCCCCACAGCCGGCTCAAGTACGCCTTCGCTATTCCAGTTGTACCCGAGCCCCATAATGCCTTCGACGGGGCCATCGGCGGTTTCACGAATCCACAACACCTGGAAAGTTTCGAAAATACGGCGCATGTACGGGCTCACGCGCGTCGACTCAGGCGTGCGGATAATGAGCGAGTGAGGCTCGGCCTGCGCGCTCGCGATCAGGGCCGAAATCCACGGGCTGAACTCGACGACCTCGACTGGCATGTCGATCACGCGCGGCACGAGAGGCGTGTCGTCCTCGTAGTAGGCACCTCGTTGAATCTGCTCGAGCGGGGTCCTGTTCGACCAACCTTCATCGTCAACGAGATCCGCATCGATGCTCACGTCTTTCGCGCTCGCCGAAAACGCACGCGCGCACGCTTTCGCAAACGCGATCGTCTCGGCACGCGGGCCTACGAGCTCGGCTGCGTAGAAGCCGGGCTGCGACTCCGCTTCCGGCATAAACCACAGGGGAGCGATGGCCTCGGTCCCGTCCGTGATCGCGATCGCGGGCGAATCGGTCGTCCAGATCTCGTGGTCCGGTGTGAATACGGCACTCACGACCTCGGCAAGACGCTCGGCATCCCACTCGCGCGGACCGTGAAGGCGCACGATGGCCTGCTGGTTCATACCATTACCTCTCAGTTGCTTGCCGGGGAGCTACCGAAACCACGCGCCTGCGTGACTTCCTCTTCCCCGCCGTCGTACACAATCTGCACCGTTTCGCCGGGCTGACCCGTGCGGAACATGCGCGCGCGGCCCGTGGGGAGCCTGCGGGCGCGTTCGCCGCCGAGCAGCAGACCTTCGGTGCGGTCGCCCGAGAACATAAAGCCCGTCGCGCCACTCTCTCGCACGGTATTGAATACCGGTTCGTAGAGACCTCGCGACGCACCGGCCACGCGGCGTGCGATGATCGCCGAAAGGTTGATTTCGGGACCCATCGCGAGGAACGGCTGGAGCGCCTGGAGCGGGCTCATGCTGCCAGCCGTAAGCACGTCGTAGTCGTCCACGAGAAGCACGATGCGCGGATGTGTTTCGTCCTTGGCCTCCGCCGCTTCAGGCGAGCCGGGAACACGCTTCTTCAACTCGGGAATGATCGCGGCGACGAGCTGCTCGGCGAGAGTGGCGGAAGCGGCGTAGCCACCGAGGTACGGCTCAGGGATCACGTCGGCGAGGTTGCGGCGCGGATCGAACACGGCAAACACGAGCTCTTCCGGGCTCCACCGCTCCATCATCTGTCGCGCGATGTACTTGAGCATGCTCGTGCGACCCATCTTGTTCGAGCCAAGAAGCACCATGTTCCAATCGGCGCCTTCCACATCGAGCTGCGCCGTGCCGAGGTCGCCCTCGTAAAGGCCAATCGGGATGAGGTTCCTCGATTCCCCCTTCTCAAGGAGGTCGGGCGTCACAACCGAGGGGAGCATACGCACCTTCGGTGCCCGATCCGTCGTCGCGGACGCCACCGTTTCGACGAGATGAGCGAGCCCCTCAACGGCACTTTCTCGATCCGGCTTCGAATCGATACGGGGAAGAGCAATCTGCCCGAAGAGTTTATTCGACGTCAGGAACTGGCCTGGTCGATCAGCGGAAATCGTCGCCGAAAGTTTACGCGCCACACTCGACTCGCCGGGATCGGTCAGGCGAAGCTCGAGGCGGTTACCGAAGTAGGTCTGCATCGACAGGCGCGCGTCGTTGAGGCGCGAGCCGGTCGCGACCACGTGAACACCGAGGCCAGCGCCACGGCGAACGATGTCCTTAATGTTCTCCTCGAGGTCGTTGAACTCCTCATTGAACTGGCCGAAGCCATCCACGAGAAGCACAATCTCGCTCATAAGCTTCGGGTCAACATCGAGGCCCGCCGCGCGACGCACCGATTCGAGATCGGGAAGGTGACTCTGATGCAACAGATATTCGCGTGCCTGCATAGCCGCCTGCACCTCTTCCACCGTGCGGCGCACGGCTTCGCGCTGCTGACGCGTCGCGACGCCCGCGACGTTCGGAAGTTTCTCGATGGCCATAAGACCCGAGCCAAGAAGATCCACGCCATACACGATCGCTTCGGCCGAGGGGTGCGTGAGCGCGAGCGACGCGGCAACCGTGCGGAGCACCGTGGTTTTACCCGAGCGCGGCGCACCCACGACGAACACGTGACCGCCGGGGCCCGCGAGGTCGAGGTTGAACTTGCCCTGCCACTGGCGGGCCGGATCATCGAGCAGGCCGATCGGTACCGAAAGGAGTTTGTCCTTCGGAAGGCGCAGCCCGCGACGGGTTGCCATGGGCTTGCCTGCGACCTGATCAAGCGTGATGACGGTGTCGATCGGGTCGAGCCAAATGGGGCGCGTCACGCGCGGCTTCTTCTCAAGCTGGCTTACGACGGTCGAGAGGATCGTGGGGCCCTCTTCGTCCTCGTCGTCGGCACCGCCGGGGGTGGCCTTTGTTTCGGGGCCCGAATCGGTGTCGAGAACCGCGAACTCGTCGATCAGAGAGACGTGCGGGAGGTCCTCGACCTCCATCTCATCCTCGTTCGTCGGCAAAAGCCCCGAAACATAACCCGAACGGAACTTCGTGTAGGTCGTCGTGTCAACCTTGAGGTAGCCGTAGCCGGGAAGCGGCGGGAGAGAGAACGCATCGACCGTGTCGATCACGGTTCGCGACTCGGCCGCCGACAGGGTACGAAGACCAATGCGGTACGAAAGGTAGGTTTCGAGACCGCGAAGCTTGCCGCCCTCGATTCGCTGGCTCGACAGAAGCAAGTGCACGCCGATCGAACGGCCGATACGGCCGATTGACAGGAACAGGTCGATGAAGTCAGGGCGGGCCGTGAGGAGCTCACCGAACTCGTCAATGATCACGAGAAGGTGCGGGAGCGGCTCCATATGTTCGCCGCCTTCAGCCGCTTGCCGGCGTCGATAGGTCGTGATGTCCGAGAGGCTGCCGGCGTCCTTGAGGAGCTGCTGGCGGCGCTTCACTTCACCCTCGAGGCTCGCGTAGACCCTCTCCACGAGGTTCGCATCGTCACCGAGGTTCGTGATGACGCCCGCGACGTGCGGGAGATTTTCGAACGGTGCGAAGGCCGCACCACCCTTGTAGTCGATGAGAACCATGTTGACATCGGCGGGGGAATGCCCCGTGACGAGACCGAGCACGAGGGTTCGAAGAAGCTCCGATTTACCGGAACCCGTCGCACCGATCGCGAGGCCGTGCGGGCCCATGCCGTACTGCGCCGATTCCTTGAGGTCGAGCATGACAGGCGCGCCCTGATCATCGTTACCGATCTGGACGCGAAGGAAGCTCGAACGGGGCCTCGGGGCCCACGCCTCATCAAGATTGATGTTGGTGAGCTCCCCTACGCCGAGAAGATCCGAAGCGCGAAGCGCCTGCTGAGCCTCGTCGTGCTCGAGCGAGTCGGGAGCGAGACGCACGCCCGAAAGGTAGCGCGCGAGGGCCCTCGCCTCTTCGTGCGAGAACTCGTCGAGCTTGACCGTGAGGCGCTCGGGCTCCTGGTCGCGCGACGTGTAACGCTCGACGATTGCTTCGTCGGCCTTCACCGACGAAGGGCTGATGCGGAGCGTGATGTCGTCCGGTTCGTGCTCGCGGCTCGCGAGGAGGTGCAGCATCGTGAGGCCAACGTCCGAGGGACGCACCTCGCGGTCGCCAAGCGGAATGTCGAGCGCGTCTTCGCCGTGGTGGTCGGAGACGATCCACATGCGGGCCATCGTGCCCGAGATATTGCCGCCGCCGAGGTTGCGGCGAAGCTGCGCTGCAGCGGTGAGGCGGCGGTGAAGCTCTGGGCGGAGCACCTCCGCGAGCTGCTCTTCATCCTTGGCGATACGGCGAATAGGCCCGTGCTGGGTCGCTCGCGACTGATCCGCCATGTGCGGCAGCCACGTCATCCACGACCAGAATTCGCGAGCCTCGCCTTCGGGGTAGGTCAGCGCCATCTCGATGTCCTCGGGCGAGGAAAGCGCTGCCGCATGGCTCGTGAGAAGCACGGCGATGCGGCGGCAGAACGGCTGATCGCCCACGATGCTCACGTTGCCCACGGAGTCGAACGGGATCGTTACGGGCGCATCGGGCATCGTGGAAAAGCGTTCTTCAACGCGGTCGAGCTCGCTCGACATGAATTCGTCGTCGAGGCTCATCGCGTTGTCTTCACCCACGCGTTCAAATTCAACGGAGGGTGCGAAGCCGGTTCCGAGGCGCAAGCGCATGAAGTCCTGGTCATCACGGCGGCGCTCCCACAACCTCGAGGTCGAGCGCGCGAGGCTTAAGAGCGCGGCGGGGTGAGGCTCGGCTGCACGGGCAAGCTCGGAGCGATGCTGTTCGGCTTCATAAAGTTCGCTTGACTGGCGGTCAAGGTAGGTCAGGTACCGGTCGCGCAGGGACTGCCGACGCCTGACCGCGCGACCGCGGTTGCTCATAAACATGATGATGAACGCGATAACGGTCACGATCATCATGAGGGCGCCGATCGCGGCGAGCGCGGAACCCCTGAACAGCATCATGAGGGTCATACTCGTGGCGGCACCGAGCATGGGGATGAGCATGAGGAAGTTTGCCGTACCGTCGTTTTCGGGCAGGGCCGGCGGCAGCTCGATCTCGTGGCGAGTGACGCCCGGGGCAGAGGGCGACGTGCGGGCGGGGCGATGAACGATTCGGGTACTCAACGACTAACCGCCAACTGCATCATGAGCGCGCCGAGCTCCTCGATCGCGACGCGCGAGGGTTCGGAAATGTTCTCGATGCGCACGTGGGAATCGCCCGCGAGGTGCTGGTCCTGCGGAATGACCACGAGGTCGCCAAGCTGGATACCGCCGCGCGGCTTGCCGAGGCCACTCTCGGGTGTTTCGCGAAGAAGGCGAATGGTCGTGCCGTGCTTGTCGCCGAGGGCTTCGCGGATATTTTCCACTTTCTCGATGCCTTGCACGGTGCGGCGCCCCACGATCACGACGACGTGCGGCATGAGCATCGACAGTTCCTCATCGGTCACGTGCGAGTCGCAATCCACGAGGAGCACCTGCTGCGCACGTGAAATCTCACCAATGGATTCGCGGGTGTGCAGGAGCGGGGTGTCGTGGAGGCGCAGGCCACGTTGATGGTGATTATCGCCGAGGAACCACGAGAGGTCGCTTGTTGAGCGAAGCCCGGCAACGGTCACGGACCCGCCACGTGCTTGCGCGAGGTAGCCGGCGCTTGCCACGAGAAGTGAGGTGACACCAGCGCCCCCGTGGGCACCAAGGAAGGCGATACGTCGCCCAGTGGTGATGGGCAGCTGCTCATCGCGTTGCGCTTGTGCGATACGCGTAGGGGTTTCGTCGTTGCCGATCCAGCCCGTGACGCGG
Organism: Dermabacter sp. HSID17554; assembly: GCF_003989295.1. Classification (NCBI taxonomy): domain Bacteria; kingdom Bacillati; phylum Actinomycetota; class Actinomycetes; order Micrococcales; family Dermabacteraceae; genus Dermabacter; species Dermabacter sp. HSID17554. The sequence goes on along the minus strand of NZ_RBLW01000007.1, from coordinate 1,958 downwards.
CGCAATGCACGGCGCGCGCCGCCCTCGCCCTTGCGTTTGCTGATCTTGAGTGCGCGGTCTTTTTGGTTCACTGGAAAGTCCTCAACAGTTCGCTATACACACCGAAAATTCCCACGAGCGCGGGCACGGTGACGAGCGTGCAAATACGTTCAACGACACCCGAGATTCGACGGCCGCGCGCCGAGTTCACGGAGCTACGGAAGGCGAAGCGCGGGATTGTATAGATGGCGATCGCCGCGACAATGACCCCCACGCCGAGCCAGAGCGAAAGGTCAGGTTTCGCCGCCACAATCGCTTGCGCGCTGCACACGCCGGTCACGATAGCGGCGCCCCACAGAACGGCGCGGTGAAGAGCAAACGGGAAGTGGCGGGTACGGAACACCATGGTGATGGCGACGGCGGCGACGGTGATCGCCGCAAACGTGTTATCGACGACGAGTGCTGACGCGAGCCCGAGAGAAATCGCGAGGATCACCGCGAGAACAACGACTGTCATCGTGAGGGTCGCGTAGGCCTCGGAAATGGCAACATCGACGCGCTTCGCTTTCACGTCGCCTTCTTCCGCAAGCGAGTCCTGGACCGTGTAGAGGCCTGCGCCCTGCATCGCGAAGCGCGGCACGAGACCGAGGGCTGCGAGGGCAACTACGGCAACGATCGCACCGGCCTGCTCAACCGTCGCACCGAGCACCGTGGCAACGATAAAGATGCCTACGCTCGCGGCGAGGGTGAGGAGTGCAGTCCCGAGCGCCCGGAAGCGTCGGCGGAGAACAGCAAAGACCGCGAGGGTTGAGGCGAACGCGCTCAGACACCAGATCGCGCTTTCCTTGCCCCCGAACTCGAAATTGAGACCGCCGAGGACCGTGAGAAGAAGCGAACCGGCGAACAGCGGCCACGCGAGCGTGTGGATCTGGAGAGCAGCCGCGATGATCGTAAGCGTGAACATGCCGGAGACTGCCCACCACGGCTGCGAGAAGGCTCCCGGGATGAACCAGAGCGAGAGAAGGAGAAGGCTCGTGGAGAGAATGCCGAGAACCCACGGGCGAGTCTTGTCGTTCCACAGGCCACTCACGTCGGTCGAGGTGAGGCGGTCAACAACGTCGTGGACGACGGGCTCAAGCGGCGCATCGGCGAGCGGTAGCACTTGGACAACCTGGCCGTCGAGCAGTTCCTGCTCCCCCACGGGGATGGTCTGCTCAAGTCGCTCACCAAGGATCGTGAAAAGGCCGAGTCCCGAGACTTTTGTCGTTTCTCCCACGAGTTCCACGAACTCGGGAATCACGTCGGCGGGTGTGAGCGAGCCGGGGACGATGACGTCCGCAGCGCGCTCACTACCGCGAATCGTGAGGCGAACATAAGGGCTTTGGGTCATTGCTTGTCCTCATCAGCTGATGGCGGTGTAGAAGCCGGCGAAGTGGGAGGGGTGGCGGGGGTCGTGATCGAGGTGCCCTGCGTGGGCTGCCTCTTAAAGGTGGTGTCGTTTGCGATCAGATTCATCACGAACGACACGCCCACGCATACGGCGCACGCGAGAACGGCAAAAAATATGCTTCCGAGCATCGTTCCGAGGCCATCCGTCCACGTTCGACGCAGCCTCTCCGATCGATGCAAGAGCGCCTGTGCGAGCCTTTTTCGGCGCACCTTAACGGCGTCGAGAAGCTGATCGTCATAGGTGTACACGCAGTTCAAACCCCCTGCTGAGCGTGTCAGCGGTCAATGTGCGAGTGCCATTGTGCACACAATCCCTGAGAGAGGCCACTTAGGTGAACATCACGGAAACATCACGGAAACATCAAGAAGATTAAGGTGCGATAACGGAAAACCCATGTTTGCCTATAACGGTCAGATAACGGGACGTGGGTCCCGGACAGCACAAGGGGGAAGCGTGGGAACCGCACGCGCTCTGACGCCGTGGTTCGCACACTCCCACCAACACTTTCAAGGGAGTGCACTTATGAAGT
>NZ_RBLW01000006.1:0-93106 GCF_003989295.1 Dermabacter sp. HSID17554 | reverse complement strand
CGTCCGTCAAACCGCGGACCCCGCCCCAACCCGAACATGATGCCCGCGCACTCGCCGCAGGCCGAGAACCAGGGTCGCCCGGCGGGCGGCAACGGTGGTCGCGGCGGCCGTGGTGGTCGTGGTCGCGGCGGTTTCGGTGGCCCAGGTGGCGGCCCCGGTGGTGGTCCGGGTCGTCCCGGTGGTCGCCCCGGTGGTGGCGGTCGCGGTGGTCGTCGTGGCGGCACCCAGGGTGCCTTCGGTCGCGGCGGCAAGCCTGCAAAGAGCCGTAAGTCGAAGCGCGCGAAGCGTCAAGAATTCGAGCAGATGCAGGCTCCCGCTCCGGGCGGCGTGCAGATCCCGCGCGGCGACGGCAATACCGTTATCCGCCTTCGCCGCGGCGCCACCCTGACCGACTTTGCGGAGCGCATTGACGTCAATCCCGCCTCGCTCATCACCGTGCTGTTTGCGATGGGTGAGATGGCGACCGCGACCCAGTCGCTCGATGAGGACACGTTCCAGCTTCTCGGCGAGGAGCTCGGCTACAAGATCCAGATCGTGTCGCCCGAGGACGAGGAGCGCGAGCTTCTCGAGCAGTTCGATATCGACCTCGAAGGCGAACTTGCCGAAGAGACCGAAGAGGACCTCGAGCCCCGCTCGCCGGTCGTCACGGTCATGGGCCACGTTGACCACGGTAAGACCCGCCTTCTTGACGCGATTCGTCGTGCCAACGTGGGCCAGGGTGAGGCCGGCGGCATTACCCAGCACATCGGTGCCTATCAGGTGCAGGTGGAGCACGAGGGCGAGACGCGTCCCATCACGTTCATCGATACCCCGGGTCACGAGGCGTTTACCGCTATGCGTGCCCGTGGTGCGAAGGTCACGGACATCGCGATTCTTGTGGTGGCTGCTGACGACGGCGTGATGCCGCAGACGATCGAGGCGCTCAACCATGCGCAGGCGGCCGATGTCCCGATCGTCGTGGCCGTCAACAAGATCGATAAGGAGGGCGCGAACCCCGACAAGATCCGCGCCCAGCTCACCGAGTACAACCTCGTGGCTGAAGAGTACGGCGGCGACACGATGTTCGTTGACGTTTCGGCGCGCGAGAACCTCCACATCGATGACCTCCTCGAGGCGGTTCTGCTGACCGCAGATGCCGCCCTTGAACTCAAGGCCAATCCGGACAAGGATGCTCGCGGCGTTGCGATCGAGGCGAGCCTCGACCGCGGGCGCGGTCCCGTCGCGACCGTGCTCGTGGAGCAGGGAACGCTCCGCGTGGGCGATGCGATCGTGTGTGGTATCGGCCATGGCCGCGTGCGCGCCATGATCGATGAGAACGGCAACCAGCTTGAAGAAGCAGGCCCGTCGCGCCCCGTCCAGGTTCTCGGTTTGAGCTCTGTCCCCGGCGCAGGTGACTCGTTCATCGTTGCCGCGGACGAGCGCATGGCGCGCCAGATCGCCGAGAAGCGCGAGGCCGCCCAGCGCGCCGCACAGCTCTCGAAGCGCCGTAAGCGTATGAGCCTCGAGGACATCAAAGCCGCGATGGAAGAGGGGAAGGTCGAAACTCTCAACCTCATCCTCAAGGGCGATGCCTCCGGTTCTGTCGAAGCACTCGAAGAGGCGCTGCTCGGTATCGATGTGGGCGAGGATGTGCAGTTGCGCATCATCGATCGTGGCGTTGGTGCGATCACGATGAACAACATCAACCTCGCTGTCGCGTCGGATGCCGTGATCCTCGGCTTCAACGTTCGTGCCGAGGGGCAGAACGCGGAGTACGCCGAGCGTGAAGGCGTGGAGATCAAGTACTACTCGGTGATCTATCGCGCGATTGAAGATATCGAGAACGCTCTTCTCGGCATGCTCAAGCCCGAGTACGAAGAGAAGGACACGGGCAGCGCCGAGATCCGCGAGATCTTCCGTTCCTCGAAGTTCGGTAACATCGCGGGTTCGCTCGTCATGTCCGGCACCATCAACCGCGGTGCGAAAGCTCGCATCACGCGCAAGGGCGTCGTCATCACGGAGAATCTCGAGATCGCCGGTCTGCGTCGCTTCAAGGACGACGTGACCGAGGTTCGCGAAGGTTACGAATGCGGTATCAACCTGGGCAGCTTTAACGATGTGCAGGAGGGTGACCTCATTACGACCTACGAGATGGTCGAGAAGCCGCGCGAAAAGAAGAAGGACTAATCACCTTTCGGTGACAGTGCGCGGGCGGCGCTTCGGTTCAGGCCGAGGCGCCGCCCGTTTCGCCGCCCGAGGCATACTCCCGGTGGCATAGAGAAACGAACGGAGAGAACATGCGCGTCAACATTCTCATCGCCCCGAGCGCAAACCGGGTGTATGGGTTGGCGGCGCCGCGTCTCGCGGCAGCTGAGCTTGAGTTTGTGTTGGCAGAGAGCGCGCCGGGTGCCCTCGTCGAGACGAGCGAGGTGCGCGAAGCGAACCTCGATTTTCTCGCTCTCGAGATCGACGACGAGGCATGGGAGAGTCCGGAGAATCAGCGTGCGCTGACCTCCTCGCTGGCGTATAGCCCGCACGTGTACGCGGCATTTGAGGAGGTGGGGCGCATGCCCGCCCCAAACGCGGAGCGCAGTTACGTGGATGAGAGTCCGACGCTTCCTCTGCTCCAGCCGATTCCTCTTCCCAACGTGGATCTTTACCCGAGCACTCTGCTTTCGACGCTCAAATATCAGGGAAAAACGAACGAGCAGTTCACGGCGCTTCTTCTTCACCTTGCCGCCCACGCCGCGGGAAAGGCCGAGGCACTGCGCGAGGGGACGTTGCGGGTGCTTGATCCCGTTGCGGGTCGAGGCACAACCCTCAACCAGGCCCTCATGTGGGGGCTTAGCCCCGTGGGCGTCGATCTCGACAAGAAAGACGCCGAGCTCTACCGCGCGTTCCTTAAGTCGTGGATGCGCGAGAACAGGCTCAAGCACACGACCTCGGACACGAAGCTCACGATCAGTAAGAAGGCGCTCGGCAAGCATTTCCACGCCGAACTCTCGCGTTCAAAAAGTGAGCAACGCGCGGGGAAGGGGCAAAGCCTCGAGCTTTACACGGCAGACTCCACGGGCCTTGACGCGTTCCTCAAGGCCCGAAGCGCCGACGTGATCGTCGCGGACCTTCCCTACGGCGTGCAGCACGGCTCCAAGGTCGGTGCGAATCTCCGCCGTTCCCCGCTTGAATTTTTGCGGAAGGCCCTTCCCGCATGGTCGCGCGTGCTTGCGCGAGGCGGCGCCGTGGCGCTCGCCTACAATCGCCACACGACCCCCGCCGATGACGTGCACGCTATTGTCGAGGAGCACGGGTTCGAGCTTCGAGGCGAGGGCATGAACTTCAGGCACCGGGTCGATGCCTCAATCGACCGTGATATCGCGCTTGCCCGCAAGGCGTAAGCACCCCGACCTTCACTTCACTCAAGGAGACACCATGAACGACAACCCTCGCGTGCGGCGCCTCGCCGATCAGATCAAGAAAATCGTGGCCCGTACGCTCGACGAAAAAGTCAAGGACCCGCGTCTCGGGTTCGTGACAGTCACCGACGTCCGCCTCACGGGCGATGGCCAGCACGCCTCGATCTTCTATACCGTGTACGGAAGCGATGAAGAGCGTGCCGGGACCGCTGCCGCGCTCAAGGCGGCGAAGGGCATGCTGCGCAGCGCCGTGGGCCGCGGCATCACCGCACGTCTCACCCCGTCGCTTGAGTTTTTTGAAGACACGATCCCCGAGACGTCGAAAACGATCGAAGATCTCCTCGTGGAGGCGCGGCACCGAGACACCGAGCTCGAACGCGAACGCGCCGGTAAGCAGTTCGCGGGCGAAGCTGATCCCTACCGTGTCCCCGGTGAGCACCTCGAAGACGACGAGGCCGATGAGTAAGAAACACGCGGGGGAGGGGCCTCACGGCTTCCTTCTCCTCGACAAGCCCGCGGGCCTTACGAGCCACGACGTGGTCGCCCGAGTGCGCTATCACCTCAACACGCGCAAGGTGGGTCACGCGGGCACGCTTGACCCCGCCGCGACGGGGCTGCTTCTCCTCGGCGTGGGGTACGGCACGAAGCTTCTGACCTACGCCGTGGGGCTCGACAAAACCTACGAAGCGACGATCCGCCTCGGCCACGCGACAGTGACGGACGATGCCGAGGGCGAACAGGTGGGGCAGGCAGCCCCGGAGAACAAGCTGCGCGCAATCCTCGATGAGTACGCGTCGCTCGAGAACGCTATTGCCGACCTCACGGGAGATATCGCGCAGGTTCCGAGCGCCGTGAGCGCGATTAAAGTCAACGGTGTACGCTCGTACGCTCGCGTACGCGGGGGAGAGAGCGTTGAGCTCGCCGCGCGCCCGATTCGGGTGAACCGTTTCGAGATTCGTGAGGCTCGCATGACGGAAGGATTTCTCGACGTCGACTGCGTTGTGGACTGCAGTTCGGGAACCTACATACGTGCTCTCGCACGCGACCTCGGTGCGGCTCTCGGCGTGGGCGGCCATCTCACAGCGCTCAGGCGCACGCGCGTTGGCGGATTCACCGTTGAGGCGGCACAGCTCATCCCCGAGCGAGACGCGCCGCGTGCCGCGGAGGACCCTTCGGCGGCGCTCACACTCACTCCGCTTGGCAAGGCCGCCCTCTCATTCTTGCCGCTTCACGCCGTAAGCGAGAGCGAAGCAACAGCGCTCAGACACGGGCAGTGGATTGAGGCGTCTCAAGCGTCGGACCCCGAAGCCTTCCCTGCCGCTGCCATCGTGCCGCCCACGGGTGAGCTTGTGGCAATCGTCGAACCAGCCCCCAAGAGGGGGCTGCTCAAGAGCGCGAGCGTTATTCCGCGCTTCTCAAGCGCGCCGGTTCCCCGTAGTTAGCGGTGCGAGACGACCTTCGTTCCGAGGCTTGCCCACTCGAACAGCCACTTGGCGTCCTTCATACGCATGTTGATGCAACCGTGTGAGCCGGAGTAACCGAAGCTCGAGCGCCACGGTGCCGAGTGGAGTGCGTACCCCTTGTGGAAGAACTGGTTGTACTTGACGCCCTTCGTGCAGTAGTCGTACCGCGGCGTGCAGCCCATGTTCTGCACCTCGGTACGGTGCCAGATCTCGTACTCACCCGTGGGCGTTTCGGTGCCCTTGCCGCCATCCACGACGGAGACGGGGCCCCACACAGCCTTGTCGCCCACGTAGGCGGTCACGGTCTTGTTCGCGAGGTTGATATCGATCCACTTCTCGCCGTTGTGGGCTTCGGCGGGAGCGTAGGAGGGAAGCTCGCTGGGAACCTTCTCGGGGTCCACGGGCGCCTTCTCGACCTTCTTTTCCTTGACCTCGGCCTTCTCGACCTCGGTGGTCATGGCGATATCGAGGTTCTCACCCGAGGAAAGTGCGTGAGTCAGCTTTTCGGTGATGTCCTTCTGGTTCGTGACCTTGACGCCATCCTTGCCGGGGGAGACCTCGGTGCGTGAGCCGTCCTCGGCTACCTCGACGATGCCGTCCTTCTTCGTCGTGGCAACCTTGCCGGCGATCTTCCCGACGTACGTGTCAACTTTTTCTTGATCGATGTTGATCTCGAAGTTGTCGCCCTTGTCGTTCGGGGTGATCGACACGAAACCTAGGCGGTCCTTGCGCTTGACCTCGAAGGTCTTGTCTTCCGGGCCGGTCACGACCATCGAGCTCTTGAGCATGCCCTCGAGAGTCTCAATCGTCTCATTGGCCTTGGCGGTGTCGAGCTGAGGCTCGATGCTCGTGAACTTCTGGGTCACGGTGAAATCCTTGAGCTCGGGCGCATTCCTCTTCACGCTTGCGACGAACTCAGCCGGGTCAACGCCTTTGCCCGCCTTCGACTCGACTACGGAGAATTCCTTGGTGTCGTCGTCTTGGACGATTTCTGCATCGACCGGATCAACCTCGTTGTCGGGAACGAGAGATTCGGCGTACGCGCGTGCCTTCTCCTCATCGACGGTCACCTCGGGGGTGATGTCCTGGGTGCCGCTCAGGGCAGCGCTTACTACCGACGGGATACTCGACTCGCGCGAAAGGGCTTTCTCGACAGTCTTATCGACGTCGATGTGCCCACCGATCTCCTCGAGGGGAACGGTCGTGCGCTCGCCGTTGGCGTCGACAGTGACAGTGACGCCTGTGGTCTTTTTCTGGACAATTGCGCGAATTTGCTCGGCTGTTTTTCCAGCGACGTCGACTCCGGCAATCGTGGTGCCGGGCAGAGCCTTGCCCTCGAACTGCTTTGCGTAGGCGAACGAGCCACCGGTCGCGACCAGGGCGATGACGACGGCGATCGCCGCGAGGACGAAAAATAGTGTGCGGCCGCGCTTCTTCGGGGCGCGAGCATGTGTCACGGGGGTAGTCGACATGCGCGTGATCCTTAACGTTTGATGCGGGGGTTTGCTCTTACTTTAGCGAAAACGTGCTAGCGATTTAAGAGGCATAGCCCCTCGCGGCGTGTGTTGTGGGTGACGTTGCTTGGAGACCTCCCTGAGTGGCGGGGCAGCCATCGGTTAAGGTGGCATGTGTTCGAATCCCTTCCATGAAAGCGTGCCGTGAACGAAGTGACCCCCTCGCGCGTGTGGCATGACCCGAAAGAGGTTCCGGGTAACCTCGCGCCCGGCGTCGTGACCATCGGCAACTTCGACGGTGTGCACCGCGGCCACCGCCGCGTGATCGATTCCCTCGTGTCGTACGCGAAAGATCGCGGTCTTGTGCCCCGTGCTCTCACGTTCCACCCGCACCCCCGGCATGTGATGACGGGCAGCGAGCAGCCGATGCTCATTACGGGCTACGAGGATCGCAATGCTCTCGTGTGTGCGGCGGGTGTTGCCGACCTCCTCGACGTGCATTTCACGCTCGACTTTGCGCAGCTCACCGCCGAGAATTTTGTGCGCGAATATCTTGTGGAACTTCTCGGTGCTCGTGCCGTGGTGCTGGGGAAGGACTCTCGGTTCGGCCGTCGCAACGAGGGCGATTTCCACACCATGGTGGACCTCGGCAAGAAGTACGCCTTCGACGTCATCAGCGTCGAAGAGCTCGATGCCGATATCGAAGGACAAGCGGGCGAGGGGGAGCGCATCTCCTCGACTCTGATCCGCGAGAGTCTGCTTTCGGGGGATACCGTCGAGGCTGCGCGCATGCTTGGCCGCTGGCACTCGGTGCGCGACACCGTGCGTCATGGTTTCAAGCGGGGGCGTGAGCTCGGTTTTCCCACGGCAAACTTCAGTGCGCATCCGCGCGGCGCTGTGCCTATCGACGGCGTGTACGCCGGCTACTTTTCGGTACTCGATGGTGATCGCTTCCTCGATCGCGTTCCCGCCACCATTTCGGTGGGCACGAACCCCACGTTTGAGGAAGGGCCCGCGCATCGGATCGTGGAAACCTACGTGCTCGGGTCCCACGAATATGAGCTGTACGATCGGCAGGCGCAAGTGGAGTTCGTGGAGCGGCTGCGGCCGACGCTTGCCTTCGACGGCATCGACGCCCTTGTCGACCAGATGCACCGCGACGTTGCCGTGACTCGCAGCACTCTTGCCGCGCATGCCGACCCGCGTTGGTAGCGCTGCTGCTAGCCTTGAAAGGCCGTGCTACATCGGCCACGGATTCTAAGTGCTCGGGAGAACAGGCCCCGGTGCGCCGTGCAACAAGGTGATTGGAGAGCCAGTGGCTTACGATTCCTCCGTCAAGCAGGAGATCATTAAGGAATACGGTCTGAGCGAGGGCGACACCGGCTCGCCCGAGGTGCAGATTGCGCTTCTGTCGCATCGCATCAACTACCTCACCGAGCACCTCAAGGATCACAAGCACGATCACCACACTCGTCGTGGTCTGCTCCTCCTCGTTGGTCGCCGCAAGCGCCTCCTGCAGTACCTGCAGTCGGTCGACATTGAGCGTTACCGTTCGCTGATTCAGCGTCTCGGCCTGCGCCGCTGACCTTCGTTCCGCCGCTCACCCGTCGGGTGGGCGGCGTTTTACCATCCATAGAGTTTTCCTTGCGACAATGATGAGAGGGGATCGGTCCTCGGCAGTGACGTCTTCCGCGTGAGCGGGGTACGCGACTGGCGATGGCCGGCCCCACGGCAAAGACAACTCTTATTCACCACAGAAAGAGAGTGACAGTGACCATGGAAGGCCACAACATTCATTCAACGATCGCCACGATCGACAACGGCTCCCACGGCAAGCGCGAGGTGCGCTTTGAAACCGGCCGCCTCGCAAAGCAGGCCGCGGGTGCCGTCGCCGTCTACCTCGACGACGACACGATGGTGTTCAGCGCAACCGCTGTCTCCAATCAGCCGAAGGAGCAGTTCGACTTCTTCCCGCTGACCGTTGACGTCGAAGAGCGCATGTACGCCGCGGGTCGAATCCCCGGCTCGTTCTTCCGTCGCGAGGGTCGCCCGGGCACCGACGCGATCCTCGCAGCCCGCCTCACCGACCGCCCGCTGCGCCCGGCGTTCGTCAAGGGCCTCCGTAACGAGGTCCAGGTTGTTCTCACGGTGATGGCCGTGAACCCTGACGACGCGTATGACGTCGTGGGCATCAACGGTGCTTCGGCATCGACCCAGATCTCGGGCCTCCCGTTCTCCGGCCCCATCGGTGGCGTGCGCATCGCGCTCATGCCGAGCGCCGAGGGCGGCCAATGGATCGCCTTCCCGACCTTCAGCCAGCTCGACGAGGCCGTCTTCTCGATGGTCGTCGCTGGACGCATCGTTGAAGATGACGTCGCGATCATGATGGTTGAGGCCGAAGCGACGGACAACGCCTGGTCGCTTATCAAGGAGCAAGGCGCGGTGGCGCCGACCGAAGAGGTCGTCGCCCAGGGCCTCGAAGCTGCCAAGGTCTACATCCGCACGCTGTGCGAGGCGCAGAAGGAACTCGCCGCGAAGGCCGCGAAACCCGTTCGCGAATTCCCGCTCTTCCTCGACTACCAGGATGACGCCTACGACCTCGTTGCGGAAGCGGCGACCGAGCGCCTTCGCGAGGTCATGAGCATCGCGGGCAAGCAGGAACGCGAAGAGGCTACCGAGACCCTGCTCGCGCAGGTCAAGGAGGAGCTCGCGGAGAAGCTCGACGATCGCGAGAAGGAAATTACTGGCGCCTTCCGTGCGCTCACGAAGAAGGTCGTGCGCGAGAAGATCCTTACGGAGGGTGTGCGCATTGACGGCCGCGGCCTTCGCGACATCCGCCAGCTTTCGGCCGAGGTCGAGGTGCTCCCGCGAGTGCACGGTTCGGCCATCTTTGAGCGCGGCGAGACCCAGATTCTCGGCGTGACCACCCTCAACATGCTCAAGATGGAGCAGCAGATCGACGGTCTTTCGCCTGTCGATCATAAGCGCTACATTCACCACTACAACTTCCCGCCCTACTCGACCGGTGAGACGGGCCGCGTGGGTTCGCCCAAGCGCCGCGAAATCGGCCACGGCATGCTCGCCGAGCGCGCTCTCGTTCCGGTGCTCCCCAGCCGTGAGGAATTCCCCTACGCGATTCGTCAGGTGTCGGAGGCTCTTGGCTCGAACGGCTCGACGTCGATGGGTTCCGTGTGTGCCTCGACTCTCGCGCTCCTGAACGCCGGTGTGCCGCTCAAGGCTCCCGTTGCCGGTATCGCCATGGGTCTCGTGTCCGACACGGTGAACGGCGAGACGAAGTACGCGGCTCTCACCGACATTCTCGGTGCCGAGGATGCCTTTGGCGACATGGACTTCAAGGTCGCAGGCACGTCGGAGTTCGTGACGGCTATTCAGCTCGACACGAAGCTTGACGGCATCCCCGCTTCCGTCCTCGCAGGCGCCCTCTCGCAGGCTCGCGAAGCTCGCTTGCACATCCTTTCGGTTCTCGAACAGGCCATCGACCAGCCTGACGAGATGAGCCCCAACGCGCCGCGTGTTCTCGCCGTCACCATCCCGGTGGACAAGATCGGCGCGGTCATCGGCCCGAAGGGACAGATGATCAACCAGATCCAGGACGACACCGGAGCGGACATCACGATCGAGGACGACGGCACCGTGTACATCGGCGCAACCGACGGCCCCTCGGCCGAGGCTGCGCGTGCGGCCGTCAACGCGATTGCGAACCCGCTCGTTCCCGAGGTCGGCGAGCGCTACCTCGGTACGGTCGTGCGTGTCGTCGACTTTGGCGCGTTCATCTCGCTCACCCCGGGCAAGGACGGCCTGCTGCACGTCTCGCAGCTGCGTAAGCTCAACGGCGGCAAGCGCGTGGAGAATGTTGAGGACGTCGTGAGCGTCGGCCAGAAGCTCGAGGTCGAGATCCGCGAGATCGACTCGCGTGGCAAGATCTCGCTCGCGGTGGCGGCTGACGACGACACTGAAGAGACCGGCGACACCAAGGGCGACGCCAAGTAAGCCTCAGCGCGAACGGACGTGCAAGACCAAAGGGTGGGCGGCCAGGATTTCCTGGCCGCCCACCCTTTGAATGAGAGGAAGAGATTAGCTATTGGCGATAACGACGGTCTTCGCGACCTTGTCGTGCCAGCCCTGCTGACGGCCCGTGCTATCGAACAGGGGCGAGAGCCAGCACGCGAGCGCGGCGAGCCCACCCACGATGGGAATGATGCCTATGAGGCCGGGGAGCGCGAAGCGGAGAGCTGCGTTGACAAGTCGAGGTGCCTCACCTGTCTCGAGGCTCACAACCTTGATCTTCATGGCCATTTTCCCGAGAGTTGCGCCGAAGCGTGCGAGCATGAGGGTTTCGTAGACGAGACCGGCGATCGCGATGAAGAGAATTCCGACCCCGGTAACGATCATGGCCAGCCCGAATCCGGCATCGGAGCCGCCACTCGCCGACGCGATGGCACCGATGATGCCACCGAGGATGACAGCGGCGATGCCACCAGCGAAGCCGGCAATGAGAGCATCGATGATACGGGCAAGAGCACGCTGACCGACGCTCGCGAGAGTGCGGGTACCCTTACCGGGGATCTCTATGCTTCCGGCTCCCGGACCGGATGACTGCTGACCAAAGCTCTGCTGAGCAGTGCCCTGCTGCCCCTGACCGTACTGGGGCTGCTGAGAACCGTGAGGCTGCTGCGGCTGGAAACTTGGAGTGGGATTCGACATTCTGCTCCTTGGGAGATGGACAACGACGGCGCGACAACGGAGTGCACGCGCCTTTAGAGTAATGCACACCACTAGACGAAGGAACGCTTTTTCCATGCCAGTTTCGCTCGACCTTACGGCAGGTCTCGATCAGGTTCTCCATGAACAGGAGGGCGCCTTCACGCGCCGCTCGATTCTTCCCGGGGGCGTGCGCTTGCTGACGGAACGTGACCCGGGTGTGCGCTCGGCAAGCGTCGGATTCTGGCTCCCCGTGGGCTCGCGCGATGAAAAACCTGAGCACGCCGGCTCCACTCACTTTCTCGAGCATCTCCTCTTTAAAGGCACGCCCACGAGGAGTGCGCTCGACATCGCGCGAGCGTTTGACGAGGTGGGCGGCGAATCGAACGCCGTGACCGCGAAGGAGCACACGTGCTATTACGCGCGTGTACGCTCGGTCGACTTGCCCATGGCCCTGGCGACCCTCGCGGACATGGTCACGAGCGCGTCGATCGCGAGTGACGCTTTTACAACGGAGCGCGAGGTGATCCTCGAAGAACTTGCGATGGCCGAAGATGATCCCACCGATGTGGGCCACGAGGCTCTCATCGCCTCCGTGCTCGGTGAGGGCACCGCGCTCGGGAGGCCAGTGGGCGGAACGCCCGCCACGATTAACGATGTCTCAGTTGAGTCCGTGCGCGAGCACTATCGCGCGCACTACGTCGGCGCGAACCTCGTGGTGACGGCAGTGGGGGACGTCGATCACGACGAGGTGGCCGCCATACTTCTCGAGAACCTCGCAAAAGGTGGTTGGGAACTCAACAGCGGTGAGGCTCCGCGCCCGCGCCGGGCACAGCAAGGCTTTGCCTACCCGACGGCGAGCGGCGAGAATCGTGGCGTCGAGGCACTCAAGGCCGGTGCGGTCACGAAGCGTCTCGTGCGCGAGACGGAGCAAACGCATCTTTTCCTTGGCGGCCCTGCGATCCCGGCGTGGGACGAGCGGCGGCATTCGTTGAGTGTCGCCATGGCGATCCTCGGTGGAGGAATGAGCTCGCGCCTTTTTCAGGAGGTGCGGGAAAAGCGCGGCCTCGCCTATTCGGTGTACGGCTTCACGGCGGCCTATCGCGATGCTGGCCTCGCTGGCCTCTATGCCGCGTGCCGCCCGATGAACGCTGAGCAGGTCGCGAAACTTTTGCTCGAGGAGACCGAGAGGATCGCGACCGACGGCATCGATAGCGATGAGCTCGCTCGCACGCTTGGGCACATTTCCGGTTCGATGGCGCTCGGGCTCGAGGATACGCAATCGCGCATGGCTCGTCTTGCCACGGCGGAGCTTGTGCTCGGCTCGTACCGCACCGTCGACGAGGCGCTCGAGGCGTTCCATGCCGTGACGCGCGAGAGCGTCCGCGAGATCGCCTCCGAGGTTGCGTCGGCGCTTGCCGTGCGCGTCGACGTGGGACGCGATAGCGTCGCCTGACATACTTGGCACCGGTACACGCACACGAGGAGACGGTCATGAGTATTCGCGTAGGAGTTATCGGTTCGGCAGGGCGCATGGGAAGCGAAGTCGTGCGCGCGCTCGAAGGCGCACGTGATCTCGAATTCGTTCGCGGAATCACGGCGGAGGACTCCCTCGATCAGCTGCTCGACGAGAACGGCGCACGCCTCGTTGACGTCGCCGTGGACTTCACGCTTCCGAGCGTGACGAAGGCGAATGTGCTGTGGCTCGTTCAGCACGGCATCCACGCGGTTGTGGGGGCAACGGGTTGGGACGATGACGCGCTCGCCGAGGTTCGCGCCGCCCTCAAGGCTTCTCCCGAGACGGGCGTGCTCATCGCGCCGAACTTCGCGATTGGGGCGGTTCTCGCTATGAGCTTTGCGCGCACGGCTGCCCGCTTTTACGAAAGTGCCGAGGTTATCGAGCTGCACCACCCCGATAAGGTCGATGCGCCGTCGGGGACCGCGCTCCACACGGCTCGTGCGATCGCCGAGGGGCGCACAGACGGCAGGCTCGGCCCGTCCCCTGACGCAACCGAACGAGACCCTCACGGTGCGCGTGGCGCTGACATCAATGGCGTGCACGTGCATGCCGTGCGCCTGCGCGGCCTCGTGGCGCACGAGGAGATTCTCTTCGGCAATGCTGGTGAACAGCTGACGATCCGCCACGACTCTTTTGATCGCGTGAGTTTCATGCCCGGCGTGCTCCACGGCGTGCGCGAGGTAGCCTCTCATCCCGGTCTCACGGTGGGGCTAGAGAACTACCTTTCGCTGTAAGGTAGGTGGCGTCGGAATTGCCGCCCACCTCTTACGCCCGCACGCTTGCCCGAGGAGGCTCTGCCCTATGCCCGAGAACCCGCCCACGCATGCCCTTGCGCGCGCGTTCGCGGCACTCGCGCCCGAGCGGCCCCTCGCCCTGTGGGGCTCGAGTTCGATGGAAGGCGGTCTCGGTGCCGAGCACACGCCTCGACCGGTATACGTCCACGAGGAAGTTGCGAATGCAATGAACCCCGTCCCGGTCACGAATCTCGCGTACGGCGCGCAGTTTTCGGGGCACACGACGATTCTTCGTGGACTCGACACGCCCATGGTGCATATCCCGGAGGGGTACCGCGGCGGACGCGTCAAGGTGCGCGTGGACGCGGATGTCCCGGGAATGTGGTCCTTCACGTGCCACGGGCGGCTGTCGAGTGGGGTGAGCGGAACGCTTACCGGTACGCCGGAGAATCAGTGGTTTTTTGAGTCCGACGGAGGCCCGGCCACATCGGGTGAATTCACGTCGTCGTGGAAAGCCACGACTGAGACGTGGCGCCACGTGGTGTGGACGGGCAAGAACAACATCGTGCAGCGGGAGCGAGTTCTGAGCGATGTTGAGCGGCTTGTTGCCGCGGCACGCACCCCGGAAACGGACGCGATCGTGCTCGGCCAGTGGGTCACGAAAAATGACCTCGATGCACCCGAGAAAATCAAGGCAATCCATGCGGTCAACGCCGCGCAGCGTGCCGCCTACGGCGCCCGCTTCGTGGATGTGCAAGCCCTCCTGACGAGCGAGGAGGCTCTTCGCGCGGAGCCAATTGCCTCGCTCAAGCTCCAGGACCGTACCGAAACGCGCACCGAGCTCGACCAGGGAATCGTCCCGACTCCGCTCAGGGGGAGCGACGGTATTCATTTGAGCGGGTGGGGCAACCTTCTTGTCTCGTGGGCGCTCATCGAGAAAATGAAGGAGCTCAAGTGGATGGCGTGAGGGGGGTACGTTCGGACGCGGCGGGTCTCATCACGACGCGACGCGCGCTGCTCGCTTCGCTTGTGGGGATCGCGGGGATTGCCGCGCTCAAGCTGCGGCCCGCGACCGCGACGAAGCCCGCGGCTGAGATCGTCGCCGACCCCTCGGGAACATACGCGGAGGCGATCCAATGGCTCGTTGACAATGACCTTTTTGACACGGCGCGCGAGGGAACGTTCCTTCCAGGAGCCGATGTCACGCGCGAGGACGCCGCAATCATGCTTTATCGGCTCGCGGGCGCTCCCGAGCGCAAAACTCTCGACCTCGAGCCGTACCGCGATATTGAGAAAACGGCTCGAAGCTACCGCGAAATCATGTGGATGCGCGGTCAGGCGCTGTTCTTCGGAGAGTACGACGCGACGTTCCAGCCGACCGAGCCCGTGACGCGTGCCGAGGGATGTTCCTTCCTCGCGCGCCTGCTTCGCGGGATGCTCACCGCGCACCTCGCGGCGGGAGGGTCGGCGCTCCCACCCGAGATCGACTCCTTCGTGGACGTACCCGAGACCCACGCGCGGTTTAAGGATATCGAGTGGGCTCGTGCAGCCGGGGTTCTCGGGCGGGATCTCGTGCAGCGCGAGGCCCCCGGTGGGGGCGGGTCCGACGCTTCCTCGCCCGTGATCGACGCTCAATTCCGGCCGGACGATACCCTCGTGAGAGGGGAATTCGCGGAAATGCTCCGGCGTGCGAATGCCCTCTTCGAGGATGCCCGGTAGGCGGGCGTCCACACCTCGACCAAGGAGTCACACGTGACACACAAGGCGGCGACACTCGACGGGTGCGCACGGGGAACGGTTCTCGCTCGCGCACAAGCAATCCTCCTCGACTCCGATGGCACTCTCGTCGATTCCACGCGCAGCGTCGAGGCGAGCTGGGACAAACTCCTCGGTGACGAGGGCGCGGGGCGGTTTGAAAAGCATTATCACGGTCAACCGGCGAGGCGGGTGTTGCGGCTCGCAATGCCCGACATCAGCGAGGAAAGGCTCGAGGAACTTTTCAACCGGGTCGAGGGCTACGAAATTGCGAGCGCGAGCGATGTCGAGGCGTTTGACGGCACCGCGCGCTTCCTCAGCGAGCTCGAGAAGGCCAAGGCAGCGCTTTCGCGCGAGTGCTGGGCGATCGCGACGAGTTGCACGCGCCCTCTCTTTGAGGTGCGCTATCGGCCCCTCTCGCTCCCATTTCCCTCGGTTCTTGTGACGGCGGACCAGGTCACGCATGGCAAGCCCGATCCCGAGCCCTATCTCCTCGCGGCGGAGCGGCTTGGCGTCGAGGCCAAGGATTGCCTCGTGGTCGAGGATGCTCCGGGCGGTCTCGAGTCAGCTCGCGCGGCGGGGGCCTTTGTCGTGAGTGTTCTCAACAGCGCGGGCGAAGGTACCGTCGGCCCGCTCGCTGATCTCGTGATCCCCTCACTCGCGGATGTGTCGATCGAAGCGCGCGAGGGTGAGCTTGTGCTCCTTGCGCGGTGAGCGCCACGCGGGAACTTCCGGTATTTAAACTGCTTGGTCAATTAGGGTGAGACATATGAGCGAAATAGTGTTCCGATCCGATGTGACGGTCGACCTTGTGCGGTCGCAGGCCTCCGATTCCGATGTCATTTTTGCCGCGCGAGTCTCGACTCAGGGGGAGAAGTCGAAGAGTGCCGTGGGCACCGATGCCTCCGATCGCGACAAGGGCCTCATCAACTACCTCATGCGCGATCGGCACGGCTCGCCTTTTGAGCACAACAGCTTCACGTTCTACGTTGAGGCGCCGATCTTCGTGTTCCGCGAATTCATGCGCCACCGGATCGCCTCGTACAACGAAGAGTCGGGCCGGTACCGCCAGATGCGCCCGATCTTCTACGTGCCCGGGCCCGAGCGCAAGCTCGTCCAAAAAGGCAAGCCCGGTGCCTACGACTTCTATGAGGGTAGCCCCGAGCAGCACGCGCTCGTCACGAAGGCTTACAAAGCACAGTGTGAGAGCGCCTACGCCGCCTATCTCGAGATGCTTGAGGCTGGTGTGGCACGTGAGGTCGCGCGGGGTGTTCTGCCGCTTACGCTCTTCAGCTCGATGTACGTGACCGTCAATGCCCGAAGCATGATGAACTTCCTGTCGCTGCGTACCAAGCGTGAAGGTTCGCACTTCCCGTCATTCCCGCAGCGCGAAATCGAGATGGTCGCCGAAAAGATCGAAGAATTCTTTGCCGAGGCGATGCCCCTCACCTACGAGGCGTTTAACGCGGGCGGGCGGGTGGCGCCGTGAGTCAAGAAGCACCGGTTTTTGGGCGTCTCGGCGTCGCTATCGTCACGCCCTTCACTGAGGATCTCGAGAAGGTCGATCACGAGGCTCTCGCCGGCCTCGCGCGTCATCTCGTCGACGAAGGCCACGATCTCATCGTCGCGAACGGCACGACGGGCGAATCGCCCACCACGAGCGATGAGGAAAAGCTCGCGATCCTCGCGACCGTGCGCGAGGCAGTCGGTGCGGATGTCACTCTTCTCGCAGGTGCGGGCACGAACGATACGCGTCACTCGGTCGCGCTCGCACGCGCGATCAAAGAGGGCGGCAATGCCGACGGCCTCCTGCTCGCTACCCCGTACTACTCCAAGCCCACGCAGCGCGGCCTCATCAACCACACGCTCGAGATCGTGAATGCTGTGGATTTGCCCGTCATGCTTTACGACATCCCCGGGCGCTCGGGCATCCCGATCGAGTACGAGAGCGCCGTTGAGCTCTCGCAGCATCCAAACGTCGTTGCGCTCAAGGAAGCCAAGGGCGATATGCATGAGGCCTCCAAGCTCATCCGTGACACGAGCCTCGATATCTACTCGGGTGAAGACGCGCTCAACCTGCCCTGGCTGTCGATCGGTGCGGTTGGAACCGTGTCCGTCACGAGCCACCTCACCGGCAGGCTCGACCGCCTCATGTTCGACGCTCTCGAGGGTGGCGACCTTGCGCTCGCGCAGCGCCTCCACGCCTCGCGCGTGGACTTTGTTGACGCCATCATGAACCAGGGCCCCGGGACCATGGCGATAAAAGAGGCCCTCACACACCTCGGCGTGCTCCCGCACGCCGCTTGCCGCGCCCCGCTCGGAACAGTCGAGCCGGAGGTTGCGGCCCGCATCCATGCCGCGGTGGACGCCTACGAGGGCGTCCTCGCGCAGTACACCAGCTGAAGAATCTAGGACACCGTGACTACACCCTTTTCCACGAAACTTGGGACCCCTCCAAAGCTCAAGAACAACACCCTCCGCGTGACCCCACTCGGTGGTCTCGGCGAGGTCGGCCGCAACATGACCGTCTTCGAATACGAGGGCCGGCTCCTCATCGTTGACTGCGGCGTGCTGTTCCCCGAGGAGGCCCAGCCGGGCGTCGACCTCATCCTCCCGGACTTCCGCTCCATTGAGGACCGTCTCGATGATGTCGCCGCCATCGTGCTTACGCACGGCCACGAAGACCACATCGGTGCGGTGCCATACCTTTTGCGTCTCAAGCCTGACATCCCTCTTGTGGGCAGTCAGCTGACGCTCGCGTTCGTAGAGGCGAAGCTCCGCGAGCACCGCATTAAGCCGTACACACTCGCCGTGAAGGAAGGCGATGTCGAGAAGTTCGGCGCTTTTGAATGCGAGTTCGTTGCCGTAAACCACTCGATCCCGGACGCGCTCGCGGTCGCGATCCGCACCGAGGCCGGTACCGTGCTGCACACGGGTGACTTCAAGATGGACCAGCTCCCGCTGGACGGACGCCTGACCGATCTTCGCGCTTTTGCGCGCCTTGGCGAAGAGGGCGTGGATCTGTTCCTCGTGGATTCGACCAACGCCGAGGTCCCCGGCTTCACTGTTAAGGAACGCGAAATCGGCCCCGTGCTCGATAGTCTCTTTGCGCGTGCACAGCAGAAGATCGTCGTCGCGAGCTTCTCGAGCCACGTGCACCGCGTGCAACAGGTGCTCGATTCGGCGTACGCGCACGGGCGCAAGGTCGCGTTCGTGGGCCGCTCGATGGTACGCAACATGACGATTGCGGCTGATATGGGCTACCTCAGGGTCCCCGAGAACACGCTCATCGACCTCAAAAAGGCCGATGACATTCCCGATCACAAGATCGTGTACATGTGCACGGGCAGCCAGGGCGAGCCGATGGCGGCGCTCGGGCGCATCGCGAACCGCAATCACCGCGTCGAGGTGGGCGAGGGCGATATCGTGATCCTTGCCTCCTCCCTCATTCCGGGCAATGAAAACGATGTCTTCCGCGTGATGAATGGACTCATGGAGCTTGGCGCCGAGGTCGTGCACCAGGCCAATGCACGCGTGCATGTCTCCGGTCACGCGAGCGAAGGCGAACTGCTCTACTGCTACAACATCCTGCGCCCGAAGAACGTGATGCCCGTGCACGGCGAGGTTCGACACCTCATCGCGAACGGCAAAATCGCGCAGTCGTCGGGCATCCCGCGCGAGAACATCGTGCTCGCGAAGGACGGCACGGTCGTGGACCTCAAGGATGGCGTAGCGCGCGCGGTCGGTGAGGTCGAAGTTGGCTACGTGTACGTGGACGGCTCGAGTGTGGGCGAAGTGAGCGAGGCCGATCTCAAGGATCGCCGCATCCTCGCGGAAGAAGGCTTCATTTCCTTGTTTGCCGTGGTCAATAGTGAAACGCGCGAGCTCATTGCCGGGCCCGAGATCCACTCGCGAGGCATCGCCGAGGACGACGAGGTGTTTGAGCGGATCAAGCCCGACATCATCAAGGCGCTTCACAAGGCGATTGAAGACGAGAAGGGGCACGACACGCATCAGCTTCAGCAGGCGATGCGGCGCGTCGTGGGTCGCTTCCTCTCGCAGCGCCTTCGCCGCAAGCCCATGATTATCCCCGTGGTTGTCGAGGCCTGAGACAGGCACCCCTCCAATTCACGAGATCGACCCCTGTGTGATTCACACGCCGGGGCCGATCTCGTGACGATTGTGCCTTTCGCCGGGTAGATTGAAAACATGGCGACACGTACGACTTCCCCCGCACGTGCGTCGAAAGGAACCTCCCGAGGCTCGTCCTCCGGGACCTCGCGCACGAAGGGTGCGCCTACGGATCCCTCGACGCTTCCACTCCCGGTGCGCGCACTGCGCGTCGGGTACCTTGGCGTTGCCCGCGCTGTCGGCGGCTTCGTTCGAGGCATCGGCATTCAGCGATGGGAGGTGGCTTACGAGGAGCGCCGCGATGGCTTCGCGTTCTTCCTGGGTCTCCTTGCGCTTGTGCTTATCGTTCCCGAGTGGTTCCAGGTGCGCGAGTGGGGCTTCGGTTGGATCCACACCGTTGCCGCAAGTTCGTTTGGGGCGATTGCCGTATTGCTCCCTCTGCTTCTTGGGCTCTGGTCGGTTCGCATGTTCCGCAGGCCCGATCTTGTTCACGCGAACGGTCGCCTCTTTGCGGGGCTGCTCATGTTCGTGTTCGCGCTGTGCACGGTTTCGTCGGTAAGCGCGCGCATCCCCACTCCTTCTGACGGCGTGGAAGCGCTTGCACGCGGCGGTGGCGTGTGTGGCTATCTCGTGGCGGCGCCCCTCGCGACCGTCCTGCCTGGCTGGGTGATCGTCACTCTTGGGATCGTCCTCGCCCTGTTCTCCATTCTCGTGCTCACCGCAACGCCGCTCGGCCAGATCGGCACGCGCCTTACGGGGGTTTACGGGGCCCTCGTGGGGCGGGGAGAGCGCGAGGAGGCGGAACGTGAGGCCTTCGGTCTAGGCCGACGCTTGCAGGCCAGCGACGATGCCGAGAGGCATATCGACGGGGGGCAAAAGATGCACCGCCGGGTCGGTGATTTCTTGCGCCGCAAGAAGCACGGCGGCGATGGCGATACCGAAAATCTCGAGCCGAGCGTCGACCATGTCGCCTTCGGCTACGAAGGCGACGGGGCCTATCGCCAGGGCGCCGAAAGTGAGAACGCTGAAACGACGCCCCTTCCGCGCACCGCGAAGAAACAGCGCCCGAAGGACGCCTCTGCCTCCGCCGCGACCGAGAAGAGCGGCACCGACACTGCTCCTTACGACTACCTCGACGCTGAGAACAGCCGGAAGAAGGAGTTTCCGAAGGCGGCGAAGCGAGCGTCGGAACTCGAAAATGCCCCGACCGCTGCCGTGCCGAGCGTGCCCGCGCCTGCCCAGCCCACGCGGGAGCTCACCCCGCCGAAGGGGGAGGGCCTGAAGGGCCCACACTCGCAGCCCGAGCTCGAGGTCGAGACTGCCTACCCGCTTCCGAGCCCGGACATGCTCGTGGCCGGGCCGCCTGCGAAGGCGCGCTCCGAAGCGAACGATCGCGTGGTTGACGCTCTCGGCGAGGTCTTCGAGCAGTTCAACGTTAACGCCGAGGTCGTGGGTTTCTCGCGCGGCCCGACCGTGACGCGCTACGAGGTCGAGCTCGGCCCCGGCACGAAGGTCGAAAAGGTCACGGCCCTCTCGAACAATATCGCCTACGCGGTCGCGAGTGCCGATGTGCGCATCATTTCGCCGATCCCCGGCAAGAAGGCCATCGGCATCGAGATTCCGAATGCGGACCGCGAAACCGTTGCCCTCGGCGACGTCCTGCGTAGCGGCGTAGCCACCGCCAACGAACACCCCATGGTGATGGGCCTCGGCAAGGATGTCGAGGGCGGATTTGTGATTGCGAATCTCGCGAAGATGCCGCACCTTCTTGTCGCTGGTGCGACAGGCGCCGGTAAGTCGAGCTTCGTGAACTCGATGATCACCTCAATCCTCATGCGCGCAACGCCCGAGGAAGTGCGCATGGTGCTCGTTGACCCGAAGCGCGTTGAGCTCACGATCTACGAAGGTATCCCGCACCTCATTACCCCCATCATCACGAACCCGAAGAAGGCCGCAGAGGCCCTCGAATGGGTCGTGAAGGAAATGGACCACCGCTACGACGATCTCGCCGAATACGGCTTCAAGCACATCGACGATTTCAACAAGGCTGTGCGCGCTGGCCAGGTGAGCCCGCCGCCGGGAAGCGAGCGTGTGCTCGCGCCCTATCCGTATCTTCTTGTGGTCGTCGACGAGCTCGCGGATCTCATGATGGTCGCGCCTCGCGACGTCGAAGCCTCGATTCAGCGCATCACGCAGCTCGCGCGCGCCGCCGGCATCCACCTCGTGCTCGCAACGCAGCGTCCGTCGGTGGACGTCGTCACCGGCATCATCAAGGCGAACGTGCCTTCGCGCCTCGCCTTCGCGACGAGCTCGCTTCAGGACTCGCGCGTGATTCTCGATACGCCAGGTGCGGAGAAGCTCATCGGCCAGGGCGATGCGCTCTTCCACCCCATGGGCAAGGCGAAGGCCATGCGCGTGCAGGGCTCGTGGGTCAATGAATCCGAGATCCACTCGGTCGTCGACTATGTGAAGGCACAGGCCAAGCCGCAATATCGCGAGGACGTGCAGCAGGTCGCGCAAAAGAAGCAGATCGACGACGACATTGGCGATGACCTCGAGGTGCTCCTCCAGGCTGCAGAGCTTGTGGTCACGACACAGTTCGGTTCGACCTCGATGCTTCAGCGCAAACTCCGCGTGGGCTTCGCGAAGGCGGGGCGCCTCATGGACCTTCTCGAGTCGCGCGAAATTGTCGGCCCGAGCGAGGGGTCGAAGGCTCGCGACGTGCTCGTGCGGCCCGAGGACCTCCCGCGTGCGATCGCACTCCTCAAGGGCGAGGACACGGACCTGTACGAAGATTCGCAGGAGAGTTCCGGCTCAGGGGTGGGGGAGCCCGACGCTTCCCCGGGCTCCGATCGCTACGGAAACGATCCGCTCGATCACTCCGAACGTGAAGTGAGCCCCCAGTACTACGACGACGATGATGCCGATGGTGAAGACGCCTGGCAGCTCACGGGCCGCTAAAGGTTCGGGGCACGCAGAGAAAGAAGGGACGACGCCATGAGCGCCTCCGAAAACCCGCGCGTTCCGCTGTGGAATATCGCGAACATCCTCACGATGATCCGCATGGTCATGGTGCCGATCTTCGTGATCGTGGCCGCGCTGTACCACGACGACGTCGCCATGCGGTGGGTCATCGCCGCGATATTCGTGCTCGCGATGCTCACGGACTTCGTCGATGGCTACCTTGCGCGGTCGCGAAATCTCATCACGGATTTCGGCAAGATCATGGATCCAATTGCCGATAAAGCCATGACGGGTGCGGCACTCATCATGCTTTCCGTGTGGGACTATGTTCCGTGGTGGATCACGGTGCTCATTCTGGTGCGCGAGATCGGCATTACCGTCATGCGCTTCACGATCCTCAAGTACGGGGCGCTGCCCGCAAACTTCAGCGGCAAGGCGAAGACGATGATGCAGTCGATCGGTATCACCTTCTGCCTCATGCCCTTCGAACTCCTGTGGCCTCCCGCCTGGTGGATCGGGATCACGCTCATTGTGATCGCCCTCGTACTCACGCTGTGGTCGGGCCTACGCAACGTGAACGACGGTCTGCGCCTTCGCCGTGAGGCCCTCGCACAGAACAACGCATAAGAACGATGGAGGCACCGGTTGTGCAGCATGCGTCGGCACGCGCTCTCCTTGCCGCGTGCGAGGAACGCGGACTGAGCCTCGCGACCGCCGAATCGCTTACGGGCGGGATGCTCGTGGCGCGTCTCGTGGATGTGCCGGGCGCAAGCCGGGTTGTGCAGGGTGGTGCATGCACCTATAGCTTTGAGTCGAAAGCCTCTCTGCTGGGGCTCGACCTCACGGATCTGCGAGAAGGTGGTGCCGTGAGGGGCGAGGTAGCGCGTGCCATGGTGCGCGGCGCCCGACGTGTGTACGGCGCGGATCTCACGATTGCGACGACGGGCGTTGCGGGACCCGGGAGCGATGAGTACGGCAACCCCGAGGGGCTTGCGTTCGTTGCCGTGAGTGGGCCTGATCGTGAAATTGTGCGTGAAGTACGCCTCAGGGGAACGCGCTCGGAGATCCGTGCGGGAGTGGTGGATTTCGCCATCGCGCTCGCGATTGAGGCGTTGACCAGCGAAAACGTGGAAGCGTCGCGCCTTTGACGTGTATGTAACCTGAAAGTCGACGCCTCCTCGCGCCATAGGATGGCGGAACAAGAAGGAATGTTCGTGCGTTGAACGGACGTGAACACGAACAAGAATGCGGGGGCTGGTGCCCCCATACAGCGAAACTGGGTGCGAGCCTCGCAGCCACGCCCCACGTCCGTTCTTGGCCGCAGGCCGGCCACAAAGAAGGACATGACACCGACGAGGAAGGGAGAAACTCGCATGGTGCTCTTCCGCCAGGAACTGGGCGGCGTTTTGCGCGATGCGCGCCGCCGCCAGGGAAAGACCCTGCGCCAGGTGTCAGCCGACGCCCGCGTGTCGCTCGGATATTTGAGTGAGATTGAACGTGGCCAAAAGGAAGCGTCGAGCGAACTGCTCGCCTCCGTCACCGAGGCTCTTGGATACCCGATGTCGGTCATCCTTCGCGAGGTTGCCGATCGCGTGGCCCTCGCGGAAGGCATCGTCATTCCCGACACCGTTCCCGCCGAGCTCGAGCGCGATGTCCAGGGTGCCGAATACGCGCTCGCGCGGTAGCTCGCGTGAGGCGAAGCGAGTTTCGCGAGCTCGCGGCCTATGTGTTTGGTAGTGAGCTCGCGCAAACATACTGCCATGAACTCACGCTCGTTGCCTGCGGAAATCTCAGCGCAAACGAGGCGATTGAAGTCGGCTACCCCGTCAAAGACGTGTGGCACGCGCTCTGCGATGACATGGATGTCCCGCAGCACAGGCGCTGGGAAGTTCCGCCTGAGGCGCGCCCGAGAGCATAGTGCGAGGGTGAGACGTGCGACACGAATCGAACACGCGTGCGCCCAAGAGTGTAAATCGAACAGGTGTTCGTTTACGATGGTGCTGTTCGACCTCCACAGTGGCCGTTGCTCCACATCTGCGCCGGGGTCAAGTTTAAATGTCTCACCCACGTCTACCGTTGAATGTGTCCAGTAAGAGGGCGCCTCGGAACGGGGTGACAAACGAAAGGAACTGCCATGGCAGCTGCCGCCAAGGATCGCGATAAGTCGCTCGAAAATGCGCTCGCGCAGATCGATCGCCAGTTCGGCAAGGGCTCGATTATGCGCCTCGGCGATGACACACGCCCGCCCGTTGAAGTCGTTCCCACAGGATCGGTCGCACTTGACGTGGCGCTCGGCATCGGCGGTCTTCCGCGCGGTCGCGTGGTCGAAATCTACGGCCCGGAATCCAGTGGTAAAACTACGGTCGCTCTCCACGCGATTGCCAATGCACAGCGTGCGGGCGGTATTGCGGCTTTTATCGACGCGGAGCATGCGCTCGATCCGGAATACGCGAAGAAACTCGGCGTTGATATCGACGCGCTTCTCGTGTCGCAGCCGGATACCGGCGAGCAGGCCCTCGAAATCGCCGACATGCTCGTGCGCTCCGGCGCAATCGACGTCCTCGTTGTGGACTCCGTCGCAGCCCTCACGCCGAAAGCGGAAATTGAAGGGGAGATGGGCGATTCCCATGTGGGCCTTCAGGCACGTCTGATGTCGCAAGCGCTTCGTAAGCTCACGGGTGCGCTCTACTCGAGTGGCACGACCGCGATCTTCATCAACCAGCTCCGCGAAAAGATCGGCGTGTTCTTTGGAAGCCCCGAAACCACCACGGGCGGCAAGGCGCTCAAGTTCTACGCCTCGGTGCGCATGGACATCCGCCGCATCGAGACCCTCAAGCAGGGCACGGATGCCGTTGGCAACCGCACTCGCGTGAAGATCGTGAAGAACAAGATGGCTCCGCCCTTCAAACAGGCCGAGTTCGACATCCTTTACGGGGAGGGCATCTCGCGCGAAGGTGGCCTCATCGATCTCGGCGTCGAGAACGGCATCGTGCGCAAGTCTGGTGCCTGGTACACGTACGATGGCGACCAGCTCGGCCAGGGCAAGGAAAACGCGCGTCAGTTCCTTAAAGACAACCCGGATCTCGCCGCCGACATCGAGCAGAAGATCCTCATGAAGCTCGGCATTGGTCAGTATGCAGACGAGGCGGCCAAGCAGGCTGCGGCCGATGCGCCTGTGGGGGATGGCGAATTCGTTGACGATGAAGCACCCGCACAAATCTGAGTGCCAGTCCCTACACTCTGCGGGGGAGGGGGACTGGCGCGAGGGCGTCATCGAGGAGCTTGCCGAGCACATCGCCGCGATAGAAGCGGGGGAAGCCGCACCTGGGGAGGGCAGCAACCCGCATCGCGGAGGGGTTTTTCGCGACAGCGATACGGAGAAAGCTGTCGTGAAGGAATGCCGGTATGTGCTCGGCCTTCTTGCTCATCGGAGCAGAAGTGAAGCCGAGATTCGCTCCAAACTTGCTGAGCGTGTGTGTGACGAGGAGATTCTCGAGGAGATCATGCGGCGCCTCGATGGCGCTGGACTCATTGATGACGAAGCTTTTGCGCGGGCATGGATTGAGCAGCGACGCGCCCATAAGCTCCTCGGGACTGCCGCTCTGAGGCGCGAACTTGAGGGCAAGGGCGTTTCGTCGCGCGATATCAACACGGCTCTCGAGGAAGCGGCTCCCTATGACAGTGAAAAGGAGCGCTGCCAGACCCTCGCCCGCGAGCGGCTCGCAAAGGAACTGCGTAAAAGCGGCGGGGCGGAGAGCCTTGATCGTGGGGCAGTGCTACGGCGCATCGGTGGTGCGCTCGCGCGTCGTGGATACTCGGAGAACCTCACGCTCTTCGTGCTCAACCGTGAGCTCGATGCGGCAGGAGTCACCTGGTCCTGACCGTGCCCACCTACGAGCGGCTACGTATCCTAGGAAGACCATGAGCGAAACAGCGATCCTGAACGACAATGACGCGCCGGCGCGCGGCACCTACCAGGTGCGCACGTTCGGCTGCCAAATGAACGTCCACGACTCCGAGCGCCTCACGGGCCTCCTTGAACAAGCGGGTTACACTCCCGCCGCCGAGGGCGCAGATCCGCTGAACGGCGATGTTGACGTCATCGTGTTCAACACGTGTGCCGTGCGCGAAAACGCCGATAACCGCCTCTACGGCAACCTCGGCCAATTGCGCCCCGCCAAGGATGCGAATCCGAATCTTCAGATCGCCGTGGGCGGTTGCCTCGCCCAAAAGGATCGTTCAACGATTACCGACCGCGCCCCATGGGTCGACGTGGTGTTTGGCACCCACAACATCGGTTCGCTTCCCGTGCTTCTTGATCGCGCACGCGTACAGAAAGAAGCGCAAGTTGAGATTCTCGAGTCGCTCGAGGTATTCCCCTCGACACTGCCCACAAAGCGCGAAAGTGCCTATGCGGGATGGGTGTCGATCTCGGTGGGCTGCAACAACACGTGTACGTTCTGCATCGTCCCTTCGCTACGCGGCAAAGAGAAGGATCGCCGCCCCGGCGAGATCCTCGCTGAAGTTCAGGAGCTCGTGAACCAGGGCGCGCTTGAAGTGACGTTACTTGGGCAAAACGTCAACTCTTACGGTGTTGAATTCGGTGACCGGGGGGCATTCGCGAAACTTCTTCGCGCATGCGGTGAGATCGAGGGGCTCGAGCGCGTGCGTTTCACGTCGCCGCACCCGGCGATGTTCACCGACGATGTGATCGAGGCGATGGCGGAAACTCCGAACGTGATGCCGCAGCTGCACATGCCCCTCCAGTCGGGAAGCGACGCCGTGCTCAAAGCTATGCGCCGCTCGTACCGCTCGAAGAAGTTCCTCGGGATCCTCGAGAAGGTTCGCGAGAAGATCCCACACGCGGCCATCACAACCGACATCATCGTGGGCTTCCCCGGCGAAACCGAGGAGGACTTCCAAAAAACTCTCGACGTAGTGGAGGCGTCGCGCTTTTCAAGCGCCTTCATGTTCCAGTATTCGCCGCGCCCCGGAACGCCCGCCGCGGGAATGGAGGAGCAGATCCCGAAGGCGGTTGTGCAGGAGCGGTTCGAACGTCTCGTCGCTCTTCAGGACCGCATTTCCGCTGAAGAGAACGCGAAAAAGGTTGGCGCTGAAGTGAACGTGCTCATCGCCGAAGGCGAGGGGGAGCGCGATGCCGAGACCCACCGCATTTCGGGCCGAGCCGAAGACGGTCGTCTCGTGCACGTGGCGCTTCCCGAAGGGTATCCAGAGGCGGAAAGGCCACGTCCCGGCGATGTTGTGCGCGCGCGAGTGACCAAAGCTGCGCCGTTTTACCTCATTGCCGATTCGGGCGCAGGCGGTGGTGAGTTCGAGGTGCGTCGCACGCGCGCTGGCGATGCGTGGGAGCGCCGGGAAAATGGCGAAGACGAGCCCGATGCATGCGGGACACCCGGTCCCGGCGGGCCCGTGAGCCTCGGTCTTCCTCGCCTCAGGCGGCCCGGGAGCTAAGGCGCGGCGAGTTTCTGAGGGGTCCGCTCAGGCGTCAGCCTCATCTTGGTCGCTCACTTGCGAGGAGAGGCTCGAGAAGAACGCGACCGTGGTCGAGAGAGCGCAGGTGATCGCGCGGTCGATCGCCTCGTCGCTCACGCCGTAGTAGTAGTCGAAAACCAGCTCACCGTACATCCCGAGCGCAGAATCGTTCTCGCGGCGCACATAGACTTTTGGCCACATCCGCTCCATGTTCCAGTGGTTACAAAGGCGCGTGGCTTCGAGCTTCTGCTGAACAGAGAGAAGCTCATCCCAGCGCCCGCGAACGACGAGAATGTGCGAGTGCTCGCCCGCGACGGCGAACGTGAAAGGATAGTGGTCGAAGCGTGCGCGAAGAACATTGGGCGTGTCATCGTCTTCGACGAAGGCGTAGCCGAGTCGCTCGAGTGATTCCTCGAGACGTTCAATCGTGAGTTTGTTGCCGGCG
Organism: Dermabacter sp. HSID17554; assembly: GCF_003989295.1. Taxonomy (NCBI): domain Bacteria; kingdom Bacillati; phylum Actinomycetota; class Actinomycetes; order Micrococcales; family Dermabacteraceae; genus Dermabacter; species Dermabacter sp. HSID17554. The sequence continues at coordinate 65,034 of NZ_RBLW01000006.1, read as the reverse complement.
GGTGCGGCATCATGCGAGTGGCCGTTCGGCATCGGCTGCCTTTCTGTGTGCCCGGCCCGGTGGCCGGGATGCGACGTTTCGCAACCACGCTACCGATTTTCGGCGCACCGCGCGAAACATCTCGGCGAGATCGAAAGGAGACCACGTGTCTCACCCCGCACAGGGTGGCCAAAGCCACGGTGATGCTGCCCGAGAAAGGCCTCCGCTCTTAGTGATCGCCGGGGCAACGGCGACCGGCAAGAGCGCGCTTGCGATTGACGCCGCTGAGCGGCTCGGCGGTGAGGTGATCAATGCCGACGCCCTCCAGTTCTACCGCGGTATGGATGTCGGGACCGCGAAGGTCACCCCGCGTGAGCGCCGAGGGATTCCCCATCACCTTCTCGACATCCTTCACGTCACCGAAGAGGCAAACGTCGCGACTTTTCAACGCGACGCACGCCGTCTCGCGAACGAGATTCGTGAAAGAGGGAAGCTGCCCATCGTCGTTGGCGGCTCGGGCCTCTACGTGCGCGCCTTCACCGACGTGATGGCCTTTCCGCCGTCGGATCCCGCCGTGCGCGCAGAGGTGGAAGCCCATGTGCGCGAGATAGGCACGGCGGCTGCCCACGTCGAGCTCGCTGCGGCAGATCCGGATGCGGCCGCGAAGATTGCGCCGCGAGATGAACGGAGGATCGTGCGCGCCCTCGAAGTCCATCGCTTGACCGGGAAGCCGTTCTCGGCGTTCCTGCCCACCTACACGTTCCACGACCCTGCGATTGCGTACGTTGCCGTGCAACTGGACAGGAGCAAACTCCACGAGCGGGTCGAGGAGCGAGTGCACCGGATGGTGGAGAGCGGGTTTCGCGAGGAAGTGGAGGCCCTCCTTGACGCAGGAATCGAGCAAGGCACAACGGCGCGCCAGGCGATCGGCTACGCGCAACTGATCGCGCACGTGCGCGGCGAGATGAGCCTCGAAGCGGCGATCGAGTCGACGATCACGAACACGCGTCGCCTCGTGCGAAAGCAAGACACGTGGTTCCGCCGCGATAAGCGTCTCACGTGGGTTCCGGGAGAGGATTCCGACGCCGCCTTCGCCATGATCGAGCGCGAGATTGCGCACGCCGCGGAGCAGCCCTCCACCGCTGAGGCGTGAGGTCCCGCCCGGGCGTGCCTATGATCGGGCCATGGCCACTGCATCTTCACGCCCTGAAACTCGCAAAGCTCTCAGCTACGCGAGTGCCACCAAAAACGACTTCGTGATGATCGACGACCCTGCCGGTCGCGGAGAGCTCAACAGCGCACGGGTATGCGAGCTCGCCGGCCCTGCAGGTACCGACGGTGTGATTCGCGCGATCCGCACGCGCTGCCTCGGGGATCCGTCGAGCAAGGGCCTCGAGAACCCGCCCGAGTGGTTCATGGACTACCGAAACGCGGACGGCACGATCGCCCAAATGTGCGGCAATGGTGTGCGGGCCTACGCTGCCTTTCTCATGGATCGCGGCTACGTGCAGGACAGGGTGTTCGACGTGATGACCCGCGCGGGCGTGCGCACCGTTGAGGTGCTCGAGGATGGCCCAGTGTGGCGAGTACGCGTGGGAATGGGACCCGCCACAGTCGAGGGGACGACGCGAATCGTGCGGGTGAGTGACCGATTCCTTGAGGGGACCGATGTCAACGTTGGCAACCCCCACACGGTCGTCGAACTGCCCGAAAATCTTGAACTCGAGAAACTCGACCTCACTGAACGCCCTGATCTTGAGCCCGAGCCCGAAAACGGTACGAATATCGAGTTCGTCGAGACGAAGGGAAAGAGGCACGTCGCCATGCGCGTTTTCGAGAGGGGCGTGGGGGAGACCCTCTCGTGCGGAACGGGCGCGACCGCGGTCGTGGCCGCTCTTGCGGCGGCACGCGGAGACGAGACGCGCGAGCCGTGGCGCGTGGACGTGCGCGGCGGGCGCCTCGAGATCGGCTGGGATGCTTACGGAAACATGACCCTCACGGGCCCTGCGGAGCTCGGCGATCTCAAGGCAGGCGGTCCCGCTCGAGGGTGCGAGGAGCACGAGGGCTAGGCAAGCGTCGGAATTCCGACGCCACCCGTGCCACCGCGCGTGTCTAGCTTTCGGAACACTCCGGGCCCACCCCGAGCAAGCGAAAACCTTTCGAGGAGTGGACCTTTTCGACGTGGCGCGCGGGGAACTGCTTTTCCATCCACGTGGCGAGCGAATCGGCACCGAGGTTCTTGCCCACCACCATCGCGGCGCTTCCCGAGCTGTGAAGCTGCCCGATCCACCGCGTGAGAAGGGCGTGGAGTTCGCTCTTGCCGATGCGGATCGGTGGGTTCGACCAGAGCGCATCGAAGCGCGCGCTCTCGGGGACTTCTTCGGGAGCGGCGACCGTGACGTTCGTGAGGCCAAGACGCTTGGCATTTTCGCGAGTGATGGTGCGGGCGTGGGGATTGATGTCGATTGCCGTGACGTGGCAGTCAGGCTGGAGCAATGCGAGGCTCAGGGCGATCGGCCCCCAGCCACAGCCGACATCGAGAATCTCGCTGCCCGGAGCGATCGGCGCAAAAAGATCCGTGTGCGCGAGAAGAACCGCCGTGGCCTTATCGAGCCCGTCGAAGCTGAAGAGCCCTTTTGCGCTCACGAGGTTCCGCTCGGCACCTGCGAGGTGCACGCGCAGGGCGCGATGTTCGAGGTCTTTGCCGGGCGTGGGGGAGAAATAGTGGGCGTGGCTTGTCACAGTGAGGAGTGTAGTGGCGCAGCACGCGAAAAGCTCCCCTTGGCGGGAAGGACGTGACACACTTATACGCATGCCTCATGCGAGGCCCCGCACGAGAGAACCTGGAGTACACGCGCACTTGACCCCCTTCGTCCCCGATCACGAATTCGAGACCCCCAACGCACCGCGCGAGGCAGTGGAGCCCGAAGGTGCGAGCAGCGGAGCGCGCGAAGCTTCGATCATGGAGCGCGTGCTCTCGAGAGGTGACGCGTCGATCTCGGCGACCACGTATGAGAGCGATGCCGACGGCGAACAGCTTGACCTTGCCGAGCGTCACTCGCTTCGTCGCGTCGACCAGCTCCGTACCGATCTCGAGGATGTCACCGAGGTCGAGTACCGCGAGCTTCGACTCGAAAACGTAGTACTCGCGGGCCTTTTCACGACCGGCAACGTTGAAGACGCTGAAAACTCCATGCGGGAACTCGCCGCACTCGCCGAAACTGCCGGTTCGCGTGTGCTCGACGGCGTCATGCAGCGGCGCGCCCACCCCGACCCCGCCACCTTCCTCGGCTCTGGCAAGGCGAAAGAGCTCGCCGAGATCGTCGCCGATCTTCGGGCCGATACGGTGATCTGCGACGGCCAGCTCGCCCCGTCGCAGCGCCGTGCGCTCGAGGACATCATCAAAGTCAAGGTCATCGATCGCACCGCGCTCATCCTCGACATCTTCGCCCAGCACGCGAAGTCCCGCGAAGGTAAAGCCCAGGTGGAGCTCGCGCAGCTCGAATATCTCCTCCCGCGCCTTCGCGGTTGGGGCGAATCAATGTCCCGTCAAGCAGGCGGCCGCGTTGCGGGCGGCGCGGGGATTGGCTCGCGTGGCCCCGGCGAAACGAAAATCGAACTCGATCGCCGGCGCATCCGCACGCGTATGGCGAAACTCAGGCGCGATATCAAGGCGATGGCACCTTCGCGCGAAGCGAAGCGCGCTGACCGCAAGCGCAACAAGGTCCCCTCTGTTGCGATCGCGGGCTACACGAACGCCGGGAAGTCCTCGCTTCTCAACCGGCTCACGGGTGCCGGCGTCCTCGTAGAGAACGCCCTCTTTGCCACACTCGACCCGACAGTGCGGCGATCGGTGACGCCTGACGGCCGTGAGTTCACGTTCGCGGATACCGTTGGATTCGTGCGCTCGCTGCCCACCGAGCTCGTGGAGGCGTTCCGCTCCACACTCGAAGAAGTCGCCGGGGCGGATCTGCTTTTGCACGTCGTCGATGCCTCCCACCCCGACCCGGAGGGGCAGATTCGCGCGGTCCGTGCCGTGCTCTCCGATATCGACGGCTTTGACGTGCCCGAAATCGTGGCCCTCAACAAAGCCGATCTCGCGAGCCCCGAAACTCTCGCGCGGCTCCGCTCGCAAGTGGAGCATTCGGCAGTCGTCTCGGCACGCACCGGTGAGGGAATTGAAGAGCTACGCGCGCTGATCGCCGACATGCTTCCGCGCCCCTCGGTCGAAGTCGATATCGTCGTGCCCTACACCCGAGGTGACCTCGTTTCGCGTGTGCACACCCAGGGAGAACTCATGAGCGAGGAGTTTCTTCCCGAGGGCACACGCCTTGTGGCACGAGTCGACGAATCCCTGGCCGCCGATCTCGCTTCCGCGCGCCAGTGAACGATTCGGATCCGGGGCTCGAGAAGCTGCTCTCCGCGGCTGTCGAAGCGGTCGGAGGAGCCGATAGGCCCGGGCAGCGCGCCATGGCCAGCGCGATCGAACGCAGCATCGATCTTCGCCGGCACCTCATCGCTCAGGCAGGCACCGGTACGGGCAAGTCGCTCGCCTACCTCGTCCCCGCACTCAAGCGTGCCGTCGAGCGCGGAACACCCGTCGTCATTACCACCGCGACCCTCGCGCTTCAGAGTCAGATCGTCGCAAAGGACCTCCCGCGGATCGTCGAGGCGCTCGGTACGGAACTCGGCCGCGTGCCGAGTTACAGCCTCCTTAAAGGCCGCGGCAACTACGTGTGCCTTCACAAGCTCGAGGGTGGCTACCCCGATGATCTCGACCCCGGAGCCCTCTTCGCCGAATCGTCCGTGACGGGCGTGAAGCATGACTCCGAACGCCTCGGTGCGCAGGTGCAGCGCCTTCGCGAGTGGGCGCAGGCAACCGACACCGGTGACCGCGACGAGCTCGACACTCCCGTGTCGGACCGCGCTTGGCGGCAGGTTTCTGTCACTGGTTCGCAATGCATCGGCACGTCGTGCCCGTTTCACGACGAGTGCTTTGCCGAACGCAACAGGGCACTCGCACGCGAAGCAGATGTCGTGGTGACGAACCACGCCCTCTACGCGATCGATGCTTTTGACGGGCATGGAATCATCCCCGAACACGATGTGGTGATCGTGGATGAGGCTCACGAGTTCGTGGATCGCGTGACGTCCTCAGTGACCGAATCACTTCACCAGGGTGCTATTCGCGGGGCCGTGCGCGAGCTGCGAAGGATCGGGATTACGGCCATTGAACTCGACGATGCGGGAGTAGCCCTCGAAGAGGCGCTCTCGCCGCTTCCCGATGGACGCGTGCGCGGCGAGCTCGAACCTCGACTTCGCGACACGCTCACGATCATTCGCGCCGAAGCTGAATCTGCGCGCGATGACGTGAAAAATGCCGGGGATGCCGCCGAGATATCAACGGCGGGTGCCCGGGCCTCGGTGCGTGCGAGGCTTGCCGAAATCCTCAACGTGTGCGACCGACTTCTCGACCCGCATGAGGACGACGTCATCTACCTCAACCACAGTGAAGCTCTCGGCCGAACCTTTATCGACGTCGCCCCGCTCAGCGTTGCGGGCCTCGTCAAGCACGGCATCCTCGATGAGCGCACCGCCATTTTCACCTCGGCAACGCTCGCCTTCAACGGGCGGTTCGATAGCGCCGCTTACTCGTTCGGGCTTCGCGGTGAGAAGCGGGCGGAGCTCGAGAGTGATGTGGGAGTGAGCAGTGGAGAAGGGCCGCGCGAGTGGTGGTCGGCGCTCGATGTTGGTTCGCCATTCGCCTATGCGCGGCAGGGAATTCTGTATGTCGCCTCCCATTTGCCGGCTCCGGGTCGCGACGGCACCTCGAGTGAGATGCTCGAGCACATCGTCGAACTCATCGAAGCCTCCGGGGGTGGGGCGCTTGGGCTCTTTTCGTCTCGGCGAGCAGCTGAGGAAGCCGCGGAGTATGTCCGACGGATGACGGGCCGAACAGTGCTGCTCCAGGGGGAAGATTCGAACGCGGCGCTCGCGGCGAGGTTCCGAGAAAACCGTGACGCGTGCCTTTTTGGAACGCGGACCTTCTGGCAGGGCATCGACGTTGCGGGGCAGGCGTGCCGGCTCGTGCTCATTGATCGGATACCGTTCCCACGGCCGGATGACCCGCTCGCTTCAGCGCGTCAGGAGCGGCTTGCACGGCTCGGACGCAATGGTTTTTACGAGGTTGCAGTGCGATCCGCGGCGTTGAGCATGGCACAGGGCGCGGGGCGCCTGATCCGCACGGAAACCGATCGCGGGATGGTTGCGGTGCTCGACTCGCGGCTCGCCACGAAGTCCTACGGTTCGGCGATTCGCCAGGCGATCCCGCCGCTGTGGGCCACGCGTGAGCCCGAAGTGGCGATTGCCGCGCTCGAACGATTGCGCTCCGAGCTCTCCGAGTAGCTGCGGATCAGACCGAGGACTAGACCGAGCGGAGAACGGCGACGACCTTGCCGAGGATTTCGGCTTCGTCGCCGAGGATTGGTGTGAAGGCCGGGTTGTGGGGCATGAGCCATACGTGGCCATCGCTGCGGGCGAAGGTTTTCACGGTCGCCTCGCCGTCGATCATGGCCGCGACGATTTCGCCTTTTTCCGCCACTTTCTGCTGGCGCACAACGACCCAGTCGCCGTCGCAAATAGCGGCATCGATCATCGAATCGCCCTGGACCTTGAGAAGGAAGAGCTCCCCATCACCCACGAGCTGCGCGGGTAGGGCGAAGACGTCCTCCACCTGTTCTTCCGCGGTGATCGGGATTCCTGCGGCAATCGTGCCCACGAGCGGGACGTTGACGGCGGGGGAGCCCGGTGCGTCGTACTCGCTCGGGAGTGGGTCACCCTCATCGTCCATATCGACGAGCCAAAGCGTGCGAGGGCGTTTCGGGTCTTTGCGGATATAGCCCTTGCGTTCAAGCTCGGAAAGCTGATGTGAGACCGACGACGGCGACTGAAGGCCGACGGCTTCACCGATTTCGCGCATCGTGGGTGCGTATCCGTTCGCGCGAATGGACCGCGCGATCGTGTCGAGGATGCGCTGCTGGCGCTCGGTGAGAGCCGGGGAGCCGGCTGAGGAGCCGTGTGCAGAGGAGGCCATGCGCCGATCCTTTCGGTGGGGCGAGTTTAAATGTCTCACCCCCGTTGTTGAGTGGAGGCGTACCTCAAAGGTACCGGAACAGAACGCTTGTTCCAAACAGGTGTTCGAAAATGTCTTGACTTTTTCGAACGCTTGATCGTACGCTCGTCATGTCGTCAATCGAACAAGGATTCTAAAAATGAGCACTTCTACGTATAGCGCCCAGCCGGTTCGAAAGAATGTTCGTCTTCGTCTTACGCGCCGTGGCCGTGTCGCCGTCGTCGCACTGGTCACCTTCGTCCTTGCCGCCGTCATTCTCGTTGCCGGCGCAGTCGCGCTCTCGCCCTCCGCGGCCGCGGGCGACGATGGCGCAATGGCATACACGACCGTCCGAGTTGAGGAGGGGCAGAGCCTCTGGGGTATCGCGTCGAGCAGCGCGCCCGCAGGAACTGATGTGCGTGATTACCTCATGCTCGTCCAGGACATCAACAATCTCGAAGGATCGGTGATCCATCCGGGTCAGGAGCTCGCCCTCCCGAACCTTTAGGCCCCGGCCGCATGGCGCCTGTTGGCAGGCACCCTGGTAGAATTGCGGGGTGCATTGCCCTTTTTGTAGGAATGAAGATTCGCGCGTTGTGGACTCGCGAACCGCTGACGACGGCATGACCATCCGCCGCCGTCGGCAGTGCCCTGCATGCAATAAGCGCTTCAGTACAACGGAATCGGCGTCGCTCGCCGTGCACAAGCGCTCCGGAGTGAGCGAACCGTTCTCGCGATCGAAAGTGATTTCGGGGGTACGGAAGGCCTGCCAGGGGAGGCCGGTGACCGACGACCAACTCGCGGTGCTAGCGCAGCGCGTTGAGGAAGCGATTCGCCTCAAGGGCGTCTCCGAGATCGATGCTCACGACGTGGGCCTCGCGATTCTTCAACCGCTCAAGGAACTTGACCTCGTTGCCTACTTGCGCTTTGCGAGCGTGTACCGCGGATTCGATTGCCTTGAAGACTTCGAGGCGGCCATTGAAGAGCTGCGAGCCGAGAGCGAAGATTCTTCACCGCGCTAGAAGCGGAACCGCGAAGCCTGAGATTCCTGTGAAAGTGGTCGGGGGCCCTCCAAAAACCCTGTATGATTTTCTTGGCCGATGGTCGCGGAGGGGAAGCCGCGGCCATCGGTTCTTTTATGCCCGTTTACGCGGGTGTGCGCGAGGCGCGCCGTTACGGCTGGAGACCGGCGGGCAAATCGCCTGCGTAGACCACGCTAAGCGCCTGCGTTGGGCGCGTGAGTGCGACGTAGAGATCATTCGCGCCGCGAGCGTGACTTTCGAGAATCTCACGGGGCTGCACGATCACGACGGCGTCAAATTCGAGGCCCTTGGCATCCGTGGGAGTCATGACCGACACTTCCCGGTCGATACCCACTGATCCGCGCCCCACGGCTGCATCGCCGAAAAGGCTGGAGGCACCCGCGAGCACAGCATCGAGATGGTCATCGAGGCAGAGAATCGCGACTCGGCCGCGGGTGAGGTCAGCGAGGGTGCGGGCTTCGACGAGGGTCTTTTCTACGAGGCCGGCCTCGGGCGCCTCGATGAATCGCACATCATGCTCACCCTTACGCACACTCCTTACTTCCGTCACGCTGAGTCCGTGAGCGGCGGCGAGCGACGAAGCGTGGCGCATGATGCGCGAAGGCGTGCGGTAGTTGACCGTAAGTTCCTCGATACACGCGCGATCGTCGATAAACGGCGAAAGCGCCGAGTCCCACGAGTCAGCCCCCGAAATTGAAGAGGTCTGAGCAACATCGCCCACGATCGTGAACGATTTCGTGGGATTTCGGCGCATGAGCGCGCGCCACATCATGGGGGAGAGCTCTTGCGCTTCATCAACGACGATGTGGCCGTACGTCCATGCGCGATCCGCTGCGGCTTTCTCCGCAAGAGAGCGGCCATCGCGTCGGGCGCCCACCTGAGCCGCGAGCTCAGCTGCGCTCACGATGCCTTCGGAGGAGTCGATCATGCTCAAAACTTTCTCGGCGTATTCGAGGTTCGAGCGTTCGGCAGCGCGGGCCTTGTCCTGTTCGCGCTGCGCTGCACTGTCGTCGTCGCCAAGAAGTTCGGCAATCTCGTCGAGCAGAGCGACATCGTCGACGGTCCATTCGGCGTCCTTCGAGCGATGCAGCAGCTTTGCTTCGCGTGCGCTCATGTGCTCGCCGGCGGCGTGTACGAGCCGATCCTTACTCGCGAAGAACGAACGGGCGAAGGACTGCGGGCTGTACGGCAGCCAGCAGCGGTTGAGCGCGACCTTGACGTCGTGGTTCGTGCGCAGGTCATGGAGGAGGTCCGCGCGATCTTCCTCAGCCCACGGCCGCTCGAGGCGCGTGAGCTCCGCGCAATAGGTTTCCACGAGGCGCTCAAGTGCAGCGCGCACGAAGGTCGTGCGCGCGAGATTGTGCGGTCTGCCGGTGGCACGGGCCTCGGCGCGTGCAGCGCGCACATCCTTCGGCGTAAGAGTGATGTGCACGCCGTCGATGTTGAGATCGATGGGAGCTTTGGGGATTTGCTGGCGCGCCTTGATCGCGCGACGCAGAACTTTCGTCATCGCGAGAGATCCCTTCACACGCGCGACTTCCTCACGGTCGCGCTTGTCAGCCCGTACGCCCGGAACGAGTTCGCCTGGTGTGAGCGTCACGACGCCTGTCTCGCCGAGACTCGGGAGCACGCGCTCGATGTAACGGAGGAACCCGCGCGTAGGAGCAACGATGAGTACACCCGAGTGTTCGAGCCTCTTGCGGTGGGTGTAGAGCTGGTAGGCAGCGCGATGGAGAGCAACCGCGGTTTTGCCCGTGCCGGGGCCGCCTTGGACAACAAGTGCGCCGCGGGTTTCGTGGCGGATGATGCGATCCTGTTCGGCCTGAATGGTGGCGACGATGTCGCCCATGCGGCCAGTGCGTTTCGCGGAGACGGCCGCGAGGAGAGCACCCTCGCCCTGGAGGCTCGAATGGTGCTCATCCGAGTCAAGAAGCGAGCCGTCGAGAACGTCGTCCTCAATGTCCACGACGGTGCGCCCTGACGTCACGAGATGGCGGCGAAGCCGCACCCCGCCCGGACACTTGGGCGTTGCCTGATAAAACGCGGCGGCGGCAGGTGCGCGCCAATCAACGAGAAGTTGTGTGCCTTCGGCAGTGAACACCCCGATGCGGCCGATGTAGTGCCGGCTGGCGTCGGACCTATCGAGCCGGCCAAAAATGGCGTTTGACGAAACCGACCTGAGGAGCCCGATGCGGTCCTCGTAGAAGGTGGCGAAGGAATCCCGCTCGCTGCGGTTTTGGTGGGTGCTCGCCGTTTGAGCGCCAATCACGCTTGAATGCTGTGTTTCGAGGCGCGCAATCTGTTCGTCGATGCGTGCATAGACTCGATCGGAGTAGCGCTGTTCGAGGGCGATCTGCTCGTCAGAGGAAGCCACGTGGGGTCCTTCCAGGATGGGACATGATCCACTTGCATGCCCCGTGCGGGGCATAAGCGACATTCCATTATGGTCGCTTTTCATGAGCGTTCCAACCTAAGGTTGCCGCGGCTATCGAAGTGGAGAATGGCGCCGACACGCTGAGTGGAAACTGTGTACGCATGTGCATGGCGTGGAATGATGGTGGCTGCGCGTGTTTATGCGCAATTTGGTACGAGAAGTAAGGGGAGTCCACGCATGGCACAGGGCTCAGTTAAATGGTTCAACGCCGAAAAGGGTTTCGGCTTTATCGAGGTTGATGGCGGCGGCGCCGATGTGTTCGTTCACCACACGAGCATCGACATGGATGGTTTCCGTACGCTCGACGAGGGCCAGCGCGTCGAGTTCGAGGTCGTCGACGGCGACAAGGGACCGCAGGCCGCGCACGTGCGCTCGCTCGCGTAAGCTCGCCTCACGAGGCTTTCGTTCCGCACCCGTTTCGGGTGCGGAACTTTTTTAATGTCCGACGGTTGCCGCTCCCGCATCGTCGCCGAGCTCGACGATGGTTCCCCCGCTCGCGAGCCGATCGACGGTTTTCTGGTCCAGCGTGCGTACGGTGACGGCGTCGGTTCGAATCGCGCGGCGCGCGGCGGCGCTCAGCCCGCCGGGGGTGTAGACCGCAATGCAGTTTGAACGGCGCCTTTTCTTTATAGCGCTTGGCTCAGCAATGAGCTCGATGTCGCCGAAGGCCTCGCGAAGGGTGACGATCTCGTCGGCGAGTTCGCGCTGGTCACGATCCATGGCGATGTTCGCGAGAAACATGCCGTCGTCCTTCAGAATGCGGCGCTGCTCGCGCCCTGCCTCGAGGCTGCGCATGGGAAGTGGCGTGCGGGAATGGGAAAACACGTCGCGGATCACGATGTCGAAGCGCGCCGAGCGCAGCGTGGGGAGAACGGTGAAGGCGTCACCTTCGCGGATGGCGACGCGTGGAGAGGCGGGGAGGTCGACCCATTCCCGAACGAGGCTGATGAGTTTCGCGTCGAGCTCGACCACGGAGTTGCGTGAATGGGGGAAGTGGTGCGCGAGTGCGCGGGGGAGCGAGGCGGCGCCGCCTCCGAGGTGGGCGATGTTGAGCGGGCTTTCGCTCGGGTAGGTTGTCGTGATTATTGAGGCGATCCACCTCATGTACTCGAATACGAGGTTCTCGGGGTCGGGGTGGATGTGGGAGCTCTCCATACCGTCGATGATCACGGTGTAGGAGCCGTCTGTTTCTGGCTCAAGGCGTACGATCCCGAAAGTCGTGTCGATGTCCTCAAAGAAGGGGAGGGTAAGCGGAAGGCGGTTGGGTCGACGGTTGCGTGCCATGACTCGAGTTTAAATGTCTCACCCCCTTTCTATTGTCGTGAGTGTCGAGAAAGGGGAAGCAGCATGACATCGACACCACAACTCACCTTGACCTCAGCGGCGCCTTCGGCGCTCAGGGAAATTCGGCAGCTCAATGCGAGCCTTGATCGGCTCGACGCTCTTGAAACCGACATTCGCGAGAGCAGCGCCGAGGGGGAGATGAACGTGGCGGAGCGCTTCGAGCGCGTCCACCGCGCGGCGCTCAAGGTCGCGGGGCTTGCGATTGAGCGCGCAAATGCGCAACGAAAGCGAAAGCTCCCACTCAACGTGTGGCAGGCGCTCGAGCGCATGGGAGGCGTGCATCGCGTGCGCGCACGCGAGGCCGCGCGCTTCGTGGAACTTCGCCGCACCGCCGGCTCGTACTGGGAATCAACGGAGGCGATCAGCGAGCGGGATGTTCGTGAACACGCCGAGCAAACCCTCGCCTATCTCTACGAGGTCAAGGAGGAACTCCTTGGTCTCGAGGCTCTCGCCGCCTAAACGCGTAGGGTTAACCTTCGAGTGTGAGGAGGTGAGAGCGTGCCTATTGAGCCGTGGCCGCGCGCCATCGCCCACGTCGATATGGATGCGTTCTTCGCCTCTGTTGAGGTTCGCGATGATCCGCGCCTTCGAGGCCGTGCCCTTGCGGTGGGAGGGGACGGCCCCCGAGGCGTCGTCGCGACGGCAAGTTACGAAGCTCGCCGGTACGGCGTGCACTCGGCGATGCCTATGAGCCGGGCGCGCACGCTCTGTCCTGACCTCATCGTCTTGCCCGGCCGTCACGCGCATTACCGTGAGGTTTCCGCACAGATCATGGCGGTGCTCGATCGTTTCACGCCGCTTCGGGAAGCTGTGAGCGTTGACGAGGCCTACCTCGATATCTCCGGTGTGCAGCGGCTCCTTGGCGCTCCAGAGGAAATCGCGAGGGCCATCCGCCAGGCCGTGTGGGACGAGGTCCATTTGACCTGCTCCGTCGGTGTGGGAATCTCGAAGTCTGTCGCGAAGATCGCCTCGTCGCGCGCGAAGCCCCACGGGATTGACGTGGTCGAGCCTGAACGCACCGCCGCGTTCCTCGCACCACTGCCGCTTTCTGCCATCGGGGGCGTGGGGCCCGTTGCGCAAAAGAAGTTTACGAATCTGGGCGTGGCAACCGTCGGCGAACTTGCGGCGCTCCCGCCGAGCGTTGTGCACAGGGCTGTGGGCTCCGGCGCTCCCGCGTTGCTCGCGCTTGCGCGCGGGGAGGATTCGCGGCCCGTGGGGGCGAATGCAAAAGACAAGAGCATTGGCAAGGAGCGCACATTCTCGACCGATATCGCCGATCCGGTGCGCCTTCGCTCGATCGCAACGAGCATGGCAGATGAAGTGTCTTATCGGCTGCGCACTCGCGGGTTGGCTGCGAAAAGCGTCTCGATCAAGGTTCGCCGGCCCGATTGGTCGACTCTCACGCGCACGGGGAGCTTCCCCGTCCCGGTGTACGAAAGTGAGGAGTTTCGTGAGCGTGCCCTCGTGGTGTGTGAGCGGGCACTCGCGGGCGTAGGTTCCGTGCGTTTGCTCGGGGTTCGAGCGGAGCATCTCGTTCTCGCCTCGAGCGTCCATGCGCAGGGCGATCTCGAAGGGCGATCTGCAACGTGGGGCGAAGTGGATCGGGCCATGGATCGTGCCCGGGAACGCTTTGGGGTGAGCGCACTCGCTCGCGCATCGGGCCTCGAAAAACGCGATCTCGAGGCGAAAGACGGCACTGACTCGGGCAATGGCGATGCCTGAAGCCGTGTGCTCCTAGGTGAACGCGGTTTCGAAAATCTCAGGTTTGCTGCCTACACTGAGACCACGACGATCCGCCGAGCAGCACCCCTCATCCTCGCGCTTTCGTAGGGCCCGCTGTACCTCGGTGTAAGGAGGCACCAATGCCACTCTCCGAAAAGGAGCAGAGGATTCTCGATGAGCTCGAGAAGCAGCTCTCGAGTGATGATCCCACGCTCGCGCACCAGTTCGGTGAGCCCGAAAAATCGTCGTCCTTCAATACCCGCCGGGTTGCCCTCGGCGGTGGCATTATCGTCGCCGGTCTCGCACTCCTCATTTTCGCGGTGTCACTTCCCGCGGTGTGGCTGGGCGTTCTCGCCTTCGTCGTGATGGTGGTGGGCGCGTTTGTGTGCCTCTCATCGGAATCGCCAAAACAGATCCCCTTGGATGATCCGCGCCGTATGCACCCGTCCTTTACTTATGGGGCCTCGAAGCGAGGCGCAAAAGGTTCGAAGGCACAGTCGAGCTTCATGAAGAAGCTCGAGCAGCGATGGGACGAACGCGGGCGCGAGCGCTAGCCATAAGCGTGAAACCCGGGCGATAAGCGCGGGTGCTGAATCAGCCCCCATCAGCGCTTGCTCTTTTTGAGGGTGTTGGACACTCACGTCGAGATCGTGATTTCGGGCGTGCCCCTGCAGCTTTCTCAACCTCGATGCCCCTCTGCGAGCGATGCCCATCCGCGGCTTCCACTTTCCTCCACCACCTCCACTTCTCTCCACTGCCTCCACTTTCCTCCACCACCTCCACTTCCCTCCACTGCCTCCACTTTCCTCCACCACCTCACCCCGCCGCGTTTCCTCCGACAGGCGCGCGGAGCCTTATGTGACCCGAAAAATGCGTACTGACCTGCATGTTTAGTGGGTGAGCCGGGCCTGTGGGGTGCTTGGATCCGGCGATTCGTTTGACGGGTTTTCCCTGGGAAATCCCTCCAATCGTGGCCCTTGAGAGGGTTGTGCGACGAATCTCCTCCACTTACCTCCACCTCTCTGGCCTGCATTTTTGTACCGAATTGACGACGATGTAGTGAATGGGGTGTTGTTTGTGGTGGGAAGTGGGGTAAAGTGGGGGCGTAAGGAGAGGTCCACCCGGATCGAGACGGGGAATGGAGGTGCCCATGTTCCTTGGCACCTTCACGCCCAAGCTCGACGACAAGGGGCGGCTCATCTTTCCGGCAAAGTTTCGCGACCAGCTCGCGGCGGGGCTCGTGATGACCCGAGGTCAGGAACACTGCGTGACGGTGTACCCGATGCGGGAGTTCGAGAACCTTCACGAGCAGTTGCGCCAGGCGCCGGTCACGAGCAAGGATGCGCGCGACTACCTTCGCGTGCTCCTCTCGGGAGCGGAAGACGTCGTGCCGGATAAGCAGGGCCGCGTGACCATTCCTTCGCACCTTCGCTCATACGCGGGGCTCGATCGCGAATGCACGGTTATTGGTGCCGGCAACCGCATCGAAATCTGGTCGAGCGAAGCGTGGGAGACATATCTGGGAGAGACCGAGGAGGCCTTCGCTCAAACGGCAACCGAGATCGTTCCAGGTTTGTTCTAGACGACGTGCCGCGAGGCATCTCTTCGCTTGCGCCCCGACGCATCTTCCCCGGTGGCGGGACGCAAGCGAGGAGATGTCTGACGGTATGACGTCACCCGCGAAACGATCAGGAAACCGACGCCGAATGGTGATAGCGAGCGAGGGGAGGCACGATGGACGCATCCCAGCTTCACGCACCCGTGATGCGCGAGGAGTGCCTCGAGCTCCTACGCCCCGCACTCGAGCGCGCGAACTCCACCTACGTGGACTGCACCCTCGGCATGGCGGGACACGCGTGTGCTGTTCTCGAGGCGTTTCCGAACACCCACCTCGTGGGGATCGACCGTGACGCAGCAGCGCTCGGCCTCGCTCGCGAGCGCCTGATCCAGGAAGGCTTCGACGGGCGCTTCACACTCGTGCACACCACTTACGACGGAATCGTGGAGGCGCTAGCGGAAGCGGGGCGTGAGAAGGCCGACGGTATCCTCATGGACCTCGGTCTCTCGAGTTTTCAGATTGATACACGCGAGCGCGGTTTCGCCTACAGCGTTGACGCTCCTCTCGATATGCGCATGAATCCCGACGGCGACTCGCTTACCGCCGCGGACATTCTTAACACGTGGAGCGAACAGGACATCGCGAACATCCTGTACCGCTATGGAGAAGAAAAATTCTCGAGGCGGATCGCACGCACAATTGTGCAAGAGCGAGCGTCGGAGGCCTTTGAGCGTTCGCCCCAGCTTGTGAGCGCGATCGAGCGGTCCCTGCCCGCGAAGTCCCTCCACTCGGGTGGCCACCCGGCCAAGCGCACGTTTCAAGCGCTGCGGATTGCCGTGAACGAGGAGCTCGATATCCTTCGCGACGCCCTCGACAATGCGCTCGGCGCACTAGCGCTCGGCGGTCGGCTCGTCATCGAGTCTTACCACTCGCTCGAAGACCGCATGGTCAAGGAAGCCTTCGTGGCGGCGAGCACCTCGAAAACTCCCGCGGGCCTTCCCGTTGACCTCGCAGAGTTTGCCCCGAACTTTTCGCTCGTCAAGCGTGGAGCCATGAAGGCGCCCGCACGCGAGCAAGAAACCAACCCGCGTTCGGCGAGCGTGCGCTTGCGCGCCATCGAACGCACGACACCACCGGAGATTTCATAGCCATGGCACAGCTCGCAGCTACCCCCGCCTCCCGCAGGCGTGCCGGCATCGCTCCCGCGCACGCGCGATCAGCGAACCTCGCGCTTGTCGCGCGCCCGAATATCCAGCGCAGCTCTCTCCCCTTCACGGTGCTGTGCACGCTCGTGCTGCTCACTGCCGTGATCGCGACCCTTATGCTCAATATTTCGATGACGAACATGAGCTACGAGGTGACGAAGCTCCAGCGGGAATCTCGTGAGCTGAGCGAGCAGACCCAGGTGCTCGAGGAAAAGACGGATCTACTCGGAACACCTCAAGAGCTTGAACGTCAGGCGCGCGAACTGGGAATGGTGCCCGCGGGAAAAGTTGCCTACATTGACCTCGCAAACGGAAGCATTATCGGCGAGCCGGCAGCCGCGGCTCAGGGGGCGACAGTGCTCGTTCCGCACGTCGCGAAAGCGCCTAAGAATCTTTACGATTACGGCATGGGTAATGAGAGGGCGCGCTAAACGTGCCGGATTCTCGTGTGCCTCGAGACTCACGTAGCCGCCCGCCGCGCAAAGTGCGTGACGGGCGTTCTCACGCTCCTCGAAAGTCGGGAGCGGGAGCGCGTCCGCGCCGCAATGGTGACGAGCCGCATCGCCGTCACAGCGTGATCGTGGTGCTCATGCTCATCGCCGCCCTTGCGATCAGCATGCGCCTCGTGTGGATCCAGGGGATTAATTCTGCTCAGTTAGCGGCTGAGGCACGCGCGAATCGCCTCCACACCGAGCGAGTGCCGGCGCTTCGCGGCGACATTCTTGATGCGAACGGCGAGGTGCTCGCCACGAGCACCGAACGCTATACCATCATCGTGGATCAGCGGCAGATGCCCAGTTACCGCGAAAAGTCCCAAACCGCGCAGGTCAAGGGCGTGAAGGCGGTCGCGATGGAACTTTCACCGCTACTGTCGATGAGCGTTGATGAGCTCGAACAGAAACTCACGGGCAAGTCGGGGTACACGATCCTTGCCAAGGACGTGAGCCCCGAGGTCGAAGCTGCCGTCAAGCAGCTTCGCATCGGTGGCGTGACATCCGAGCGGGTTGCCGAGCGTTTGTATCCGGCGGGCCAAGTTGCGGGCAATATCGTGGGCTTCACGGGTTCGGACGGTACGGCCCTCGCGGGCGCCGAACTCTCCTTCGACGAGATCCTGCGCGGAACCGATGGCGAGCGTCAGTATGAGCGCGGTGCAGGTGGGCAATTGATCCCCTCGGCGCAGGTCAGCGAGAAGGCTGCGATCGATGGCGAGAGTATTGAACTGACGATCGATAGAGACCTTCAATACCGTGCGCAGGAGATTCTTGCGCAGCGGGTTAAGGATTTTGGAGGTAACGGCGGTGCTGCCGTCGTGATTGACCCGAAAACCGGCCACGTGCTCGCCCTTGCCGACTACCCCACGTACGACCCGAACAATCCCGGCGCGACTGACGCGAAGTATCGCGGCAATCAATCCATCTCGAATGTTTTCGAGCCTGGTTCGACGGGCAAGCTTTTCACCATGGCGTCGGTGATCAACGAGGGGAAGGCAAAGGTCGACGATCATTTCTCGATCCCGTACCGAAAGGATTTCGGCGGGGAGAGCATCAAGGACTCGCACGAGCACCCCGAGCGCTATTACACGCTTGCCGGAGTGCTCAAGTACAGCTCGAACGTTGGTACGGTTGAGGTTTCACGAAGGATCCCGAACGAGAAGCGCGAGGAGTACTTGCGGGGTTTCGGGTTTGGCGCGAAAACGAATATCAACCTTCCCGGAGAATCCGCGGGAATCCTGCACCCCGCGAAGGACTGGCGTGGTCGCACGCAATACGCGACCGCTTTCGGTCAGGGCTATGCCGTTACGGCGCTGCAGATAGTCTCGGCCGTGGGCGCCTTCGGCAACGATGGCGTGCGCATCGAGCCTCGCATCGTCAAAGGGCGGGTGGGAACGGACGACTCCTTCACCCCCGAGCCGGAAGGTGAGCACACGCGCGTCGTCTCAAGCGACACGGCTGCGACAATGCGCGATCTTATGGATAACGATATCGACGATAACGGCAAGGCCGCGGGCAGCGTTGAAGGATACGCCGTTGGCGGAAAATCGGGAACGGCACAGGTCCCTGGCGGAACCTACACGTCTTCGTTCATTTCGATGGCACCCATGGACGATCCGCAGCTCGTAGTGGGCGTGTTCGTGTACGGGATCAACGGGTTCCAGTCCGGCTCAACGGTTGCGGGTCCTGCCGTCTCGGAGCTTCTCGGTTACGCCCTGCAACGCCGCGGGATCGCCCCTTCGGGGCACCCCGGTACCGAACTTGAAAACGAATGGAAGTGAAAGTCGTGAGTGCTCGCACCAATCTCATGCTGGGAGACCTCGCTCGCCAACTCGAGGGCGCCCCGGGGTCGGGAGCGCTCGAGTTGCGCGGTGAGAGCGTGCCGATTTCGAGCGTCACGATCGATTCCCGCAAGGCGGGGGAGAAGGCCCTTTTCGTTGCGGTCCAGGGCGAGAACGCCCACGGCGCGAGTTACGCTGGAGCGGCTCTCGCGCAGGGCTGCCGCGCGATTCTCACGGACGAAGCGGGAGCTTCGATCGTGAGTACCGATCACCCAGAAATTCAGTGCGCGCTTCTGCTTTGCGAGGATCCTCGAGCGCTCGCGGGCTTTGCCGCGAATCTTGTGTACGGGAAGCCTTCGCACGAGATTCCGCTTGTCGGCGTGACTGGCACGAACGGGAAGACTTCCGTGACGACGATGTGTGCGCGCACGCTTCAGGAGCTTGGCGAGAATGCCGGCATTGTTGGCACGAACGGCACCTTCCTCGCGTGGGCGGGCGGGCGCGAGGAAAAGATTCCCACGGAGCGCACAACCCCCGAAGCCACCGACGTGCACGCGCTCTTGCGGCACATGGTGAACGAAGGAATGACTTCCGCTGCGCTCGAGGTTTCGAGTCACGCCATGGTTCTCCACAGGGTCGCGGGAGTCTCGTTTGACGTCGCGGTTTTCACTAATCTCAGCCAGGATCACCTCGACTTCCACAAAGACATGGAGGACTACTTCGAGGCAAAGGCATCGCTTTTCACCCCCGTGCATGCGAGGCGCGGCATCGTGTGCGTTGACGACGAATGGGGGCGCCGGCTCGCCAAACGGGCCACGATACCGGTCACCACGTACTCGGCGTACGGGCACGAAGCAGATTTCACGGTCGGAGAAATCAATCGCGGTGAATATGGCACGGTGTTTACGGTGCAGCCGTCGGAAGGTGCGCCGTTCACGCTCGAAAGTGCACTCCCCGGCACCCACTATGTCGCCAACACTCTCGCGGTTGCCCTTGTGCTTCGTGCGCTCGGTTGTGAGGGCGAGAAGGTTCGCACGGCGCTCGCGGCCGCGGGCACGGTGCCCGGTCGCATGGAAAGGGTCGGCCAGTCCGACGCTTGCCCGCGTGTCGTCGTGGACTATTCGCACACGCCCGATGCGCTCGAGCACGCCCTCGAGACTCTCCACACCCTTGAGAACGTGGGGGAAATCGTCACAGTTTTTGGTGCTGGGGGGCACCGCGATGCGCTGAAACGGCCACTTATGGGGGAAGTCGCGGCGCGACTTTCGGATCGCGTGTTCGTGACGGACGACAACCCGCGCGATGAGGAGCCCGCGTTGATTAGGCAGGACGTGCTTGCGGGAATCCCGGAGGGCTCTCGCGCGAGAGTCGAGAACGTTGGTGATCGAGCCGAGGCGATCGCACGAGCCATCGGTGAGGCCAAGATCAATGACGTTGTGCTCATCGCGGGAAAGGGAGCGGAAAGCGGGCAGGTGCTCGCAGATCGCACGATCGACTTTGATGATCGCGTGCACGCGCGCGATGCGCTTCGTACATGGGCGAAGAGGAACGCCACCAGGACGATGAAGGAGGAGCACGATGCGTAAGACGACGACAGGGGCAATCGCGCGCCTCGTGGGTGGCCGCCTCGTTGGGGGCGCGACGGGGGAGGAGTGTGTGCACGGAAAGGCGAGCGTCGATTCGCGCGTCATCGATTCAGGTGATCTTTTCGTGGCATTCGAGGGCGAGCACGTCGACGGCCACGACTTCGTGAGCGCGGCCGAAAAGGGCGGTGCTGCCGCGGCGCTCGTGACGAAAACGGATCAGGCCCTCGCCCTCCCCGCGATTCAGGTCGAGGATCCGCTCGCTGCTCTCGACATCCTCGCCCGTCACGAACTTGAGAGCGCGCGCGCAAGTGCTGAGCCGCCCATCGTTATTGCGTTGACCGGCTCCAACGGGAAAACGAGTACGAAGGATCTGCTGCACGCGATCCTTGCACCCGTAGGAGAAACGATTGCCCCCGTGGGCAGCCGCAATAATGAGCTAGGCCTTCCGCTCACGGTCCTTGAGCTGACAGAGACGACGCGCTTTCTCGTCCTTGAAATGGGAGCAAGGGGTATCGGGCATATCAGCCACCTCACGGATATCGCGCGCCCGGATGTGTCTGTCGTTCTCAATGTTGGCTCCGCCCACGTTGGTGAGTTCGGCGGTGTGGAGAACATCGCGCGGGCCAAGGGGGAGCTCGTGGAAGCGCTTGAGGAAAGCGGAACGGCAGTTCTCAACGCCGACGACGCTCGAGTGAAGGCGATGGGAACTCGCACGCGAGCGCATCTCGCGCATTTCTCCCTGAACGACAGTTTGGCCGAGGCCTATGCCGATCACGTGCGGCTCGATGCCTTGGCGCGTGCGAGCTTCACGCTCTACATGGGCGGCAGCGAGCTGCCTATCGCGCTTACTCTCACGGGAGAACACCACGTGAAAAACGCGCTTGCGGCAGCCACTGCTGCTTCCGCGGTGGGCGTGAGGTTCGAGGAGATTGCCGCGGGCCTCAACGCCGCCGAGCAGCGTTCCCCGGGACGCATGCAGGTGAGTGAGCTGCCAAAAGGAGTGACGCTCATCAACGATGCGTATAACGCGAATCCTGATTCGATGCGCGCGGGGCTTAATGCGCTTGCGGTTCTCGGTCGTGAGCGCCACACGATTGCCGTGCTCGGCGAGATGCTCGAACTCGGGGACGAAAGCGCGAAAGCGCATCGCGATATAGGCGCCTATGCTGCCCGCAGCGGGATCGATGTGGTTGTCACGGTCGGTGAGGGAGCACGGGACATCTACGAAGGTGTGACCGAAACCCGCGGTGAACACGAGGGGGCCGTGTATGTCGAAAGCCTCGAGGATGCTCCCGCTGTGCTAGAAACATTGAGGAGGCCCGAGAGCACGTTTTTGCTCAAGTCGTCCAACGGTGCGGGCCTCGCGAAGCTCGGCGAATCTCTCGTGCGTGCGTGGGGAGCCGAGTCCACGAAGGCGGATAACCGAGGAGAGAAGGAATGATCGGAATTTTGGTCGCCGGGGCCTTGGCCGCGGTGCTCTCGTTCTCTCTTACCCCGCTGTACATTCGCTTCCTCGTGAAGAAGCAGTATGGCCAGTTCGTGCGAGACGACGGCCCCACAACGCACGCCACGAAGCGCGGAACCCCCACGATGGGCGGCGTCATGATCATCCTCGCGACCCTCCTCGGGTACGCGGTCGGTCACCTGAGTATTCTTCGAGCCCCCTCGGCTTCGGGCATGCTCGCACTTCTGCTCATGGTGGGGCTTGGCGTTCTCGGCTTCATGGACGACTACGCGAAAATCGCGAAAAAACAGTCGCTCGGCCTTTCGCCCCGCGCGAAGCTCGTGGGCCAGGGACTCATCGGTACGGCCTTCGCCGTGCTCGCGCTTCAATTCCCGGACCGCTGGGGGCACACGCCCGCGTCGATGCATATCTCGTTTGTGCGAGATATTCCCTGGCTCAACCTCGCTTTTGCCGGCACGGCCCTCGGCATCGTTTTGTTCGCGATTTGGGCGAACTTCCTTGTGGCCGCGTGGTCCAACGGCGTGAACCTTACGGACGGCCTCGACGGCCTTGCCTCCGGCGCGACCATTATCTTCGCGGGCGCTTACGTGCTCATTTCCTTCTGGCAGTGGCGCCAGCAGTGCGGAGTTGAAGAGCTCCGCTCGTGCTACGCCGCGAGGGACCCGCTTGATCTTGCGATTGTCGCTGCCGCGGTCCTCGGCGCGTGCGTGGGCTTCCTTTGGTGGAACACTTCGCCCGCGCGCATCTTCATGGGAGACACGGGCTCGCTTGCCCTCGGTGGCGTGCTTGCGGCCCTCACAATCCTGTCGCGCACGCAGCTCGTTGGCGGAATTATCGGAGGGCTCTTCGTCATCATCTCGCTCTCGGTCATCATCCAGGTGACGAGCTTCAAACTCACGCGCAAACGCGTGTTCCGCATGGCTCCCCTCCAGCACCACTTCGAGCTCAAGGGGTGGAATGAGGTGACGATCGTCGTGCGCTTCTGGATCATTGCGGGCATGTTCGCGGCGCTCGGCCTCGGCCTGTTCTACCTCGATGCTTTGCGCTTCATCTAATCCATCCGTTTTCGACCTATTGCCAGGTGTCATCGCGTGACTTCTTCTGAAACTTCTGTGCGACTTCCCGAGCGTCCCTTCCCGGGCCTTGACGTTTCGGGCGCCCGCATCCTCGTGACGGGATTCGGGGTTTCGGGGTACGCGATTGTGGACCAAACACTTCAGCGCGGCGCGCATGTGACCGCGGTAGACGCTTCGAGTTCAGAATCAAACCTTGAACGCGCCAAGGTTCTCGAGACTCTCGGTGCGCGGATCCTGCTCGGCGAAGAGCACACGCGCGCGCTTCCTGAAAATTCCGACGGCTCCCCGTTCGACGTCGTTGTCACATCTCCCGGGTGGCGGCCGGACCACCCCCTCCTCGCCGCTGCGAAGGACGCGGGGATCGAAATCTGGTCGGAGATCGAGCTCGCGCGCCGCATGCAAAAGGCTGATGGCCCTGAGTGGCTCGCGGTCACGGGCACGAACGGGAAAACGACCGTCGTGACGATGCTCGAGTCGATTTTGCTGAACGCCGGTGTGCGTGCGGTGGCTGCGGGCAACGTGGGACTTCCCCTGATCGAAGCGGCGCTCGATCCGGAGGGCTTCGAGGCCATTGCTCTCGAGCTCTCGAGTTTCCAGTTGCACTGGACGGAGAATCTCGGTGCGCACTCGAGCGCGATCATCAACATCGGCGCCGATCACCTTGACTGGCACGGAGGAATGGATGCCTACGCCGAGGCAAAGGCCAAGGTGTATGCGGGAACCCAGCACGCGTGCCTGTACAACAAGGCCGACCAGCGCACGCTTCACGCCCTCGAAGAAGCCGACGTGGTTGAGGGCTGCCGCGCGATCGGTGTGAGCCTCTCCGCTCCCGGCCCGAGTGAGTTCGGCATCGTGGAGGATCTCCTTGTCGACCGCGCTTTTTGCGAGAATCGGCACTCGCAGGCGGCAGAGATCGCGAACCTCGACACGCTGGCTCACCTTGGACCGCACGGCGCCCCGCCCCACGTTGTTCTCAATGCGCTTTTTGCCGCTGCGCTCGCGCGCTCGTTCGGGGTACAGCCGATTCACGTGCGCGAAGGGCTCGCCGCCTACCGTGCGGGGGAGCACCGCAGCGAAATCGTTCATGTCAAAGACGGCGTGGCTTTTGTTGATGACTCGAAGGCCACGAATCCCGATTCGGCTGCCGCAGCGCTCGGCGCCGCACCCTCCGTGGTGTGGATCGCCGGGGGAGACGCCAAAGGCGCGGATCTTCACGGCCTCGTCGCCGCGCAAGCCGCGCGCCTCAAAGCCGTCGTGCTCATCGGGCTCGACCCCGCACCGTTCACGACAGCGCTCGACGATCACGCGCCGAACGTTCCCCGTGTGTGGATCGACCCCGCCGAGTGCGAAGACACACGTAGCCTCATGCACAAGGCTGTGGAAGCGGCGGCTTCGTACGCGAGCGACAGCGACATCGTGCTGCTCGCCCCGGCCGCCGCGAGCATCGACCAATTCGCCAATTACGCCGAACGCGGCAACCTTTTCGCCGAAGCGGCGCGGAGCCTTGGGAGCGGCGCGTGAACGAGCGCGCGAAGCAGCGCCCGAGCGAGCAGCGCCCGCTCGGTGACGTCGGCGGGGAAGTGAAGTCAACACTCGGCCGCTGGCTTCAGTCACCTGCTCTTGATTTTTATGCGATCGCCGTCATCGGCGGGATCCTCATCACGATCGGTCTCGTCATGGTGCTCTCGAGCTCATCGGTGACCAATATCGCGAAGGGGCATTCGCCCTATGCGTCGTTCATGACCCAGGGTGTTTTCGCGGTCATCGGCCTCGTTCTACTCATCGCTGCAGCCCTCACCCCGGTGAGGTGGTACAAGAACATTGCCGTAGCCTCAGCGCTCTTACTTCTCGGACTGCTCCTTCAGAGTCTCGTGTTTACCCCTCTCGGGCTCGGTAAGGGTGGTAACCGGAACTGGATTCATGTCGGTCCCATCCGCGGCCAGCCATCGGAATTTCTCAAGCTCGCGCTCGCGGTGTGGCTGGGTGCTTTTCTGTCGAAAAATCGTCACCGTCTGCGTGAGTTTCCAGTTCTCTGCACCGCTTTTGTTGGGACGGGAGCGGCGCTCGGTCTCATTATTTTGGGGCGTGACCTCGGCACGATGATGATGGTCGGCATTCTTGCCGCGGGGGCGTTTTGGGTTGCCGGCGTGCCAAAGCGGTGGTTTCTCGTGGCGGGTGGCGGCGCCGCCCTTGGCGTGCTTGCTCTTGTGCTCGCGAGCCCGAATCGCATGGCACGCGCCCTCAACTGGCTGCACGGTGAGTGTGCCGGTGACTCGTGCTACCAGGCCGACAATGGCCTCATGGCTCTTGCGACCGGTGGCTGGTGGGGCGTGGGCATCGGGCAATCTCGCCAAAAGTGGGGCCGCGTCCCCGAGGCCGACAACGACTTTATCTTCTCGATCATCGGCGAGGAACTCGGCCTCTTTGGCACCCTCCTGATCGTTTTCCTCTTTACACTGCTCGCCATCTTTCTCTATCGCATGATGTTCCGTATTCGCGACCCGTTCGTGCAGATCACGATCGCGGGCATCACGTCATGGATTCTCGCCCAGGCCTTCGTGAACATGGCTGTTGTGACGGGGCTCCTGCCCGTTCTCGGCGTGCCTTTGCCTTTCGTGTCGGCGGGTGGATCAGCGCTCATCGCCTCGATGCTAGCCCTAGGCGTGCTGCTCGCCTTCGCAAAGTCGGAACCCGGCGCGAAGGAGGCCCTACGGGCCCACGCTCGCTACTCGAAGAAATCGGCAACGGTTGTCGCGAAGCCGGCGTCGGCACAACTGACCAGGAAGGGACCGCGCTCATGACCTCCACTGCCAGCACCTACGCGCGCAACAACGCGACCGTTCTCGTGGCGGGAGCCGGAAGCGCTGGCCACGTGTCTCCCATGCTCGCGGTCGCGCGTGCCCTCACCGAGCGTTACGAAGGCGTGAGAGTCGTGGCTCTCGGCACGAAAGTGGGCCTCGAGGCAGATCTCGTGCCCGCCGCCGGCTTTGAGCTGCTCACGATCGACAAGGTGCCTTTTCCTCGCCGACCTAACGCTGCCGCGCTGCGCTTCCCTCGCGAGTTCGGGCGCGGTCTTGGCGATGTTCGCCGGTTTATTCGCCACGAAGACGTTGATGCTGTCGCTGGATTCGGGGGCTACGTGTGCCCGCCCGCCTACATTGCGGGCAAGCACGCGAGAATTCCCCTGTTCATTCACGAGGCGAACAAGCGGCCCGGTATGGCCAATAGGCTCGGCGCAAGGCTTGGCGCGCGCGTCATGACCGCGTTCGATATGAGTGGGACGTCGGGACCGCTCTCGAAGTCCGAATGGGTGGGAATGCCCATGAGGCCGGAAATTGCCCACCTCGATCGCGAAGCGCGCCGTGCGGCGGCACGCGAGTCATTCGGTCTTGACCCCGATATGCCGACCCTCCTCGTGACGGGAGGCTCGCTCGGAGCGCAACGCCTCAACGAAATACTCACCTCCGCGATTGTGCCGCTCGAGGGGCTTGGGGTGCAGATCCTCCACGTGACGGGTAAGGGCAAGAAGATTCCCGTGAGCGGGAAGCACTACGTGCAGGTCGAGTACGTGAACGGGATGGAGGATGCCTACGCCGCGGCGGACTTCGCGGTGACGCGCTCGGGAGCCGGAACGGTGTGCGAGGTCGCAGCCGTGGGGCTGCCCGCGCTTTTTGTTCCCCTCCCCATCGGCAATGGTGAGCAGGCGCTCAACGGCGCCGATATGGTCGAGGCAGGCGGTGCGCGCATGATTAAGGACGCCCTTCTCACTCCCGAACTTCTCATCGAAACCGTTGCCGAGTGCATGCTCGACACCGAGGTGCGCACTCGCATGGAACATGCGGCGCTCGCACTCGGTAAGCGCGATGCCGCCGAGAAGGTCGCCGACCGCATTGCGGCGTCGATTCCGGCCCTTGCAACGCAGCGCCCCAAGGAAGGTGCCCAGTGATGCCCACCACTGATCTTCTCGACGATCTTCGGCCATTTTCCCCGGGGGAGATACGCACGATGCTGAGGCCGGGTGCGGTCGTCACCGACGCCGCCTGGCCGAAGACTCACGTGAGCAAAATCCACGTCATCCGCATTGGCGGCGCGGGTATGAGCGCTGTTGCGCGCCTCGCGCTCGAGGCGGGATTTGACGTCACGGGATCAGAGTCGCAAGAGGGGCGCTTCCTCCCGCCCCTTCGTGACCTCGGTGCGCGTATCACCGTTGGCTTTGACGCCGCCAATATCGAGGATGGCACCGACCTCGTGATCGTCTCGACGGCCGTGCGCGCCGATAACCCCGAGGTACGCCGTGCACATGAGCTGGACATTCCGGTGATTCACCGAGCGGCGGGCCTCGCCGGCCTCCTGAAAAATCGGGCACTCGTTGCCGTTGCCGGAACGCACGGAAAGACCACGACGAGTGCGATGGCCACACTCGCCTTGCGAGCGGCAGGCGCTGAGCCGGCTTGGGCCGTTGGCGCTGCCGTCCCCCAGCTGGGGGCGAACGCGGGCCAGGGAGGGGGCACGTACGCGGTCGTAGAAGCGGATGAGTCCGACGGTTCCTTTGTGGCCTTCGCCCCCTCGGTTCTCGTGCTCACCAACTTCGAGGCCGACCATCTCGACTTCCACGGCACTGAAGAGAATCTTCGCGCGGTGCTTTCCGCATTCGCGGCGCGGCTTGCGGAGACGAACGGCACCCTTGTTGCGTGCGCCGACGACCCCGGTTCACTCGCGTTCGCGCGCGACGCCCGGGCAGCGGGGCACCGCGTGGTGCTGTACGGCGAACATCCCGAAGCGACGTGGCGGATCACCGCTGATCGCTCGAGCGCCGCCGGTGCACACGTGGACATCGAGGCCCCAGGCGGGGAACGCCTCAACCTCTCGCTGCGCGTTCCAGGCCGCCACAATGTGCTGAACGCGCTCGGTGTGCTCGCCGCCCTCGATATCCTCGGCATCTCGCGTGAGGGAGTACTGACGGGGCTCGCGGAATTTGCGGGTGCGGATCGCCGCTTCCAGGTGGCGGGCGAAGTTCGCGGGACGGCCGTGATCGACGACTACGCCCATCATCCCCGCGAGGTCGCGGCGGCTCTGGCAGCTGGACGTGAACGCGCGGAGGAGGGGAAACTCGTCGCCGTCTTCCAACCGCATCTCTTCTCCCGTACGAAGGCGTTCACGCGAGAGTTCGCCGAGGCGCTCAGCTCTGCCGACGAGACGATCCTCCTTCCGATCTACCCTGCGCGCGAGGACTTCGACCCGAGCATTCGTAGCGAGGATGTCGCCACCCTCATCGATGGCTCTCGAGTTCTCGATGCGGCTGACCTCCCGGACTACCTTGCTTCCCATGCTCGCGATGCCCGCGTCATTCTCATGATGGGGGCAGGCGACATCGTGGATGTGAGCCCGCGCGTGCTCGAGGCCCTTGAAGCGAGCGGCGCATGAGCACCCCGAAGCGCCCGCAACGGCCCGTGCGCCCAAGGCGCCCCGAAGCCAGGGCGGCGGTGAACGTCGACGAGAGCCGTAAGAGCGGCACCACACAAGCGGATCAGCCGAAGCGCGGTGAAAGGAAGAAGCCGCAACGTGTATTCGGCAACCGTCGGAACACGAAGCCTCTCCCACCCGGCGGTACTTCCCCCGCCACACCCCAGAAGACGGAAACGTCACCGGAGCCCGCCGAGCGTGCGACCGACACGAAGCGCACGAAGCAGGGAAAGACGGCGAAGCCCGCAAAGGCACCGACGAAGGCGAAGGTGGCCCGGTCACGAACGTCCGCGACTTCCGTCGCGACAGCGCGAACGGCATCGCCGGGAAAGAGCCCCGTTGTCCACGCGGGAAAGAGGTTCGCGAGCAGGGTGCGGAAAAAGCCCTGGCAGAAAAACCGACGCTTGCTGCCCCTCATTCTCGGTTCCTTCGTGTTGCTGTTGTCGCTTGCGGTGCTCGCCCTCGCTTTCCTTCCGCAACTCAAGGTCTCTGACGTGCGTGTCGCGGGGGCAACATACGTTGATGTGAGCGCACTCGAGCAGGTGGCGAGTGCGCGCGAAGGGCAGCCGCTCGCCTTCACCGACCTCAATGCGCTGGAGGAGGACCTGTCCGCCGTGCAGGGGGTGAAGGCCGCGAAGGCTACTCGTCACTGGCCGAATACCGTCCGCGTGGTCATCACTGAGCGCACCGCGATCGCCCAGCTCGAGTCGGGTCGTAGCACTTCGCTTGTCGATAGCAGTGGAGCGAAACTTCCCGCGAATGCCGCGAACCCCGCGAGTCTTCCCCGGCTGGTCGTTGACCCCGCGACACCGAATGTTGAGGCGACGGAATCGGCGCTGCTCGACATCGCGCGCGTACTCCCGCCGAATCTACGCGCGGCACTCACGAAGGCGACCGCGAATTCTCCCTCCAGTGTCACGCTCGAGGTCGCAACGCAGGCCGGTCCTCGCACGGTCGTGTGGGGCGGGCCCGAGGATTCCGAACTGAAAGCCCGAGTCCTCGAAGCACTCCTCAACCAGCCCGGCGCGGTGATCGACGTGTCCTCGCCCGAGGCACCGACGATTCGCTAGAGCCACCGAAAGCGCGTCGTGACGCGCGTCGTTCCCACGTTCCGTGGAGGCTGTGACGAGAAAATGACATTCGTGTAAGACACGCGCTCGACAATGTTGCCCTAGACGCCTGTGAGGCAATAGCGTCGAGTACGAGATAAATGCGCTTACTCCCCATGTCTCTTCTGTCCTATCCGCGCCGGTCGCGGGAGGCGCACTAGGCAGTGTGATGGGGTGGAGCTGGAGCAACGAAAGCAAGGACATCCACGTGGACGGATCGCAGAACTACCTCGCAGTCATTAAGGTCGTCGGTGTCGGCGGCGGCGGCGTCAACGCCGTGAACCGGATGATCGAATCCGGGCTCAAGGGCGTCGAGTTCATTGCCATTAACACCGATGCCCAGGCACTGCTCATGTCTGATGCCGATGTGAAACTCGATGTCGGCAAGGAGCTGACTCGCGGTCTCGGCGCGGGCGCCGACCCGGAAGTTGGCCGCAAGGCCGCTGAGGATCACACCGACGAGATTTCCGAAGCCCTCGAAGGCGCGGACATGGTGTTCGTGACCGCGGGCGAAGGTGGCGGCACCGGCACGGGCGGCGCACCTGTTGTGGCAAAGATTGCTCGCTCGCTCGGGGCGCTGACCATCGGCGTCGTGACCCGTCCGTTCACGTTCGAGGGGCGCCGTCGCTCGACCCAGGCTGATTCCGGCATCGATGCTCTCCAGGCCGAGGTCGATACGCTCATCACGATTCCGAACGACAAGCTGCTCCAGCTTGCCGACGTCAAGGTCTCCATGATCGATGCGTTCAAGCTTGCCGATCAGGTGCTCCTCCAGGGCGTTCAGGGCATCACCGACCTCATCACGACCCCGGGTCTCATCAACCTCGACTTCGCGGACGTCAAGAGCGTCATGAAGGATGCCGGTACGGCCCTCATGGGCATCGGTACCGCGAGCGGCGACGACCGCGCCCTCCAGGCTGCTGAGCTCGCGGTCTCGAGCCCGCTTCTCGAGGCGTCAATCGATGGTGCCTACGGTGTTCTCCTTTCGGTGCAGGGCGGTAGCGACCTCGGCCTCGTCGAAGTTTCGGATGCCGCACGCCTGATCCAGGAAGCCGCGCACCCGAGCGCGAACATCATCTTTGGTACCGCGATTGACGACGCCCTTGGTGACGAGGTGCGCGTGACCGTCATTGCCGCGGGCTTCGATCCCAAGCCAGAGCGTGGCGAGGAAGGCGCGCAGCAGAAGCAGCAGGCCCAGGCGCAGCCCTCGAGCGCGCAGCCCGCGCAGCGTGAGCAGCAGCACTCGAGCCGCGAATGGGTTTCGGCACCCGCGCAGGGCCAGGGATACATCCCGGCGCGCTCGCCTCAGGCACAGCCCGAGCAGCCCTCGGTCTCGCAGCCAGACCCGGCGGAGGCGGAGGGTGCCGTCCAGGTCGAGCGTCCTCAGGTGCCTGACGTGCCCACCATCAAGCAAGAGGCGAATCCGGACGACGACCTCGATATCCCGCAGTTCCTTCGCTGAACCATGAGCAGCGAACTTTCGGCGCGGGCCCTCGATTTTTCGGGGGCCCGCGCCCTTTTTACGGGGGTCGCCGAGGGGAACCTTGCGCTTCACGTGGGAGATGACCCTCGCGAGGTCAAGAAGCGTCGTGAAGCTCTCGAGCGGAAGCTCGGCGCCCCTCTCGTCTTTGTCGAGCAGGTACATTCTGCGGATGTCGCCATCGTGCGTACTGAGGCCGATGTGAGGGAGATGCGGGAGCGGGCGCGCGTGGCGGATGCGCTCGTGACGCCGATGGCCGACGTCGCCCTTGCGATCATGGTGGCCGACTGCGTCCCGGTGGTGCTCGCCGAGGAATCGAGCGGGGTGATGGGGGCGGCTCATGCGGGCCGGCGCGGGCTTCTTGGTGGTGTTCTCGGTGCCACCGTTGAGGCGATGGCGAGCCTCGGTGCCTCGCCGAAAAATATTCACGCGCTCATCGGGCCTTCGGTGTGCGGTCGGTGCTATGAAGTGCCCGAGCAGATGTTTGCCGAATCGGTCGCGGAACACGAGGCGCTGGCCTCGCGGACGTCGTGGGGCACCCCCGCACTTGATCTTCCCGCCGGTGCCGTAGCCGAGCTTCGAGCCGCAGGCCTCGCACATGAATCTATCGAGGTGATCGAGCGCTGCACCCTCGAAACCGAGGAGCTTTTCTCGTATCGTCGCGATCCTCACACGGGGCGATTTGCCGGAGTGATCTGGCGGCATAGCCCTGAGGCAGAAGAATGGTGCGTAGCGCACCCCGCGACACGCGCGGAAATTCCGTCGCGCCCAGGGTCGCTGCGGTAGTTTCGTAAAAGACCCCGCACTCCCGTGCTTCCCCAGGGGCAAACAACCGGCTTCTTTATAGGGAGAATTTCGATGGGCGCTTTGCGCAACTGGATGGCGAAGGCTGGATTCGCCGAAGAACAATACGATACTCATTACGAAGACCCTCAGAGCTTCGCGGCCGAGGATGCGCAGGTTGCGCGTGTCCCGGAGCGCACCGTGGAGCCCAAGGCTCAGGAGGCCACCGTGACCCCGCTTCGCCCGCATCAGAATGGCGTATCGCTCGCGCCGGCCGCTCCGGAGAGCATGCAGCGCATCACGACTATCCACCCGCGCTCGTACAACGACGCCAAGAGCATTGGCGAGTCGTTCCGCGATGGCGTTCCCGTCATCCTTAATCTTTCTGACATGAGCGAAGCCGATGCCAAGCGCATGGTGGATTTCTCGGCTGGCCTCGTGTTTGGTCTTCGCGGCACGATCGAGCGCGTGACCACCAAGGTGTTCCTCCTGTCGCCTGAGTTCATCGAGGTTGAGGGCGAGTCCCGCACTGACGAGGGCACCTTCTACAACCAGAGCTGAGCATGGCGATTCTCGCCTCGCTCGTTTACCTCGCGGCGTACGTTTTCTCGATCCTGCTGCTCTTGCGGATTGGTATCGAGATGATCCAGTCCTATGCGCGTTCCTTTTCGCCGCGCGGCCTTGTGTTGATCGCCTGTGAAGCGATCTACACACTGACCGACCCGCCGGTGAAGGCACTGCGATCCGTGATTCCGCCGCTCAAGCTCGGTACGGTCGCCCTTGATGTGAGCGTTCTCATCATCTTCTTTGCCTGCTCGCTCATCTCGATGCTCGCCTCGCCCTACATGTTGTGAGTGATCGTCAAAGGCGCGGCCGGAAGATCGCACCCTTGAAGGGTTTTCGGGGCGGTGGGTGCATTCAGGCTGCGCCCGTGGTCTCAGGTAAAGTTAAATAGTCATCATCTGTTCAAACAACAAGAGGTGGAACCCATGGCTCTTATGCCAAAGGATCTCGAAGATAAGCGCTTCACTCCCGTGCGCTTCACCGAGGGTTACGACATGGACGAGGTCGACAAGTACCTTGACGACGACGTCATTCCCCGCCTTCGCGAACTCATTGAGGAAAACGACCGCCTGAAGCGCGAGCTCGAGGAAGCTCAGAGCCGCGTTGCCGAGCTCGAGGCTCGCGTTGGTCAAGGTGGCGAGGGCGATGCTGCTCCGGCAGTCGTCGAAACCGAAGCTCCCGCTGCGCAGGCCGAGACTCCCGAGGTTGAGCCGGAGACCGAGACTGCTGTTGCTGCCGTCGCACCGGCTGCGCCTGCAGCCGCCGGTGCCTCGCGCGTTGGCGAAACCAATTCTGCCTCCGAGCTCATCTCGCTCGCCCAGCGTCTCCACGATGAGCACGTGGCGAACGGCCAGGCCGAGCGCGACCGCCTCATCAGCGAGGGCAACGCCGAGCACGAGCGCATCGTCAACGAAGCAAACGAGACGTCGCGCACCACGCTCGAGCGTCTTGAAAGCACGAAGAGTGAACTCGAGAAGGAAATCGAATCGCTGCGCACCTTCGAGCGTGACTACCGCACTCGCCTGCGCAACTACCTCGAGAACCAACTTCGCGATCTTGACACTGGCGAAAGCCAGGAGAAGGCCGCTAACTACGGCCTGTGAGCGATCGCCACACCATGAAAGGAAGCGCCGGGTCCGCACGTGCGGCCGGCGCTTCCGCCCGTTCCACCCTGGTCGTGGCGTTTGCGATCGCCGCGATCGTCTTTGTGCTCGACCAGCTGTCGAAGCTGTGGGCCGAAAACACCCTCGAGCACAACGTCGCGCAGCCCCTCGTCGGGGACATCCTCAAGCTTCGCCTCATCTATAACTCGGGCGCTGCTTTTGGGTTTGGCGGTTCGATCACTCCGATCATCACCGGCGTTCAGATCGGGATCGCGCTCGCCGTTGTCGTCGTTCTCGTCCGTTCCGTGCGATCGCGCGCGTGGATGGTTTCGCTCGCACTACTTCTTGGTGGGGCACTCGGCAACATCGTCGATCGTCTTTTTCGGGCCCCGGGGCCTCTGACGGGCCACGTTGTGGATTTCCTTGAACTTCCGCACTGGCCAATCTTTAACGTCGCCGACATCGCGGTGACGACCGGCGCCGTGTTGCTTGTTGTGCTCACACTCTTCAACGTTCCGCTTGATCCGCGTGAAAAGAGCGAGGTGCGAGCGTGAGTAATGAGCGGCTCTTCTTCGTGCCCGAAGGGCTTGAGGGTGAGAGGGTCGATGTTGCTCTCTCGCGCCTTCTGGGGCTTTCACGAACGAAGGCCGCGGAGCTCGTGCAAGCGGGAAGCGCCCTCGTAGACGGCAAGGTTCCCGCTCGCTCGGAACGCGTGAGCGAGGGCCAGGAGCTCGCGGTGACGCTTCCTGAGGTGCGTGACATCGCGGATGTTGCCCCCGAAAAAGTGGACGGTATGGACATCGTCTTCGAGGATGCCGATATCGTCGTCGTCAACAAGCCCGTGGGGGTTGCCGCGCATCCGAGCGTTGGTTGGGATGGCCCCACGGTACTGGGTGGCCTCCTTGGTGCCGGGGTCGCGATCACGACGAGCGGTGCTCAAGAACGCCGTGGCATTGTGTCGCGGCTCGATGTGGGCACGAGCGGCCTTATGGTCGTGGCGAAGAGCGAAGTTGCCTACTCGGTTCTGAAGAGCGCCTTTCGCAATCGCCTCGTGGACAAGCGCTATCACGCTCTTGCCCAGGGACATTTTCAAAACATGAAGGGCACGATTGATGCCCCGATCGGCCGCAGCCAAAAACACGACTATAAGTTTGCGGTGATGGCAAGCGGTAAACCCTCGATCACGCACTACGACGTGATCGAGATGTTTCCTGGTGCTTCGTTGCTCGACATCAAGCTCGAGACTGGCCGTACCCACCAAATTCGCGTGCATATGAGCGCCGCCGGGCATCCGCTCGTGGGAGACCCTCAGTATGGCTCCGACCCCACACTCGCGCAGAGGCTCGGCCTCGTGAGGCAGTGGCTGCACGCACGCGCCCTCGCGTTTGAGCATCCCACGCAGCATACGCGAGTGGAGTTTGAGGCGCCGTATCCCGAGGACCTCGAAAACGCGCTCGAGGTGCTTCGCGCCGGTTAGTCGCGTCTTCGCCGCTCGTCTCTCTCGACTCTTTTCTGAAGCCCTCCGTTCGGGCATTGCCCACTAAAATCTTGGGCATGGCTTCCGAGGATTTCGTTCACCTTCACGTCCACACCGATTATTCGATGCTCGATGGGGCCTCGAAGATCAGCAAGCTCGTGAATGCCGCTGCAGAGGCCGGTCAGAAGGCCGTTGCCATCACCGATCACGGTTACGTGTTCGGAGCCTACGAGTTTTACAAGAACGCTGTCGCCGCGGGCGTGAAGCCGATCATTGGTGTTGAAGCGTACGTGACGCCGGGGACGAGCCGCCATGACCGTTCGCGCGTGCAGTGGGGCACGAAGGCGCAGCAGGATGCCGGCGACGACGTTTCGGCGCGTGGCGCGTACACGCACCTCACGCTTTTGAGCCGCTCCACGGCGGGCATGCACAACCTCTTCCGCCTTGCGAGCTTTGCCTCGCTCGATGGCCAGATGGGCAAATGGCCCCGCATGGACCGCGAGATCCTCTCGAAATACTCCGATGGCCTTATTGCCTCGACGGGTTGCCCCTCGGGCGAGATTCAAACCCGCATTCGCCTTGGGCAGTGGGACGAAGCCGTTAAGGCTGCCGGCGAATACCAGGACATGTTCGGCAAGGAGAACTACTTTGTCGAGCTCATGGACCATGGCCTCGAGCTCGAGCGGCGCGTCACGAAGGACCTGATCGAACTGTCGAAGACGATCGACGCCCCTCTTCTGGCGACGAACGACCTTCACTACGTCTACGAGGACGATGCGAAGATCCAGGACGCGCTTTTGTGTATCAACTCGGGTTCGACGTTCGACACCCCGGGGCGTTTTAAGTTCGATGGTTCGGGCTACTACCTCAAGAGCGCACGTGAGATGCGCGAGCTTTTCCGGGAGCTTCCCGAGGCGTGTGACAACACTCTGCGGGTCGCCGAAATGTGCGACGTCGAATTCACGACGACCGCGGAGGGCGCGAACTACATGCCGCGCTTCCCGGTACCCGCGGGCGAAGATGAGCATTCGTGGTTCATCAAGGAGGTCCAGAGGGGCCTTCACGAGCGCTACCCGAGCGGGATTCCCAACGAGGTCCAGGAGCGGGCTGATTACGAGGTCGGTATCATCACGCGCATGGGCTTCCCGGGCTACTTCCTGGTCGTTTCTGACTTCATTCGCTGGGCGAAAGAGCACGGGATCCGCGTGGGGCCGGGGCGTGGCTCGGGTGCAGGTTCGATGGTCGCGTACGCGATGCGCATTACCGATCTCGATCCTCTTCCGCACGGTCTTCTGTTCGAGCGATTCCTCAACCCGGATCGCGTGTCCATGCCCGACTTCGACGTGGACTTCGACGATCGCCGGCGTGGCGAAGTACTCGAGTACGTGACCGAGCGTTATGGCGACGACAAGGTCGCGCAGGTCATCACGTACGGCGTGATGAAGACCAAGAACTCGATTAAGGATTCAGCACGCGTTCTCGGTGAGCCGTACGCGCTTGGTGATCAGATGACGAAGGCGCTCCCGCCCGCGGTGATGGGCAAGGACATTACGCTCAAGGGCATCTTCGACGAGAACGATAAGCGTTACGCGGAAGCGGAGGATTTCCGCCGCCAGTATCGGGAGAATCCCTCGTGGCAGCGAGTGATGGATATTGCGCAGGGCGTTGAAGGCCTCACGCGTGGCTGGGGCGTGCACGCATGCGCCGTCATCATGTCGAGCGAGACCCTCACGGACATCATCCCGATGATGCGCCGCCCTTCCGACGGGCAAATCATCACCCAGTTCGACTACCCGACGTGCGAGACGCTCGGTCTGCTCAAAATGGACTTCCTGGGGCTTCGCAACCTCACGGTGATTTCCGATGCGATCGAGAACATTGAAACGAACGGCAAGGACGTTCCCGACCTCGAGCACCTCGGTTTCGATGATCCGGCAACATTCGATCTGCTTCAGCGCGGCGATACTCTCGGTGTGTTTCAGCTCGATGGTGCCGGCATGCGCTCCCTTCTTCGCCAGATGAAACCCGATAAGTTCGGCGACATTTGCGCCGTGTCGGCCCTGTACCGCCCGGGCCCGATGGGCATGAACTCGCATACGAACTACGCGCTGAGGAAGAACGGGCTCCAGGAGATCACCCCGATCCATCCTGAACTCGAGGAACCGCTTCACGACATTCTTTCCGAGACCTACGGCGTGATCGTGTATCAGGAGCAGGTCATGCAGACCGCGCAGAAGGTCGCGGGCTTCACGCTTGGCCAGGCGGATATTTTGCGCCGTGCGATGGGCAAAAAGAAAAAGGCCGAGCTCGATAAGCAGTATGTGGGCTTTCGCCAGGGCATGCTCGATCACGGTTACAGTGACGCGGCCGTTCAGGCACTGTGGGACGTGCTCCTGCCGTTCGCCGACTACGCGTTTAACAAGTCCCACTCGGCGGCGTATGGCGTCGTGTCGTATTGGACGGCGTACCTCAAGGCGAACTACCCGACTGAGTACATGGCTGCGCTGCTCACTTCGACGCAAAACAATCGCGACCGCCTTGGCCTGTACCTCGGGGACTGCCGCCACCGCCACATCACGGTGCTTCCGCCGGACGTGAACTCCTCCCTCATGAACTTTGCGGCCGTGGGGGAAGACATCCGTTTTGGCCTTTCGGCGATCCAGAACGTTGGTGCGCATGTCGTCGAGGAAATCATCAAGACCCGCGAGGAGAAGGGCGAGTTCACCTCCTTCACGGACTTCCTCGACAAGGTCCCCCTTTCGGTGTGCAATAAGCGCACGATCGATTCGCTCATCAAGGGCGGCGCTTTCGACTCGCTCGGCCACAACCGACGCTCGCTCGTGCTCGTGCACGAGGATGCGGTCGATGGAATCGTGGACGTGAAGCGCAAGGAGGCCCAAGGGCAAGACGATCTCTTCGGTGGTGGCATGTTCGGAGACGATTACGCCTCCGGTAGCGCCGCCACGATTCAGGTGCCCGAGCTTCCCGAGTGGGACCGCAAGCAAAAACTCGCTTTTGAGCGCGAGATGCTCGGGCTTTACGTGAGCGACCACCCGCTCCAGGGGCTCGAGCACGTGATTGCGCAAGCGAGCTCGCATTCGATCACGGCGCTTGCGGAAACCGAGGACACCGATGCGCTTGGCATGGTGACAATCGCGGGGCTCATCACGAGTATTCAGCGCAAAATTACGAAGAAGGGCGACACGTGGGCGATCGTCACGGTTGAGGATCTCGAGGGCGCGATCGATTGCCTCATGTTCCCGCAGTCGTATCAGCAGGTTGCGACCGAACTTGCGGGAGACCTTGTGGTCTCGATGCGGGGCCGCGTGGACAACTCGAAGGGCTCGCCCGAGATGCGCGTGCAAGAGATGCGCGTGCTCGATACCTCGGGCGCAATGGCCGATGGCCCCCTCATGATCACGGTGCCCGACTCGCGCATGACGGGGGAAGTCGCACAGCAGCTCCGGGGCATCCTCGAAGATCATCCTGGCGGGAGCGAGGTGCGTGTGCGCCTCACGGAGCCGGGTCGCGCGACCCTCATGCGGGTGGATCGGCGCCTGTCGGTTGCGCCTTCACCGGCACTTTTCGCGTCCCTCAAGACTCTGCTCGGGGCGCAGTGCCTGCACTAGGGGTGTGAGCGGGGTTGCACGAGGGCAATGCGCGGGAGCGTGCACCGGGGGAGGGTGCGGGCCGCGCGGCCCTAGTGAGAATCGTCGGTTCCGACGCTTGCCCGCTTCCGTCGCGCCACAATCCCGGCTATGGCGCGCCAGCCCAAAAGGAAGAGGGCGTTGACGGCGAAGGCCACGAGGACGAAGGGGAGCGCTGTTCCATCGCCCACGAGGGTGCGGATGAGCATCGCGGCGACGACCGTGATCGCGACGATGAACACGCCGTGAGGCCACAGCCTCCACGGCTCGACGCGCCACGCACGCAGCACGAGGTGGGCGAGCACGAGCCCCACGAGGAACGGCCACGCGACACGCGCGAGGTTCGAAACTGTGAGCGCACCGTTGTGGCTCACTGTTCCGAGCACGGAAAAGAGGAGGACGAGGAGGGCGTCGGCCCCGAGGGCCCTGTAGTAGTTTCTCACCCCGCCACCCTAGCCCCTTTGCGGGGCGTAAAATTACGTGAGGGTCCGTGAGAGTGACGGACCCGTGCACCGACGTCGACGAAAGGCCCGCACGATGACCGCGACCCCCAACCGTGGCGACAACGGCGAAAACGACCCGGATAAGGCAAAGATCGATGCCGAGTTCGAGGAGATGATGAAGGGGATCAACCTCGACGATTCGGTTCTGGATTCGGGGGAGGAGCCACCCACGGGCTACACCGTGCCCGGCAGCTTGCGTACACCTACGGGCCCCAACGCACCCGGGAGTGCGGGCTCGCTTACGGGACCGACTCCCGGGCACCCCGGCCATGCCGACGAGACGTTCGACGTTCCCGACGATCTTTCCGGACTGAACGACACCGCACCCGCTGACGACCCTACGTCACCCACACCGATCGCGATCGTCGCGACGCCGCTCGCCTCCGCGAAGGCCCTCGCGGGCGTCGTGCGCCTCGCCCTCGCCGCCGAGGATGACCGCACGCCATTTCCCGAGGGCGCCGTGACCGCCAATGCGGAATCCGGTGCGATTCTCACGGGGAATGTGAGCGAAGAAGAGGCACACACGCTCGCGAGGCTCGCGTCCCTCGGGCTTCAGCGCCAGGGAGTCGTCATGTTCTGGCGCCGCGGAGACCGGATGATCGCGTGCCGATACCGCTATGGGCGAAACGAGGGCGAGACGTCCCCGGCACTCGTGCTCGGCGCGCTCGCGGGCGAGGTCGAGGATCTCCTTCTTGGCCTCAATACCCTTGAGGACATCGATGAAACCTACGACCCCTCGAGCATCAGCCGACTTGAAGCCATGAAGTGGATCGCGGGCGGTCGACACAAGTGATCCTTGCCTTCATCATGCTCGCTGCCGGCGGCATCCTTCTTGGCGGCGCTTATTCGTTCGCGAAGCAAAAGAAACCGATCCTCGCGATCATTGCGCTCGCGGTCACGGGGCTGGCATGCGTGCTCGTGGCCTACTGGCGTATCCGGATGGGCTAGGCCAAAAACATGCCCCGGTTTGACCTTTTTCCCGCGGTCGATATCGCGGGAGGTACCCTCGCGCGCGCACCGCGCGGCGGCGCGAGCACGGACCCGCTCGACATCGTGCGGACCTTCGCGCGCGACGGTGCTTCATGGCTCCACCTCGCCGACCTCGATCGAGCCTTTGGACGCGGCACGAACGATGCACAACTCGCCGCAATTGTGCGCGAGGCCCACGCCCTCGGGGTGCGCACCCAGTACTCGGGCGGTATCGATTCCGGGGAAGCCCTTGCCGCCGCCCTCGCGAGCGATTGTGCTCGCGTGAATATTTCCGCCGCAGCGCTCGCTGAACGCGACTTTGTGCGCGAAGCGATCCGCACGCACGGCGATCGGATCGCCGTGTGCGTTGACGTTCGTGGAGCATCGATTCATCCGCGCGGGCGCAAGGAGCCGATTGGGGACCTTGACTCCACCCTCACGTTTCTCCGTGGCGCGGGCTGTGCACGTCTCATCGTGACCGAGATCGAGCGTGACGGTGCGCTTTCGGGACCTCCTCTCGCACTCCTCGAGCGCGTGTCACACGAGAGCTGCGGCGACATCATCGCGTCGGGAGGGGCGGCAAGTCTCGGCGACATCGAGGCCCTCGTTCGTCTCTCCACCTTCACGCGCGTGAGGGGCGCGATCGTGGGCCGCGCCCTCCTCGAAGGCCGCTTCACACTCTCCGAGGCGCTCGAGCGAGTGCGAAATGTGGAGGCAAGGCACGCGAGGCAACCGTCGGAAAGGACACCATGAGCCTGCGCAAACAGGACCCGAAAGTCGCCCGCACCCTGCCCGCGCACTTCACGGCAAAAGATCAGCTCGCTGACACCGCGGGAACGCCGTGGCACGGGCGCGATCTTACGCCCTCACACTTCCCGGACGATGTGGGTGAGCGAGGTGAAAACGTCGCTGGAGCGCTCGAGGCTTTCGACGCGGGGGCAGATCCTACGCGAGAAAGACTCGTGGCGGCGCTTGCGGGCACACGCGTTCTCATCCCCATACAGGCGATTGCGACCGACAGCGCCGAGACCCAAAGCGGGCTGCACGCCGATAACGCGTCCGACATGGCCATGGTCAAACTTCAGCTGCGAGATGGGCAGGTCGCTCTCCCCGTTTTCACGAACGTCGCGGCGCTCTCCACGTGGAGCCCCGAAGCGCGTCCGGTTCCCATGGTGCTCGAGCAAGCCGCGCAGTCGGCCGTCGCCGAGGGGTGCACGTGTCTCGCGGTTGATCTCGGCCGCGAAGGGACCCCGCTCGTGCTACGACGCTCGGCGCTGTGGGCCCTCGCGCAGGGACGGCCCTGGCGGGCACCGCACAACGACGACCTTGTGCGAAGTGAAATCGCGGCGCTCGTCCACGCGGTCGACGGCCTCGAGGGCGCCGAACCACTTCCGGGCGAGGAGCGTGAGCTCGAATTGAGGCTCGCCCTGACCCCCGGGCTCGATCGACAAGCGCTCGATGCCCTCATGAGTCGAGTGCAGACTTTTCTCGCCCACTCCCGGGTCATCGCGGAGCGCGTGAGCTCGCTGAAGATCACCGTGACCCCCACTCAGAGGTAGGATTTTTAGGTGGCTCTTTCCGTATACCGCGACGTGCTCCAGCTCCCCAAGGCGCCGTCCATTTACCTTCTCGGATTCCTTGCGCGCTTCCCGTTCTCGGCAACGGGGCTCGTACTGACCCTCCATACGGTGATGAGCCTCGGCCAGAACTACATGATGGCCGGCTTCGTCGTCACCTCCTCGACTCTCGGTGCAGCGATCTCCGCCCCGTGGCGTGGGCGACTCATGGATACGAAGGGCCTCAAGAGAACACTTATTCCACCGATTATCGTGAACCTCGTGTTCTGGGCGATCGCACCGTTTTTGCCCTTCGCCATTCTGCTCCCCGCAGTTTTTGTCGCGGGCCTCTTCTCGATCCCCGTGTTTTCGATCGTACGCACGTCACTTTCGGTCGTCACCCCCGCGACGATGCGTAAATCAGCTTTCGCGCTCGACTCCGTCATCACCGAGTTCGTGTTCATGCTTGGTCCCGCGGCCGGCACGCTTCTTGTGTTCACGTGGGGGTCGCATGTCGCGATGTGGGTGATCGGCGCCGCCGTCGTGATCGCGGGTATCGGTCTGATGATTGTCGATCCGCCACTCTCGAGCGACGACATCGTGCTTCCCGCCCGCATTCCCGAACCCCTCGAGGTCGCCGAAACCGGCCTTGAACGCTCGCCTGCCGCTGTTGCCGAGCGCATTGCCTACGAAAATACCCAGACGGGCCAGATGATGGCGCTCACCGAGGCCGACCTCGGCGTAAGCGACAGTGAATCCGCGCGGGCCCTCGACGAAGCCCGCTCTCTTGCAAGGAAGCAGCTCCTTTCACTCGGGGGCATCGCCATTCTTGTCGCGACCGTGGTGGGCAGCATTATCCTCGTCGCGGGCGACCTCGGCATCGTCGCCCTCATGGAGGGCCTCGGTCACAAGGACTTCATTGGCCCCGTGATCGCGATCTGGTGCCTCGGAAGTGCGATCGGTGGCCTCGCCTATGGCGCGATGAGCCGCGACATCCACCCGCTGTGGGTGCTGTTCGGTCTTTCGATCGTGACCATGCCGATCGCCCTCGTCTCGAACCTCCCGACGGCATTCATCCTGTGCTTTATTTCAGGGCTCGGAATCGCGCCGAGCATTGCTTCGACGGGCGAAGCGATCTCGCGCCGCGTGCCCGAGATCGCGCGTGGTGAGGCCATGGGTTGGCACGGCAGTGCCATGACGATTGGCTCGAGTCTTGGGAGCCCCCTCGTGGGCATCATTATCGACGTGGGCGGCGCAGGTACGGCGTTCTTTTCCGCCGGCCTCATTGGTCTTGTCGTCGCGGTCGGTGGGCTCGTGGCGATGCGCGTGCATCGCTTGCGCGTGAGGGCGCGCGCAGCGAAAGAACTTGGGATCGAGGCAGCCTGAGCAGGCGTCGGACCGCACCCGTTCCGAGTGGAGGTTCCCGATTAGAAGTAGACCGCAAGCGGCCCGCGAGGGCCATCGACGACATCGACGTCGGTCTTGAACACGCGTGAGAGCGTTTCCCCGCACACAATTTCGGTGGGGGAGCCCTGAACCGTGACCTTGCCGTCGTTCATGGC
The DNA here is from genome assembly GCF_003989295.1 of Dermabacter sp. HSID17554. Lineage (NCBI taxonomy): Bacteria > Bacillati > Actinomycetota > Actinomycetes > Micrococcales > Dermabacteraceae > Dermabacter > Dermabacter sp. HSID17554. The sequence continues at coordinate 22,023 of NZ_RBLW01000006.1, read as the reverse complement.
GATGATGTGATCGGCGTAATGCGCCGCGAAGTTGATGTCGTGCACGACGATCACGATCGTGCGCCCAAGCTCATCGGCGGCCCTGCGGAGCTGTTTCATCATCTGAACGCTGTGCTGCATGTCGAGATTGTTGAGCGGTTCATCGAGCAAAAGGTACTCGGTGTCCTGCGCGAGCACCATCGCCACGTAGGCGCGTTGGCGCTGCCCTCCCGAAAGTTCGTCGAGGAAGCGATTTTCAAGCGGAGTGAGGTTCACGAAGTCGATGGCTTCCGAGACGATGCGCTCATCCTTCTCAGTGAGGCGCCCGCGCGAATAAGGGAAACGGCCGAACGCCACGAGTTGACGAACGGTCAGTCGCGTAACGAAATGGTTTTCCTGGCGGAGAATCGCGAGCATTGTGGAAACCTCACGCGAGGGCATCGCCGCCATGTCGTGACCGTCGATCGTGATCGTGCCCGAATCCGCCTCGAGGAGCCTCCCCATCATCGTGAGGAGGGTCGACTTGCCCGCGCCGTTCGGTCCCACGAGCGCCGTGAGGCCGCTCGGAATCTCGGCGTTGACGGGGCCGATCTGGACGCCCTGGCCGTAGCGTTTCGTGAGGTTCTCGATGCGAATCACAGGCGCCCCTTTCGGAGGATGAACAGCAAGAAGGCGAGCCCGCCGATGAGCTCGATGATGACGGTGACCGCGCCCTGCGCGTTAAAGATGTGCCGGAGGATGAAGTAGGCGAGCGTCATGACGTCGTAGCCGATGAGGATCGCCGCGGGAAACAGGAGCCGGTGGTCATAGGTGTCGGTGAGCTGGTAGGTGAGGGCGGCGATGAGGAAGCCGAGGAAGGTCATAGGGCCGACGAGCGAGGTCGTCATCGCCATGAGAATCGAGACGAGCAGAAGCACGAGGATCGTTGCGCGCTTGTGGTGAACGCCGAGGTTGGTCGCTGTTTCGCGGCCGAGGGCGAGGACGTTGAGGCGTGCCGAACAGGCGTACAGCAGCGCTGCGGTGAGCGCGACGATCGGGATCACGAACGGGAGGTGGTCGAGATCGGCGTTTGAGATATTGCCGAACATGCGGGTGGTGAGGATGTCGAAGTCGCTCGGATCAAGCAGCCGCTGCATAAACGTGGAGAGCGAGCCCAGACCGCCGCCGAGGATGATTCCCACGAGGAGCATGACGTGAATGCTGCCCGTCTTGGAGTTGAGTAGCCAGCCGTATAAAAGCCCGGAGAAACCCACCATGAGGGCCGCCATAAGGAAGAACTGCCCGGTACCCGTGAGCTGTGTGATCCCCGCCGCGCCAAGGAAAAACACCGCTGATGTGTGCAAAAGGACGTACAGTGACTCGAAGCCCATGATCGAGGGCGTGATGATGCGGTTTGCCGTCGCCGTTTGGAAGGCGATGGTCGCAAATGCCTGGCAGGTGGCGACCACCGCCATGACGATGATCGCACTCGCGCGCATCGTCGCGATCCGCCAGAAACCCTCGCTGCCGAAGGGCAGCGGGTTGTTCCACGCCACGATGCCGGTGGTCGTGAGCGCCGCGATCGTGGCGAGACTCGCGAGCAGGAGTGCGTATCGGGTGCGCGAGGAACGGGTGATGAAGGGGCCGGAGTGTCGTTCGGGAGCGCACGCGCTTACGCGCGCCGGTCCGACGGTTGCCAGAAGATTGGGAATGCCCTTGTGCGCGCGCTGTTCCTGTGCTTTCTCGACGTCGCGAATGTCGGTGACGGTGGCGAGCGAGGGATCCTTGAGAGTTGCCGCGCTCGGGTGGAGGTTGGGCTCGCGAGTGCTATCGTCCACGACGGTTCCTCCTCACGATAAGGACGAGAAAGACTGCTGCGCCGATGATGCCGAGCACGATGCTCACGGGCATCTCGAACGGGGCGATGATCGTGCGTGCGATGAGGTCGCAGACCGTCACGACCCATACCCCGAGCAGCATGACCCAGGGGAGGTTCGAGCGAAGGTCGTCGCCGCGGATCATCGAGATCATGTTCGGGACGATGAGGCCGAGGAAGGGCAGGCGCCCCACGATCACGGTGACGATACCGGTCGCGATCGCGACGAGGAAAACCCCGAGGAACACGACGGCACGGTAGTTGAGACCCACGTTAGTGGCGACGTCCTTGCCGAGGCCGGCAACGGTAAAGCGATCGGCGACGACGAACGCCGCGATGAGCACGAGGAGAACGAGGAAGAGGAGCTCGTAGCGGCCGCGCACGAGGCCCGTGAAGCTTCCGGTGAACCAGATGCCGAGGCTTTGGAGCGTGTCGGTTTCGAGAGCGATGAAGGTCGTAAATGAGCCCACGACGGCGCCGAGCATGATGCCGACGATCGGCACGATCAGGGAACTCTTGAGGCTTACGCGCTCGAGGAACCCAAAAAATACGAGGGTGCCGATAAGCGCGAAGATGATCGCACCGACCATGCGGGGAACGAGCCCTGCCGTAGGGAAGAGGATCATCACGGCTATGAGGCCGAGACTCGCCCACTCGGTCGTGCCCGTCGTGGAGGGCTCGACGAATTTGTTTTGCGTGAGCAGCTGCATGATGAGGCCGCACATCGCCATCGCGCTGCCCGAAAGCACGAGCGCAAGCGTTCGTGGGACGCGCGTGATGAGGAAGATGTCCCATCCACGATCGCCACCCGTGATGTCGTAGACGCCCACGAAAAGTGAGAGCACGAGAAGGGCGAGGGTCGCGAAGAGTGCGACGATCAGGGCGATGCGGTTGCGTCGAGGGCCCGCGAGCGAGGTTCCGCTCGCGGGCCTTCTCCGCTCCGCCGGTGGGGCGGCTTCTGTCACACTCATGCAGTCCTTTGTGCGTCAGCTCTTTTTCGACTCGAGAGCGTCCGCGAAGGTCTCGAGGAATTCCGTGTAGGCCTGGATGTCCTCGGTGATGTAGAAGTTCGAGGGCATGTACACGACGTGACCTTCGGTGATGGCCGTGACGTGCGCGAGGGCTTCAGCGTTCTCGATGAGTTCGGCGGCGGGCTTGTAGCCTTCCTCGTCGGCGGCGACGGCCGCGTCGCGGTCCATGACGATGATCCAGTCGGGGTTCGCGGAGGCGATGGCTTCAAGGGAGACGTCATCGCCCTTGTGATCACTCGTGCCCTCGACTTCGAGCGCGGGTGTGAGGCCCAGCACGGGGAACAGCGGCCCCACGGCTCTGCCGGTCTTCGGCGCCGCATAGTTGATCGTGCCACCCGAGGTGATCACGCCCATGACCGTGTTGTCGGTGGAGTATGCAGCCTTGACGCGCTCGATGGCGGCCTCGAAAGCCTCGATGAGCTTCTGCGCTTCGGTTTCGTGTCCGAGGGTGGCGCCGAGGAGTGTGATCTGGCGCTTGAGCTCGTCGTCGAGCGGTTTCTTCTCAGTGTCGATGTCGGTGTCGACGATAGCGGCGTTCGGCACGAGAGCCTTGATGTCCTCGTAGTACTGCGCGTAGCGCTGGCCATTGAGAACGAGATCGGGGTCGGCAGCGACGAACTGTTCGAGGTCGGGTTCGCGGTGTGATCCCGAATCGAGAATGTTCTCGTCATCCTTGTAGGAAATGCCCTTCGGCATGAGCTGGCGCGGCGCGACGACCAGGTCGACGCCCCATGCCTCGAGGCTGCGGAAGATCCGGTTGTCGGTTGCACCAATGCGTTTCGGTGATACGGGAACGTCCACTTTGCCGCGAGCGTCGGTGACGGTGCGGGTGCCGCTCGCGTCGCTTGACGACCGGGCGTCCTGCTTTGTCGAGTCGCCACTGCACGAGGCGAGGGCGCCCGTGGAGCACGCGGCAAGGGTGAAGAGGCCGAGCTGTCGGCGCGTCATGGACGTCATGGAATCTCTTTTCTGTGTCGTCCTCGGTCGCTCATCGACTGAGGTAAGGCTGACCTATCCTTACAGACATCGACTCGATTATGCAAAGGGGGAGTTTCTTAAATGGTATTGCGTGGTAACGGTGCGCGTGTGAGTGGGGCTGCGAAGGCGCTGCTGCCGTCGGACCTGTAAGGCCTGCCACATGGTGATGGCGCCCCCTTCCCGCGAGCTCGTCACGCTGCTAGAGTTGTCGCTTGGAACATTCGCGTTCCCTTACAAGTGGAGCCCACTCCCACCCGAGCGGCCGAGGCTGCCGGGTCAGTACGAGACTCACGCACCCTCGCGTGAGTTGGGCCTCCGCATGCACGGGGGCCTTTTTTGTTGTTCCAGGCATTTCTATTGTGTGAGGAGCAGTCATCAGCGAACAGCGAATCAACGGGCAGATCCGCTCGCCCAAGGTCCTTCTCGTGGGACCCAACGGCGAACAGGTCGGGGAAGTCCGTATCGAAGACGCGTTGCGTCTCGCAAACGAAGCCGATCTCGACCTCGTCGAGGTTGCTCCGGGTGCGAAGCCGCCGGTCGCACGCCTCATGGACTACGGAAAGTTCAAGTATGAAGCGAAGCTCAAGGCTCGCGAGGCGCGCAAGAACCAGGTCAATGCCCAGCAGAAGGAAATCCGCATGGGCCTCAAGATTGACACGCACGATTACGAGACCAAGAAGCGCAACGTCGAGAAGTTCCTCAACGGTGGCGACAAGGTCAAGGTCATGATTCGATTCCGTGGCCGCGAGCAGTCGCGCCCCGAGATGGGCATGAAGCTTATGCAGCGCATGGCTGAAGATGTCGCCGAATCAGGCTTCGTTGAATCGCATCCGCGCGTCGACGGCCGCACGATGGTCATGGTGCTCGGCCCGCACAAGAAGAAGTCCCAGGCTCGCGCCGAAGCCCGCAAGCGTAAGAGCGACGCGGAAAAGGCCGCAGCGAAGGAAGCCAGCGCCAAGTAAGGCGCGTCAACCAGAAGGAGAACAGGCACTATGCCGAAGAACAAGACGCACTCCGGTGCGAAGAAGCGCATCCGCATCACCGGCTCCGGCAAGCTGCAGCGCCAGCGCGCAAACGCGTACCACAAGGCCGAGGCCAAGACCTCGCGCCACCAGCGCCGCCTCGCCGGCGTCGCCGACGTTGCCAAGAGCGACGTCAAGAACCTCAAGCGCATGCTTGGCCGCTGATTTTTCAGCATCCACTTAAGACTTTTCATTTCGACCAAAGGAGAATCACGTGGCACGCGTGAAGAGGGCGGTCAACGCCAAGAAGAAGCGCAGGGAGATCCTCGATCAGGCCTCCGGTTACGGCGGCCAGCGCTCGCGCCTTTACCGTAAGGCGAAGGAGCAGGTGCTCCACTCGGGTACCTACAGCTACCGCGACCGCAAGGTCCGCAAGAGCGACTTCCGTCGCCTCTGGATCCAGCGCATCAACGCTGCGGCTCGCGCCAACGGCATGACCTACAACCGCTTCATCCAGGGCCTCGGCCTTGCCGGTGTTGAGGTTGATCGCCGCATGCTCGCCGAGCTCGCCGTGAGCGACTCGGCCGCTTTCGCCCAGCTCGTGGAAATCGCGAAGAACGCCCTCCCGAAGGACGTCAACGCCCCGGCAGCCTGACCTGCCCCATGACATATTCTGAGCGCCCGGAGGGTGCGATGCTGACGCCGCGCAGTGCGCGAGTCGCGAAGATCGCCGCCCTTTCCGGGCGCTCAGTGCGTCAACGTGAGGGCCGCTTTCGCGTGGAAGGCCCGCAAGCGGTGCGCGCCCTTCTCGAACGGGAAGTTCGGGAGAAGTCCGAGGGCCGCTCCGGCATCCTCGAGGAGCTCTATCTCACCGACAAGGTGCGGATCGCACACCCCGAGCTCGAGCACCTCGCCGAGCGCGTGAGTATTCGCCCACGCCCCGCTACGCCCGAGGTGATCGAGGCGATGGTTCGCGAGCAGGGGCACCAGAGCGTCGCGCACCCTCAGGGCGCGATCGCCGTCGCGCGAAGTCTCGAGCTCGACTGGCGCGACCTGCTCGACGACCTGGGAGAAGGCCCCTGCACAATCGTCGTGTGCGAGCGTCTTCAGGACCCGGGTAACGCGGGGCTCGTCATGCGCACGTCCGACGCTTCCGGAGCCCACGCCGTCTTCTTCTCCGAAGGCTCTGCCGATCCGCTCGCCCCCAAGGTCGTGCGCGCGAGTGCAGGAAGCCTGTTCCAAGTGCCGTTCGCCCGCAGAGTGCCCATGGAGGAGTTCCTCGGCGAACTTCGCGCACGAGGCATCGCGACGGCAGCAACCAGTCCCCGCGGCGCCGAAAACCTCTTTGAATGGGAACCACCTGAGCGCCTTGCTTGGCTCATGGGCAACGAAGCGCACGGGCTCGAGGAAGCGACTCTCGAGGCCGCCGATTCACGGGTCGCCATCCCCATCTTCGGAAGCGCCGAATCTCTGAACCTCGCGACCGCAGCGACACTGTGCCTCTTTGAATCGGCGCGCACACGGGCGGGTGCCAGGTGAAAAGTCTTTCGCGCGTGCTCCTCCCGCTCAGTGCCCTCGTAGTGATCGCCGGAGGACTCGCTGGAATCCTTGGCCTTGCAGTGACGGGCGAGAGTAACGGCCTCCTCGCGAGTCATTTCGGGACGCTCACGAACAATCTCATTGTGATCGTGAAGGTGGGCGAGTATCTCGCCCTTTCCCTCGCTTTCGGCTATGCACTCACGCTGAGTCTTTTCCAACCCGGACGTGGCCGCACGCGTGGGCACGCCAGCCCACCTCTCACCGATGAGCAGAACCGTCAAAGGCGACTCGCTGCCCGGTTCACTCTCGGCTACGCCTTTCTCCTCACACTCGGCACCTACCTCACGTACGCGAATGCTCGAGCCTCGTTTTCGCCCGCGCAGCTTGGCTACTTCGTGTGGAAAACCGACCTTGGCCGCGCAACTGTGTGGGCGCTTGTGTTCGCGATCCTTGCCGTCGTGATCGGTGCCTTTTCGAGGCGGCTTCGCGGGGCGGGGTGGCTCACCGCGATGCTCGCGCTCAGCGTCGTTGCCCTCGGCTTCCTCGGGCACGCGGGAAACTCCACTGACCATCTCAACGCCGTGAATGCGATGATCGCCCACCTCCTCGGCGTCCTCACGTGGCTCGGCCCTCTTCTCGTGTTCCTCACAGAAGCGCACCGTACCGATACGGCCACCCTGAAGATCTGGCTTGAGCGCTACTCACCGTGGGCGCTCTTTGCGATTTTTGCGCTCGCTTACTCAGGCATCATCAACGCGGCAATTCGCCTCGATACCCCCACGCAATTCGTGACTACCCGTTACGGGTGGCTGGTTCTCCTCAAGGCCATCCTCACGGTCGTGATCGCCGCATTCGGCTACGCGCAAAGGCGCCGCGTTCTCGAACCTCTCGCGGATGCTCACGCTGATCGCACGCGCGGCACCGAGGCGCAGGCAACCGTCGGAACTCACAGTGGCCGTGCCGGACGCACTCACCAACTTGATCACCGCGGTTCTAACCCCCGCCGAGCGTTCGCGCGAATCGCTCGAGTGGAAGTGCTCACCGCCGCCGTCATCATCGGCGCCTCGAGCGCGCTTGGACGTTCTCAGCCGCCCGTGCCCCAGTACGTTCCGCGCGAGGCCTATCGCGTGCTCTCCCTTGTGGGCTACGAGCCTCCGCGCGGCGAGTACACGCTCCTCAGTCTCATTACCGTGTGGCAGATGGACTGGATGTTCACGGCCATCGCCGCGCTCTTCGCACTCCTGTACCTCGCGGGGCTTTACCGTCTGCGGGCTCGCGGCGACGAATGGCCCCTCTCGCGCACCCTCTTCTGGCTCGCTGGTTGCCTCGCCCTCTTCTGGGTCATGAGTGGGGGCGCCGCGGCGTTCGGGCGTGTGCGCTTCGATGCGCACATGACCCAACACATGGCACTCATGGTCATCGTGCCTCCGCTGCTCGTGCTTGGCGCGCCCGTCACGATGCTCAGTCGCGCTGCGAAACCCCGCACCGACGGTTCACGCGGCATGCGTGAATGGGTGCTCGCGATCCTCCACACGCGCTACTCCGCCATCGTGTCGAGTCCGCCCATTGCTGGTTTCCTCTTCGCGGGATCTCTCGTGCTGTTCTACTTCACGCCCCTCTTCACGTGGGCGATGTTCGAGCACGTGGGGCACCTGCTCATGACCGTGCACTTCGTGCTCGCGGGCTACCTGTTCGCGTGGGTCATCATCGGTATCGACCCGGCACACAAACCAATCAGCCCCGTGCTTAAGCTCGTCACCCTCCTCGTGACCCTCACATTCCACGCCTTTTTCGGGATCGCTGTCGTGAGCGCCACGTGGCTTATCGGCGGGGAGTGGTACACACTCCTCGATCTTTTCCCGCGCGCCGAACTCGAGCGTCAGCAATTTGCGGGCGGCTCAATCATGTGGGGCATCAGTGAGGTCCCCACGGCGTTTTACGCTCTTATCGCGGGGATTCAATGGTCACGGAGCGAAGAGCGCGCCGCCCGCAATTACGACCGAAAGGCCGAGCGCGATGGCGGCGCGGAGCTCGAAAACTACAACGCCTACCTGCGCTCCCTTCACCACGGTGAGGAAGCACAGGCAGGCGTTCACGAAGGTCCCGTTCAGCGGAGGTAGGAGAGGTCCTCGGCGAAACTCTCTTTGGCTTTCGCGAAAAGTTCGCGTGCGACTCCCACGCCGTCCACAAGAGGATGCGCGAAGAAGGCCTCGACCGCGAGATCGGCACTTCCTTCACGCGAGGCCGCAATCACGGTGCGCTCGGCGTTCTTGACCTCGGTCACGAGTGCGAGCTGGTGGCCCGAAAGTGGTGTGACCTCGAGGGGGGTAGCGCCGTTCGCGTCAATGCGGCACGGTGCTTCCACAACGGCATCGTCCGGCAGCGAGGGGATGCGGCCCCTGTTGGGCGTATTCACGATGAGCTCGGTTGCCTCGTCGAAGGCGAGGGCCTTCATGACGGCGAGGGCAACGCGATCGTAACCGCCCGATTCGATGTCAGCCGCCTCGCGCTCAATCCCGCCCGCAGCTTCGCGATTGGTCGCCATGTAGGTTTCCTCGCGCTCCTCGCGCGTGCGGTTCCACGCCTCGAAAGCCGCGTGCCCATCGAGGGAAGCGGCCTCGCGGTAAAACTCCGCCTGCTGACTCGCGAGGAAAATGCCGCGGGTGGCTTCCGCACGGTCGTCGGCGAGCCTCGCCTCGCGCGCGTAATAGTAGTAGTGCAGGTATTCGTTCGGCAGGGCACCGATGTGTTGGACCCACTTAGCCCCGAAGAGCTTGCCTTCTTCGAAGGATTCGATGAGGTCGGGGCGTTCAAGAACGGTGGGGAGAACGTCGCGGCCGTTCACGAGGATGCGGTGTACCCAGCCGAGGTGGTTGAGGCCGAGGTAGTCGATGTGCACGGGCCCGCCGGTCTCGAAGATGCGGGCGCTTGTGCCCCGGTCGACCTCGCCGGCTTCTTCGAGTGCCGTGAGGGCGTGGCGGGCAAGACCCACGGGCGAGTCGCAAATGCCGATCACGCGGTCGCCGAGGATCTCGCTCGAGACCTCCGTGATGATTCCCGCGGGGTTCGTGAAGTTAATGAGATAGGCGTTCGGGGCTTCCTCACGGATGGCCTCCGCAATCGCCCGCGCCACGGGAATGCCGCGCAACGCATAACTGAGTCCACCGAAGCCGGTCGTCTCCTGGCCGAGCACACCGCAGGCGTGAGCGATGCGTTCATCCTCCGCGCGGCCGTCGGTTCCCCCCACGCGGATCGCGCTGAAAACAAAGTCGGAATCGCGCACAGCATCGCGAAGGTCGGTGGCCACACGCACGCTTGGAGCGTGGGGGACGGACTCGGTCATCGCGCGCACGATGCGCTCCATGGTGTGAAGGCGCTCCTGGTTCTCATCCCATAGAGTGAGGGCTCGCACCCGCTGTTCGGAGCTGTCCTTGAGAAGCGTGCGCACCATGAGCGGGACGCGGAAGCCCCCTCCACCGAGCAGCGTGAGTTTCATGAGAGTTCCTCCTCGTAGAGTCTGTGAACGGTGCGAGAGTATTTCGCATTCCTTTGACGGGCGCCCGTGCGCGCCCTAGCCTTTTTACGTGATGAACCTGAACCAAGGCCCAACCTGCACTGATGCGGCCACTTCGACCATATCCCCTCGAGACCTCGCGTGTGTGGGACCCGTGTTCCTCGATGTGCTCTTTACTCCCTTTGCCCAGCTGCCTCGACTTGGCGAGGAATGCCATACGGAGTCGGTTGCCCTCGCGGTGGGAGGCGCGGCGAACGTCGCACGTGCTGCCGCGGCACTGGGGATGGACGTCACGCTTGCAACGGAGCTAGGCGATGGGCCCATCACTCAGCTCGTGAAGCCCATGCTCGAAGCCGATGGGGTGGGGCTCGGGGCGAGCGTGACGCTCGAAGGCTGGGATGTCCCGTGCACCGCGGCGATCCCGCACGAGGGCGATCGCATGTTTTACACGGGAGGCCTCCCGAGCGCGCCGCTTGCCACGACAAAGCGCGTTCTCTCCGAGCAAGCGCGCCACCTCACGGTCTCGCTCGAGCGCGAGGACATGCCTCTGCTCGCGGGGGAGCGGGAGCGTGGCACGCGGATTTGGGCCGACGTTGGCCACGACGACTCGGGCGCGTGGGACCCGGCGATTCTTCGCCACCTGGAGCACTGCTACGCCTTTTGCCCGAATGATGAGGAGGCCACGCGCTACACCCGTACGAATGGCGCGCTCGATGCGGCGCGCGTGCTTGCCGAGCGCGTCGAGCTCGTGGTGGTCTCGCGCGGGCGCGAAGGGCTCGTGGCGATCGACTCGGGGCGTGGCGAGGTTCTTGAGAGGCCCGGTTTCATCGTGGAGCGCGCGAATGCCACGGGAGCGGGGGACACGCTTGTGGCAGCGCTCGTGACCGCGATTGCTGCGGGGCGCGCGCTCGGGGATGCTCTTGACTTTGCACAGCTTGTGGCAGCGGCGCGAGTAGCCGGTGCGGCTGCGCAGGGGATGCCGCCAGGGCGCGAGGCGCTCAGCGCCTTCGCGAGCCAATACGGGGAGAAAGAACAAGAGCTGGTCGAGGAGACCCTCGACCAGCTCTCATCGCGATAGGCGCGGCGCTCTTTTAAAGCCAGTCGCCCTTCGCGCGCTCGCGCTCCGCACCGATCGTCGTATCCGGGCCATGGCCCGTGTGCACGATCGTCGAGTCCTCGAGCGTGAAGAGTTTCTCGCGGATGCTGTCCTCGATTTGCCCGCGGTCGCTGTACGAGCGGCCGGTGGCGCCAGGGCCCCCCTCAAAGAGCGTGTCGCCAGAGAAGAGCTGATCGGGATCGCCTTCGGTGGTGCTGCGCAGGAGGTAGCACACCGAGCCGGGGGAGTGACCCGGCGTGTGGATCACCTCGAGCTCGCGGTCCGCGATGCTGAAGGCGTCGCCATCCGAAAGATCGGCGTCCCACTCGAGGTCGCCGTGCGTGAGCGACCAGAGTTTCTTGTCGTCGGGGTGCAGGAGCATGGGCGCTTGGAAACGCTCGGCGAGTTCGGGGGCGAAGCGCGAGTGGTCGTCGTGGGCGTGCGTAAGAAGGATCGCGAGGAGCGTGCGGCCGCCCACGAGCTTGTCGATGGTCTCGATGCTGTGGGGTGCGTCGATCACGACACAGTCTTCCGCATTGCCGATCACCCACACGTTGTTTTCAACGTCGTGAGTTTCCCCGTCGAGGGTGAACGTGCCTTCTGCAACGGCATGGTCAATCCGGAGGTTCATGGTGAAGTCCTTTTCTCTCGTGTGTGCAGAGCGGGTGGGCTTAGGCCTGCGGGATTTCGACGACGCTCCGGAGGATGTCTCCGCCCTTCATGCGCTCGAATGCACCCTCGACGTCGTCGAGAGCGATGCGTTCGGTGACGAACTCGTCGAGCGGGAGGCGGCCCTGCGCGAAGAGGTCCGCGAGGTAGGGGAAGTCGCGCTCGGGCAGGCAGTCGCCGTACCACGAGCTCTTGAGTGCGCCGCCGCGGCTGAAAACGTCGATGAGCGGAAGCGTGATTTCTGCCTTCGGGTTGGGGACGCCTACGAGAACGACGCGGCCGGCGAGGTCGCGGCCGTAGAACGCGGCGGTGTAGGTAGCGGGGATGCCAACGGCGTCCACGACAACATCGGCACCAAAACCGCCCGTGAGTTCCCGGATCTTTTCGGCGACCTCTTCGGGCTCGAGGCCCTCCGTGGCAACCGTGTGCGTCGCACCGAGAGCACGGGCCTTGTCAAACTTCTTATCGTTGAGGTCGAGGACGATGATGGTGGTCGCCCCGCCGAGCTTCGCACCGGCAACGGCGGCAAGGCCGACGCCACCCGCGCCGATCACCGCGACGGACTCTCCGCGCTGGACTTCGCCCGTATTGAGCGTCGCACCGATCCCGGCCATGACGCCGCAGCCAAGGAGGCCGACGGCTGCTGCATCCGCATCGGGGTCCACCTTCGTGCACTGAAGTTCGTGCACGAGGGTCTTCTCGGCGAAGGCGCCGATGCCGAGGGCGGCGGTGAGTTCGGTGCCGTCCTCGAGGGTCATGGGCTTCGAAGCGTTGAACGTATCGAAGCAGTACTTCGGCTCGCCTTTTTTACACGCGCGGCACTGACCGCACACGGCGCGCCAGTTGAGGATCACGGTGTCACCCACCTCGACGTGCGTGACGTCTTTTCCGATTTCACTCACAACAGCGGTGGCTTCGTGACCGAGGAGGAAGGGGTAGTCATCGTTGATGTCGCCGTTGCGGTAGGCGAGGTCGGTGTGGCACACGCCGCATGTTTTGATGTCGACGATGACGTCGCGCGGGCCGGGCTCGGGGATCGTGATGTCAACGAGCTTTGCCGGATCATTCGCGGCGAAGGACACGAGGCCCTGAACTGTCGTGGTCATGTGAGGAGCCTTTCTTTTCGAACGCTGGACCTATGTGGGTGCAGCGGCGCTGAGGCCATACGGCCTGCAGGCACATGTGCCGCGCATCGAGCGCGTACGACCCCCACCGTATCCTGCACGTATCATTGCAAGTGCAAAAAGCATGCACCCACGCGAGGCCCCTCGAGGACCGATGTGATCGTGCGATCGAGCGCGGGCGTGCGCGTGCCGTGTCAACGTGAGGATGTGGTGAATTCGTGTCAGATGTGACGAACAGTGTGGACATGAGCGAGGAGGCGATCGCGCGCGCGGTCGATTCCGCGCTCGCCGCGATTGCGGAGGCCACAACGTCGGCGGAAATCAAGCAGGTGCGCATTGCCCACGTGGGGGACGATTCCCCGCTTTCGCGCGCGAATCGCGGTATTAAGGATCTGCCGAAGGAGCAGAAGGCTGCGGCCGGTAAGCTCATCGGCGGTTCGAAGGGGCGCGTGCAGCAGGCGCTCGCAGCGCGCTCAAAGGAGATCGCCGAAAAGGAAGAGGCCGAGGCTCTCGCGAAGGATCGCGTGGATGTCACGACCGCCGTTGATCGGCTTCCGCGCGGTGCACGCCACCCGCTCGGGATCCTCCAAGACCGTATCGCCGACGTGTTCGTGGGGCTCGGGTGGGAGATCGCCGAAGGCCCCGAGATCGAAGCTGAATGGTTTAACTTCGACGCGCTGAACTTCGATGAAGATCACCCCGCGCGTCAGATGCAGGACACGTTTTACGTCGCTCCCGAAGGCAGCGGACAGGTGCTGCGCACGCACACCTCTCCCGTCCAGGCGCGCACCCTTCTCGAACGCGGCGTCCCGCTCTACATCGCATGCCCCGGCAAGGTGTTCCGTACCGATGAGCTCGATGCGACCCATGCACCCGTGTTCAATCAGGTCGAAGGTCTCGCGATCGATCGCGACCTCACGATGGCGGATCTCGTGGGAACGCTCGACAAGGTTGCCGAGGCGCTCTTCGGCGGTAAGCCGATCACGCGCCTTCGCCCCTCGTACTTCCCCTTCACCGAGCCGAGCGCTGAGATGGACTTCCGCTGTTTCAAGTGCGAAGCCAAGAATGGACTTGAGGCCGATGCTGATCCATCGTGCCGCGTGTGTAGCGGTACCGGCTGGATCGAGATGGGCGGCTGCGGCATGGTGAATCCCGCCGTGTTGCGCGCGTGCGGGGTTGACCCGCATGAGTACCGCGGCTTTGCGTTCGGTCTCGGAATCGAGCGCATTCTCATGCTCCGCAATTCAGTGACCGACATGCACGACATCGTGGAGGGCGACGTGCGCTTCTCCCAGCACTACGGAACGGAGATCTGAGCAATGCCCCGCATTCCCCTTTCATGGCTCGGCGAACACGTTGAGCTCGCCGATGGCGCTAACGCCGAGGCTGTCGCAGCCTCGCTCGTCTCCGTCGGCCTCGAAGAAGAAGGTATCTTCGGCGCTCAGGTGACGGGCCCCCTCGTGGTGGGTCGCGTTCTGAATCTCGTCAAGGAGACCCACAAGAACGGCAAGACCGTCAACTGGTGCCGCGTGGATGTTGGTCCCGAGCACAATGACGACAAGGACAACCCGAAGGACCCGCAGCCGGGCGACGAGGTTCCAAGCCGCGGCATCATTTGCGGCGCGCACAATTTCGTGGAGGGCGACCTGGTTGTAGTTTCTCTTCCCGGGACCGTTCTGCCTGGAAACTTCGAGATTGCCGCGCGCAAGACCTACGGTCACGTGTCCGACGGCATGATCTGCTCCACCGAGGAACTGGGGCTCGGAGAGGATACCGAGGACGGCATCATCGTTCTCGGCAAGGGTATTGCCGAGGGGATCGAGGCGAAGCCCGGCGATGATGCGATCGCCTTGTTCGGCCTCGACGAGGAGGTCGTGGAGATCAATGTGACTCCCGATCGCGGCTACTGCTTCTCCATGCGAGGCGTTGCGCGCGAGTATTCGCACGCCACCGGCCGAGCCTTTACGGATCCGGCACTTGCGATCGAGGTGCCCGAGGCAACCGGCGGGGGCTTCGAGGTCCTGCTCGAGGATGATGCGCCCATCCGTGGCAACGTAGGAGCGACGTCATACGTAGCGCAATGTGTGAGGGGCGTTGATACCTCAGCTCCGAGCCCTCGGTGGATGCAGCAGCGACTCACGCTTGCGGGCATGCGCCCGATTTCGCTCATCGTCGATGTCGGCAATTACGTCATGCTCGACCTTGGCCAGCCGCTGCACATGTTCGATGCCGCCAAGCTCACCGCACCGATCGTCGTACGCCGTGCGAAGGAGGGCGAGAAACTCGCGACCCTCGACGACAAGACCCGAAAGCTTCACGTCGAAGACCTCGTGGTTGCGGATTCAACGGGTGGCCACGGTGCACGCGCCGTCGCGCTCGCGGGCGTCATGGGCGGAAGCGAAACCGAGGTTGACGAAAACACCGCCGACGTCGTGATCGAAGCCGCGCATTTCGATCCGACGACCCAGGCCCGCACTGCACGCCGACACAAGCTCGTGTCAGAGGCCGGCAAGCGCGGCGAACGCGGGGTTGATCCCGAGCTCGTTGAGGTGGCGGCGTACCGGGCGGCCCAGTTACTCGTTGAATATGGCGGTGGAACGCTGGATTCGGCGCGCACCCATGCGCGCGCGGGCGAAAGCGCACCGGTGGAGATCGCCCTTCCGCTCGACTACGCCGAGCGCGTTGTGGGCGTTGACTACACGCGAGACCAGGTGGTGGGGTCGCTCGAGAAGATCGGCTGCACCGTGACTGCCGGCAAGGATGATGGCGAGGGTGAGACCCTCGCGGTTCTTCCGCCCACGTGGCGCGGTGACCTGCGTATCCCCGAAGATCTCGTCGAGGAGATCGCGCGACTTGAGGGTTATGACGCGATTCCGTCGAGGCTACCGTCGGCTCCCGGTGGGCGTGGCCTGACCCGCGCCCAGCGCTCACGGCGCGCCGTAGCTAATGCCCTTGCCGAGGCGGGCGCAACCGAGGTTGTGAGCTTCCCGTTCACGAACGAGAAGACCTTCTCGAAGCTTCGCCTTCCGGAGGATTCCCCGCTTCGCGAGGCAGTGCGACTTCTCAACCCGCTCGCGGATGACGAGCCGCTCATGCGCACGGCGGTCCTTGAGACCCTGCTCCCGGTCGCCCAGCGGAACCTCGCCCGTGGCGAAGACGCAGTTGCGGTGTTCGAGTTGGGGCTCGTGTTCGAAAAGCGCGGCGAGCGCGTTCCGGTTCCGAGCGCGGCTTCGCGCCCGAGTGATGCCGAGCTTGAAGAGATTGCCACGTCGCTCGCGAAGCAGGATCGGCACGTCGCGCTCGTGGCGGGCGGGCCGATCACCCCGACTGGGCCTCTCACCGAGGCGCGCGCGTGGGATTGGGCCGATGCGATTTCCTTCGCGCGTCGCGTTGCTGCGGCCGCAGGCACCGAGCTCGCGCTCGAGCAAGGTGAATCGAGCGCGTTCCACCCGGGCCGCACGGCGATTCTTTCGACCGTTGAGGGGCTGCGTGTGGGCGTTGCTGGCGAGCTTCACCCCGCGGTCATCAAGGCTTTCGGCCTCCCGAAGCACGCGGCGGCATTCGAGCTCAATCTCGAAGCGGTGATCGACTCCGCTCCGGACGTGGTGCCGTCCGAGCCGATCTCGACCTTCCCGATTGCGAAGGAAGATTTCGCGTTTGTTGTAGATGAGGGCACCCCCGCCGAGGCCGTGCGTGCGGCGCTCATCGTGGGCATTGGCGATGTCGCGGAGGAGGTGCGCCTCTTCGACGAGTACCGCGGCGATCAGGTTGCGGAAGGAAAGAAGTCGCTCGCCTTTGCGGTGCGACTGCGACCCCAAGACAAGACCCTCAAGGGTGCTGAGATCGACGAGATTCGTGCGCGCGCGATCAAGGCGGTTGCCTCTGCCGTTGGTGGTGAGCTGCGCGCATAGTCTGCGCGTTTCTCGCTTCTCACGTTCGGGCCTGGCCCTTCTCTGCTGTGTACAGGGAGAGGCCAGGCCCGAGGTGTATAGTCATGCATGTGATTGCAAATCAATTCGTTTATGTGTGTCGCGCTCGCCTGCGGAAGGGTACCCGGTGGGAGGGTGCGTTTCGTGCCATGGTCGAATGCCCGACGGTAGCCGGGGCGTAAGGAGATGCCGATGAGTGAACAACCGCAGCAGCCCCAAACCAAGATCTCGCGCCAGCGCAAGATCGTCGAAATTCTGGGCCGCACCGAAGTGACCTCGCAAAGTGCCCTGCTCGCGCTCCTCGAAAAAGAGGGCGTGAGCGTCACCCAGGCCACACTCTCGCGCGACCTCGTGGAACTTCGCGCCGAAAAAGTGCGCTCGGGCTCCGGTGCCCTCGTGTACATGCTTCCGCCCGAGGGCGGAGAACGCGTCCACAGCTTGCGTCGCCCACCCTCACAAGAGCACTATGCCGCGAGACTTCAGCGCCTCGCCGAAGAGCTTCTCGTGAGCGCAGAAGTGAGCGGCAACCTCGTTGTCGTGCGCACACCGCCCGGGGCCGCTCAATACCTCGCAAGCGCACTCGATCATTCGGTGCTGCCGTCGATCCTCGGCACGATCGCCGGGGATGACACGATCCTGATCGTCGCACGCGGCGGAGCCGAAGGCCACGAGCTTGCCGCAACTCTGCTCGAGCTGGCCGACGGCCGCCGGGCTGGAGCCGACGACCAGTCCTAAATCCCCGCGTGGCCCCTCACGCCACTCAACCCTAGGAGAAGAAAATGACCGAACGCATTGTTCTCGCCTACTCGGGCGGCCTCGATACCTCCGTCGCTATTGGATGGATCCACGACGCCACGGGTGCCGACGTGATCGCGTGCGCGGTGGACGTTGGCCAGGGAGGGGAAGACCTCGAGGTGATTCGTCAGCGCGCCCTCGACTGCGGCGCGGTGGAAGCCTACGTTGCCGATGCGCGCGACGAGTTTGCGAGCGAGTACTGCATGCCAGCGCTCAAGGCGAATGCCCTGTACATGGATGCCTACCCGGTTGTTTCTGCCCTGTCACGCCCCGTTATTGCCAAGCACCTCGTGAAAGCGGCGAAGAAGTACGGCGCGAGCGCGGTCGCTCACGGCTGCACGGGGAAAGGTAACGATCAGGTGCGCTTCGAGGTGTCGATTACATCGCTCGCGCCCGGCCTCCAGTGCATCGCCCCCGTCCGCGATCTTGCACTCACACGTGACAAGGCGATCGACTACGCGGAGAAGCACAACCTTCCGATCACCACCACGAAGCACAACCCGTTCTCGATCGATCAGAACGTGTGGGGCCGCGCCATTGAGACGGGTTTCCTCGAGGACATCTGGAATGAGCCCACGAAGGACGTCTACAACTACACCGACGATCCAGCGTTCCCACCCGTTGCTGACGAACTCGTGCTCACTTTTGATCACGGTATTCCCGTCGCGATCGATGGCCGAGCCGTGAGCCCGCTCGAGGCGATCCAAGAGATGAATCGACGCGCAGGAGCGCAGGGAATCGGTCGTATCGACATCGTCGAGGACCGACTCGTGGGCATCAAGTCCCGCGAAATCTACGAGGCGCCGGGCGCGATGGCCCTCATTGAAGCGCATCGCGAGCTCGAACGCGTCACGCTCGAGCGTGAACAGGGCCGTTTCAAACGCGAGGTGCAAGACCGCTGGACCGATCTCGTGTACGACGGCCAGTGGTTCAGCCCTCTCAAGCGCTCCCTCGAGGCTTTTATTGAGGAAACGCAGCGCTACGTGAGCGGCGATGTGCGCCTGCGCCTCCACGGCGGTCGCGCCACGGTGACGGGGCGACGCAGCGACGCGAGCCTCTATGACTTCAACCTCGCCACTTACGACGAGGGCGACACCTTCGATCAGTCGCACGCGAAGGGCTTCATCGAGATCTACGGTCTCGGGTCGAAGCAAGCGACCGCACGTGACGAGAAGTTCGGTCACGGCCCCTCGCTCGATCCCGATGCTTCGAACAAGGGTGGGAACGAGTGATGCACGCGGGCGACGCGCCTCAGAAGAGCGAGAAGAGCGAGCACGAGGACGTCGCGGTTGAGCGCGTCGCCCTGTGGGGCGGACGCTTTGCTTCGGGACCAGCTGACGTCATGGCCGCGCTCTCAAAATCCACTGACTTTGACTGGCGTCTCGCGCCTTACGACCTGCGCGGTTCACAAGCGCACGCGCGCGTCCTTGCCCGTGCGGGACTCTTGAGCGAACAGGAGCTGTGCGACATGCTCGCCGCGCTCGAGGAACTCGGTCGGCAGGTGGAGAGCGGGGAGTTTACGCCGCACCTGAGCGACGAAGACGTGCATTCTGCGCTCGAGCGCGGCCTTCTCGAGATCGCCGGACCGTCACTCGGCGGAAAACTCCGTGCGGGGCGTTCACGCAACGATCAGGTTGCCACCCTTGGACGCATGTATATCCGCGACCACGCCCGCGTGATTGCCGCCCTCGCGCTCGATGTTGTCGATGCGCTCATCGAGCAAGCGTCGGACCATCCCGAAGCCCCCATGCCGGGCCGTACCCATCTCCAGCACGCCCAACCCGTGTTGCTCGCCCACCATTTGCTCGCCCACGCGTGGCCGCTTATGCGCGACGTGGAGCGGCTGCGTGACCTGGATGCGCGTGCGGCGATCTCGCCCTACGGCTCCGGCGCACTCGCCGGTTCCTCGCTCGGGCTCGACCCGGAAGCCGTTGCCGAGGAGCTCGGATTTGCGGGAGCGAGCGAGAACTCTATCGACGGTACGGCTTCGCGCGATGTCTACGCCGAATACTCCTGGTGCCTCACGATGCTCGGTGTGGATCTCTCACGGCTCTCCGAAGAGATCATCGTGTGGAACACGAAGGAGTTCGACTTCGTGACGCTTGATGACGCATTCTCGACCGGCTCCTCGATCATGCCGCAAAAGAAGAATCCCGACGTCGCCGAGCTCACGCGTGGCAAGGCGGGGCGCTTCATCGGCGATCTCGCGGGGCTACTCGCGACCCTCAAGGCGATGCCGCTCGCGTATAACCGCGATCTTCAAGAAGACAAGGAGCCGATGTTCGATCAAACGGATCAGCTCGAGCTTCTTTTGCCGGCGTTCGCGGGCATGGTGCGCACCCTGACGTTCAACACTGAACGCATGGCCTACCTCGCGCCGCGGGGCTTTGCCCTCGCGACCGATATCGCCGAATGGCTCGTGCGCCAAGGCGTCCCTTTCCGGGAAGCGCACGAGATTTCGGGCGGATGCGTGCAACGTGCAGAGTCACGCGGCGAGGAACTGTGGGAATTGAGCGACGACGACCTCGCCTCGGTGTCGCCGCACCTCACTCCTGAAGTGCGCGGGGTACTCACCACCCTCGGCTCGATCGATTCCCGATCCTCGAAGGGGGGAACGGGCCGCACGAGCGTTGCGGCGCAACTCGAGAACGCAAAAGTGACGTCGGCCAGCCTAAGGGAGTTCGCCAAGGCGCTTTAGCGCGTGTGCGCTACTGTGGAATGGATGCGCGGCGCATTGTGGCCGCCCCGACGAAAGGAATGGAGACGCACGATGGTCAACATCGTTGACGAGCTTGAATGGCGTGGCCTGCTGGTGAACTCGACCGGTATCGAGGAAATCCGTACCGCAGCACATGAAGGCCCGCTCAAGCTCTATTGCGGCTTCGATCCCACCGCCTCGTCGCTTCACGTCGGCCACCTGACCCAGATCCTCACGATGCGCCGATTCCAGCTCGCGGGCAACAAGCCGTTTGCTCTCGTGGGTGGCGCCACTGGTCTCGTGGGAGATCCCCGCATGTCCGGTGAGCGCAAGATGAACTCGGCCGACATCGTTGCAACGTGGGTTGAATCGCTTCGCGGCCAGATCGAACGCTTCCTCGACCCCGAGGGTGAATTCGGCGTGACGATGGTGAATAACTACGACTGGACGAAGGATCTCAATGTCCTGAGCTTCCTTCGCGACTACGGCTCGCAGTTCCGCATGGGCACGATGCTCTCGAAAGACATTGTCGCCAAGCGTCTCAATTCGGAAGAAGGGCTCAGCTACCTCGAGTTTTCCTACCAGATTCTCCAGGCGATGGACTTCCTCGAACTTTACCGGCGCTACGGCGTGACGCTTCAGTACGGCGGTAATGACCAGTGGGGCAATATCGTTGGTGGCGCGGATCTGATTCGTAAGGTCGAGGGTGTGCAGACCCATGCCCTCACCACCCCGCTCGTGACGAAGGCGGATGGTACGAAATTTGGCAAGAGCGAGGGCGGGGCCGTGTGGCTCGATCCCGAGCTTACGAGCCCGTACGCCTTCCACCAGTTCTGGCTCGGTGCCGACGATCGCGACGTACTCAAATACCTGCGGTTCTTTACGTTCCGCCCCGAGGAGGAACTCGCGGCGGTCGAGACGGCCACGGCTGAGCGTCCGCACGAGCGTGCGGCGCAGAAACTTCTCGCCGACGACATGACCACGCTCGTGCATGGCGAGCAGGCCACTGCGCAAGCGAAGGCGGCGGCATCGGTTCTGTTTGGGCGGGGAGACGTGCGTGAGCTCGACGGCCCGACGGTTGCCGTGATTGCGGGAGAACTCCCGTGCGTAGAGCTTCCTGGCACGGCAAAACTGGTCGAGGCCTACACAGCCACGGAGCTCTTGACCTCAAACGGTGCTGTGCGCAGGGCTCTTAAAGAGGGCGGCCTCTCGGTCAACGGCGAGAAGATTGCCGGCGACGTTGAGGTCCTCGAAACAGAGCTCGGCAGCTACGACGCGCTAGCCGGCGGTTATCTGCTTCTTCGCCGCGGCAAGAAGAACGCCGCAATGGTGAGAATCGTGAGTTGAGCGCTCGGTAAACAGCAGCTGAACACAAGCAAAAGGCGCCCGTTGCCCCTCGTATAGGGGTGGCGGGCGCTTCACTTTGTGGCGGCGGGCACGCGCAAGGCTTCGGGGCTTGACCGGGGATGAGACCTCGCGTAATGTTTTTGTTCGTTGGTTCGAGGAACCGAAGAAATTCGCCCTTGAATCGCGACCGCAAGTGGCCGTCGTGGAGATCGTGCGCGAACCCCGGGTGAGCATCCGGTGAAAAGTGGCGCGGAACACGGCGGGTTAGCTTGACCGGATCGGAAAGGGTTGCTAAACTAGTGACTCGCGCCGAGAGGTCGAGAAAAACTTCCGGTGAACATTAGCTCCTCGTGAGCCCCTGGAGAAGGGGTTCGTGAGGTGTGCGCATGTTGTTTGATATCTCAATAGTGTGTCTGTTTATTGATGCCAATTTTTTTGGCAGGAACATTGAATTTCTTGTTCAATTTCTGGATGGTCAGCGTAATGTTGATTGTTTTGTTTCTGCTG
>NZ_RBLW01000005.1:0-125883 GCF_003989295.1 Dermabacter sp. HSID17554 | reverse complement strand
TTGGGGAAACGCCCGGTTCCATTCCGAACCCGGAAGCTAAGCTCAACTGCGCCGATGGTACTGCACTCGGGAGGGTGTGGGAGAGTAGGACACCGCCGAACTATTCTTTCGGGTTTGGGCCCTGGTCACAGCGACCAGGGCCCAACACGTTTAACGACCCTACTCTCTGTGGCGGCCGGGGCCGTAGGGGAACCGTCGGACTAGTCTTTGTTCTCTGCCCCTTTCAGCATTTCGGCTACGAATGCATCGCACCACCTCGACGATTCGATCGACGCAATGCTCGTGGAGTGCACAACGATGAGGCCTATCCCTTCGACCGTTCCTACGCACCCACTGCCAGTAGCGTCTACGCCACATTCAAGACGCCCAAGTTTGTGGCGGTCCTCGAGCGAATCGAGAAGCGCCAGACCCGAGCCGTCATCCGCGTTTTTGACACCGACGTTGTACCTAGTTCCGTTCGGGTGTTCGTAGACTGCATCGATGTCGTACCCGTTTTGGCTTTGCCCCGGAGGCACGGAGGTCACGAGAGTCGTGGACCACACGGCTGCGGGCTCGCCTGCCTGCGGTTCGACCTGGGGGTGCAGTGTGCCGCCGATCGATGTGGCCGGGGCCTCGGCGGCAGGATCGTTGCTCTGAGCTTGCACCGGGGTGGGCGTACCCGCGCCCTCGTTCTTGCCTTGGGTGGCAAGGGTCCACACGAGTCCTCCGCTTGCAAGTACGAGGACGAGGAGCAATACCGCGAGCGCTAGCGCGAGCCAGAGATTCAGGCGTGAGTGCCTGGGCGATGAGACTTGCCGATAAACGTTGTTCATTCGATGGGCTTCTGCGATTCTTCCGCGAGTTGATCGCCGAACTGTGCAATCTCGTTGAGGTCCTTTACTCCGGAAGCCATGATAAGCACGATTGCGCCTTCGGGACCTTGCGCGTAGCAGTCGCCACCGCTGTCAGCGAAGGCATCTTCTTGGCATTTCCAGTTCCCGATTTGCGTGCCGGTCGCGTCGATGTCTTGGACCCAAATTTTGCCGTTTTCAGGATCGTTGAATACTTGGACCCAGAAAGATGCGGTGCTGTTCGGCGAGGAGTAAGCCTTTTCCGTGTCCCCGAAATTGAACGGCGGCAGGGTGGAATCGACTTTGAACTCACCTACCTGATCCGGCGGCACATAGCCGCCGCCAGCGTTCGGCCCAGGGGCGGGATCTGGACCACCCGGTTTCGGGTTCGGTCCCGGGTTCGGCTGTGGTGCCGGATCGGGCCCTGGAGCCGGTGCCGGGTTTGGCCCTGGAGCCGGTGCCGGGTTGGGATTTGGTTGGGATCCGCCGGGGTTCGGTTGAGGTTTCGGAGCCGGCTCATCCCCACCGTTATCGCTTGCCGGGGGCTTGGGCTTTGGCTGCGGAGCGGGTGCGCTTGTGCTGGTTCCTTCGTTCGGTTCCGACGCTTTCTTGTCCTTACCGTTCAAGAGCATGAAGGCGAGAATCCCGCCCGCGATGAGAAGAAGAACGAACACGATCCCCATCCCGATCGCGACCCACACGAGGGTCTTACTTTTTTGTGGTGCCGCGCTGTTTGGGTACGTCATCGTGTTCTCCCTGTGTGATGGCTGTGGCGTGCGACTACTTCATTTGAGAAAGGAGCTGGTCGCCCCAGGCAGCCACGTTCTCCATCGGAAGGCCGCTTGCGGCCCCGGCACTGATGTACACCAGCTTGCCATTGGGCCCGGTCGCGTAACAGCTGCCGCTGATATCGGAGGTTTGGGCGCACTGCCAATTTCCGATGGCTTTCATTTCACCGGTCGAATATTTGGTGAGCATCTCTTGCATGTCGGAGTCGGTCACGATCGACACGATATACACCGTTTGTTTGTCGGGCGACATGTACGTGGCCTCCTCTTCACCGAGACCCATCTCGGACATCGACGAGTCTGCTGTCATGTCGCCGACCTTCGGCGGGAGACTTCCCATGCCCGCGCTGCCGCCCCCGTTACCGCCGGGGTCTGGAGCTGGGTTGCCGCCGGGGTCTGGGGCGGGGACGCCGCCGGGGTCTGGGGCCGGGACGCCGCCGGGGTCTGGGGCGGGGTTGGCACCGGGGTCCGGTGCAGGGGCCGGTTTGGGGGTGTCGCCGCCTGTGTCGCTTCCGCCGGCGTTTGGTGCAGGGGCGGGTGCGGCGGCACTCGTGGTGGTGTCATCTTTGGGTTCCGACGCTTCCTTGTCTTTACCGCTCAACAGCACAAAGGCGAGCACGCCACCTGCGATGAGGAGCAGGATCAAGAGAGCACCGCACCCGAGACCGATCCACAGGCCCATTTTGTTTTTCTTCTCGGGAGGCATCCCGTTCGCATACCCCATCGAGGACGCGTCATTGGGTATTTGATACTGGGGTGGCTGCTGGTATTGAGGTGCCTGGCCCGTGGGATCGGGCGCTTGCTGCCAATCATTGTTGCTCATTGAGTGCTCCTATAAATTGATCGCCCCATGCGGCGAGAGTTTTGAGGTCACTGGTTATGCTCGCGATTGCGACATAGCCGTGAGTGTCGTCTTGTGTCACGCATCCGGAGAGCGATCCGTTTTCTTCGGTAACGCATGTCCACCTGCCGATCTTCTGGGCGCTGGGGAGGTCCTTCGTCACGCTCGCGGCGGTGCGGTCGGCGTTCTTACCAGCCCCAACTTCGACCTGGGTACCGTCGGATTTCTCGTAAAGCGCGTGAATGTCAAAGTTTTGCGGCGGCTGGTGCGGTTCGTCCGACTGGACGAGGACAAAGTCTGCGAACTGTTGGGGCTCCCCACCTCGCGCTTCGACGGGCGTGGGTTCGCCGTCGGGGCCGGGTTCTGGTTGCGGTGCGGGCGCAGGTGTGGGGTCCGTTTCGTTGCCGCCGTCGTTCGGGCCGGGCGCTGGTGTCGAACTTTCGCCACCGCTGGTCTCGCTGGGATTCGGGGCGGGAGCCTCAGCGGAGGTCGTTGCCGTCTCGCTCTCCTGTGACTTCTTTGAGTCGTCGCCACCCATGAGGGTGAGGGCGAGGGCTATGCCGCCCACAATGAGGGCCAGCAGCACGAGGCAGCCGCAGCCGAGGCCGATCCACAGGCCGGTTTTGCTCTTTTGGGTCGGTGGCATGCTTTGCGGAAGGCCGCTGTAAGGTGAGGGTTGCGCCATCAGCTCGCGCCTCCCGCGGAGATGAACTGCTCGCCAAAGTTCGCGAGAGTTTGTGCGTCTGCATCACCGATGACCTTGATGACGTTCGTGCCATTGGTGGATTTCACGCAGATGCTCTCGTTGCCCGACGCACCCCCATAGAAGGGGCCGCACGTCCAGCCGCTGATCTCCTGGGCGTTCCCGTCCAGGGTCAGCATGTTTTTCTCGTCTTCGATCGTTGTGATGGGGTTTTCAGCACCGGAGACGATGATTTGGCCGGTCGAGGAAGTATAGGTGGCGCCGTAGTCGGCGCCGACGACGTTGTCTGTTGCGACTTCACCCAGGGTGTATTCTCCAACCTGCTGAGGCAGATTGGAGTTGCCGCCATCAGGGGCCGGCGCAGGGTTGTCGCTGCCACCGTTCGGGGCAGGAGCGGGATTGGGTGCTGGGTTGTCGCCGCCGCCGTTGGGAGCGGGGTCGGGAGCTGGGTTGTCGCCGCCGCCGTTGTTCTGGCCGGGTGCCGGGGCCGCGGCCGATGTGGTTGTGCCGCCGTCGCCCGAATCCTTCGGGTCGTCCCCGCCCATGAGCATCACTGCGAGCGCGATGACGCCGATCAGGAGCGCCAGGAGTACGAGGCAGCCGCAGCCGAGGCCGACGTACAGGCCAGTTTTGCTCTTTTTCTCCGGAGGCATCGCACCCGGGTACCCCATAGGCGGTTGCCCTTGCGGCGCTCCTTGACCGGCTGGAGCCTGGTTCCACTGATTGCTCGACATATGCGTAATCCTCATCGGATGGGGCGGTGTGCGCACGCGCACAAGGGATAGCGCAGCACAGTGTAATGCAGGCCGTGCGTCAGTATTACACATCACACCGAAGGAATACTAGGGTTGCCCTAAATCTCTGCCGCGGTGTCGATGGGCGAGGTCCCCCTCGGCTATTTGAGTTGCTCCATGAACTCATCGCCCCAGGCTGCAATGGTGCTGAGGTCGGCGTCTGAATCAAGCGGAACGAGGAGAACTCTTCCGCGTTCGTCGTCGGCCATGCACACGTTCATCTCGTACTGCGTTCCGCACGACCAACGCCCAATGGTCTGTGGGTTCGTGAGGTCGGCGACGTCCTCTTCGAACGTGCGGCCCGGGTCATTTTCGATACCGATTTCGTAGCCACCGCCGCTCTCATCTTCGTAGCGGGCTCGCACAACGTAGTCGTGGTCGGGGTCTTCTCCGCGGGCCTCGGACATCACGAGGCGTGTATCGCCCACCGTCTCGGGCTCACCCGATTTGGGGGTGACAGCCTCGGAGTGTGAAGCGCCCGAGGAGCCCGACGCCTGCTCGCCCGAATTGTTGAGCAGCACATAGGCGAGGATCCCGGCGCCCGCGAGTGCCGCGAGCACAGCGAACATGCCACCGCAGCCAAGTAGCACCCAAAGAAGAGTGTTGTTCTTGCGTGTCGGGGATGCAGAGGGGGGATTGAGGTGACCCATTGGTGGTTGCATGGCACAAGATTAAGGGGAAGCGGTGTTGCTCTCGCAGTGACGCGCACGAGGCTTTCGAAATCGTCGATATTTGATGACGCTTCGAGGCGATTGCCGAGCTTTTGACTTGCTTGGCACCCTCCACAACTAGTCCTCTAGGATAAAACCTGCAGGCAGGTGCTAGTTTGAGCAAAATCCACCTTTCAAGGAGGACCAATGGGAACATTTTTCACCGGTGAGAGCACGCCGGGGCTCATCGACTGGTCGTCGATGCCTACTTACAACACGATCATGGCGGTCGCCGCTGGTGCGACCCTTTTCGCACTCGTACTTTTCGTACGGGGACTCGCGAAGCGCAGTGCACTCTCGCGCACTGAGGCATTCGCGGAAGGAACCGAGGAACGCCGCGAGCTCGCTGCTTTTCTCGACGGTTATGCCGTTGCGTTTGGGGTATTCGGTCTCATTCTTTTTACGACCGGCCTCCACATGATCCTGACGTGGCCGCTCGCAGAGGGCGGCTTCCCGTTCGACAACATCGTCTTTGGTGAAACATGCGTGCCGCTCGGTGCCCTCGCTCTCGGACTCTCAATCTATTTGTGGCGCCGCCGCGATAGCGTGCTCGAGGCTCCGAACCCGCTCGTGCATCTTGCGCGCGTCGCGAGTCCTGTCGGGTTCTTTACGATCCTCCTGGGCCTTGCATTGATCGGCATCGCGCTTGCGGGTCTCGTTTATCAGCTGTTCGCAGCGCCCCCGCAAGAACCGATTTCGGGTGCGTTTTCGAACATGCCCATGCTCGAAAACGGTGCACTCGCGGTTCTTTTCTGTCTTGTCGCCTTCGGTGCGATCTGCTTCCCCTTCATCACGAAGCAGATTCGTGACACAGGAACTCTCACGCCCCTCGCAACGGCCGCTGGTTGGTGTCTTGCGATTGCTGGCATCGCGTGGGGCCTTTTTGGCGCGATGAACTTCTACACCCACATTGGGCTCATCGTGAACACCATGTGAGCACCAGTCCTCGATAGTGAAGGCGGGCCGACTCGTTGAGAGTCGGCCCGCCTATCCTTCTACTCGCTATTTGTGGAAAAGGCTCTTTTTGCCGAAGACCGGCTCGCTCGTGACGAGCACGCCAAGCGCGCGGAACACCGATTCATCCACCGAGCCGAGGATCGTCGTGGTGTGCACGTCGCAGCCGCGCAGATTTTTAATCTGTGCGAGTGCCGCGGCGGCATTTTCGTCGCTGCCTGCCGAGACCGAAAGGGCGATGAGCACCTCGTCGGTGTGCAGGCGCGGGTTGCGTGACCCAAGGTGATCGACCTTGAGGGTCTGGATTGGCTTGATCGATTCGGGGGACAGCAACAGCGCATCCTCGGGAATTCCCGCGAGATGCTTGAGCGCGTTGAGGAGCATGGCAGCGGAAGCACCGAGCAGATCGGAGGTCTTCCCTGTAATCAGGGTGCCGTCGGAAAGCTCAAGACACGAAGCGGGCGCACCGGTTTTTTCGGCAAGTGCGAGGGCGGGCTGCACGGTGGGGCGGATCGTTTCCTCCACGCCGAGTTTGGCCATCACGAGCTTGATGCGCTGCGATTCGCTTGCGGGTAGTTCGAGCTTCTTTTCGGAGACCCGAGCCTTGTAGTAGCGGCGCACGACCTCTTGTGTGGCAGCCTCGCGGCACGCGTCATCGTCGGTGATCGCGTAGCCCGCCATATTGACGCCCATGTCGGTAGGGGAGGAGTAGGGGCATTCGCCAAGGATGCGCTCAAGGAGGATCCTGAGCAGCGGAAAAGCCTCAATATCGCGGTTGTAGTTCACGGCCTTTTCGCCGTAGGTTTCGAGGTGGAACGGGTCAATGAGATTCACGTCGTCGAGATCCGCCGTTGCCGCCTCATAGGCGAGGTTCACGGGGTGCTCGAGCGGAAGATTCCAAATCGGGAACGTCTCAAATTTTGCGTAGCTTGAATCGATCCCGCGCTTGTGATCGTGGTAGATCTGCGAAAGGCACGTCGCGAGCTTGCCCGACCCCGGCCCCGGCGCCGTCACGATAATGAGGTCGCGCTCGGTTTTCGCCCACTCGTTTTGACCAAGCCCCTCCTCGGACACGACGAGGGTCGGGTCCGGGTAGCCTTTGATCGTGCGGTGGCGCACGACCGTCAGGCCGAGCCGCTCCATGCGAGTTTTAAACTGCGACGCCGCCTCGTTACGATCGTCCATTTGCGTGAGCACGATCGTGTTGACGAGGAAACCGCGCTCGCGGAACACATCCACGAGGCGCAGAACGTCCTCCTCATACGTGATGCCAAGGTCGGCGCGCATCTTGTCGTGTTCAATATCGTGGGCGTTGATGGCGATAAGGATCTCGAGCTCATCCTTCAGCTCGTAGAGCATCGCGATCTTGTTATCGGGTGTGAACCCGGGAAGAACCCTCGAAGCGTGCAGGTCGTCGAAAAGCTTGCCGCCCATCTCGAGATAGAGCTTCCCGCCGATCTGAGCGCGCCTTTCGGCGATGTGCTTCGACTGCAGCTCGATGTATTTTTCGGGATCAAAACCTTGCGTGCGTGCCATGCGAGCCTCCTGCGATGAGATGAGAAAAATGAGGGGGCCGGTGGCATACGACCTGCATGTGCAGCCCTCGACATCTTAGGGCACGAGCGGGGGAGTTTCCAGGACCTTTGAGGTCCGACGGTCCCCGCGCGTGCCCGGGATGCCTACTCTTTCGCGGTGGCTTGAGCTCTCAACCCTTCACGGAGCCGCTCATCATGCCCGAAATGAAGTACTTCGATAGCAGGATGTACACGACGAGGGTGGGAGCCGAGGCGAGAAGTGCGCCAGCCATCGACACCCCGTAGTTGGTCAGCAGCGCGCCGTTGGCGAGGTTGTTGAGGGCGAGGGTTACCGGGCCGTTCATCGGCGTCGCGAAGAACACCGCGAACAGGAAGTCGTTCCACGCATTCGTGAATTGCCAGATCATGACCACCACGAAACCGGGAATCGAGATGGGCAGCGCGACGGACCAGAACGTGCGGAGCATACCCGCGCCATCAACCTTGGCGGCTTCGATGAGCGATTCGGGAACCGTCTCGAAGTAGTTGCGGAAGATAAGCGTGCAGATCGGGATACCGAACACGACGTGCACGAGAATAAGCGAGGGAACGCCCGAGTCGATGGGTAGAGCAAGCACGAGCGAGAGCAGGGGGATCATCACGGCCTGGTAGGGCAAGAACATGCCAAACAGGAGGAAGGTGAAGACCAGATCCGCCCCGGGGAAACGCCAGCGAGATAGCACGAAGCCGTTCATGCATCCGAGAGCCGAGGAGATGATCGTCGAGGGGATGACCATCGCAAACGAACGCCCCATCGCAGGCGAAAGCGTTTCCCAGGCTTCCGCCCAGTTCTCAAGCGTCCACTCGCTCGGCAGCGCCCATGCGCGGGCGGCTGAGGCATCGCCGCTCGTTTTGAAGCTCGTGACGATGAGGACGTAGACGGGAATCAGGACAAGGACGACGCCGATGAGGAGAAGGGCAAGGCGGACGTACCGCCACGGGGAAACCGAGGAGGTGTTCACGACTGACGCTCCCTGTGTTGCTGGATGAGATAAGGAACGATGAGGACGCCCACGATGATGAGAAGAATCGTGCCGACGGCAGCCGCGTTCGCGTAGTCGAAGCTCGACTTAAACACGAACATGTCCACGGCGGGGATCTTGGTTTGGTAATTCGAGGGTTTCGAGATCGACATGATGAGGTCGAAGCTCTTGAGGCTCATGTGCGCGATGATCACGAGAGCACTCATGATGATGGGGGTGAGCTGCGGGAAAATCACGTGGCGGTAGATCTGCCACTCGCTCGCGCCGTCCATGCGTCCCGCTTCGCGAAGCTCATCGGGAACGCCACGGAAGCCGGCGAGAAAGAGCGCCATGACATAGCCGCTCAGTTGCCAAATCGCCGGAAGGGCGATCGCGGCGATGCCCCACGTGATGTTGTTCCACCAAGGGTTTTGGAGAAAGCCGAGACCCACCATCTGAAAGAGGCGGTTAAGACCGCTTGCACTCTCACCCTGGTTGGAGTTGAGGAGCCAGCGCCACACCACACCCGAGGCCACGAAGGACACGGCCATGGGGAAAAGGTAGATGGTTTGGAACACTCGACCACCTTTGATGGGGCGATCCAGTAGCCACGCCCACACGAATCCGGTGATCATCGCGCCGCCCAAGAACACCGCCGTGAAAATCACGAGGTTCATGAGTGAGTGGCGAAAATCGGGGCTCGAGAGAAGAGCGATGTAGTTATCGAGGCCAACGAACTTACTGGGTTGCACGCCGTTTGCTTGCGCCGCCGTGTGGTTGTCCGTGAGAGAGGTCCACACGTTCTGCGCCATAAGCACGTAGACGAAGATCCCCACGAGAATGAGCGAAGGCGAGATGAGCAGCAGGGGCGCCGCATACTTTTTCATGCCTGGTCCTAGGGTGGAAGTGGCATCGGTGGGGGCCGGGCGAGCGTCGGACATGAGATCCCCGGCCCCGAAACCGATGTGAAAGCGGAGCTTACTTCTTCATGTTCGATTCGGCAGCGGACACGAGCTCGGCCTGGAACGCCTTGGCGTCGGTCGCGCCGGAGGTGAACTTGCTCGTTGCGTCGGAAATGGCGTTGAGCCACGCGACCGATGTTGCTGCACCGTGGGCGATCGAGGCGCAGATCTTGTCGTGTGCGAAGGACTCGAGCGCGGACTGCTGATACGCCGGGAACTTCGAGACATCAGCGTCGGTGCGCGCCGGGATCGAGCCCTTGGCGAGATTGAAGGCTTCCTGGCCTTCAACGGACGAGATGGTCTTGAGCCACGCCTTCGCGTTGTCGGCGTGCGGTGCGCCTACGGGCAGGGTGAAGGAGTCCGCGAGGAAGCCGAAGATCTTGTCGCCAGAGGCGGCCGAGGGCACCTCGAAGTAGACATAGTCCTTCATGTCTTCCTTGCCGGCTTCCTGGAATGCCGCAACGGCCCAGTCGCCCATGACGTTGTAGGCGGCCTTCTCGTCGATCACGAGAGCTGTCGCTTCGGGCCAGTCGAGCGAATCTCGGTCGGAGTTGGTGTAGCCCACGAGCTTCTCGAACGCCGCGATCGCAGTGGCGACCTCCGCACCTGCCCAGTCGGTCGAGCCGTCGAACAGGCCGTTGTAGGCGTCCGCGCCGAGGTGGGACATGAGCACTGCTTCAAGCAGGTTGACCTGTGTCCACGGTGCCGCGAGAGAAAGCGCGGTGACACCCGCAGCCTTGGCCTTTTCGAGGTCGGCGAGCCAGGCATCGAATGTCTCGGGAACAGCTTTCGGGTCGATACCGGCCTTTTCGAGCACGGCTGCCGACGCCCACACGACATTCGAACGGTGAATGTTGGACGGCACCGAGTAGATCTTGCCGTCCACCGTCAGGAGCTCGACCAAGCTGTCAGGGAAGGCCTTGCGCAGGTCGAACTCGTCGTAGAGTCCAGAGACGTCTTCGATCTGGCCAGCATTGATGTAATCGGTCAGCTCGCCACCGGCGTGCGCCTGGAAAGTATCGGGCGGATTCTTGGTCTGCAGACGCGACTGGAGCATGTCTTTTGCGGCGCTGCCCGCGCCACCCGCGACGGAGCCATTGACGAACTTAATCTTGGGGTTTTGTTCGTTGAATACCTTGACGAGAGCATCGAGGCCCGCTTTCTCCGAGCCCTGGGCCCACCACGTGAACACCTCGACGGAGTCGTCCCCGCCAGCGGAACCGCCACCGGAGGAGTTGGAACATGCCGCGAGCGCGCCAAGCGCAATACCAGCGGACGTGAGAGTGAGGAAAGTCCTCCGTGCGATCATTGCTGTTCTCCTTTAAACAACAGGGGCGTCATTGCCGAGTGCCGCGAGGCGGCGGCCTAATTATAGTCACACTGCGGCCTATGATCCAATCCTCACGGTTGGAATGTTGTAAGTGCCGGTCCCGCACGGGCGCGGCGCATCGGCGTGATTACGATGAGGTGGCATCGTCAGTAGAGAACAGACACCGCGTCCGCCTAGGGCGCAAGAGGGAGAGAGCGTGACGACATACCGAGGTGTTGCCGTAAGCGCCGGCCGCGTCATCGACCCGGTCAAGGTCATGGCTCCTCCCGTGTCGGAGCCGGAACGCGGTGCGGCGATTGCCGAAGGCGAGCCCCGCGAGTTGGAGGCTTCCCGCATTACCGAAGCAGCTGCCGCGGTGAAGGCTGATCTCGAGGCCCGTGCCGCACGTGCGAGCGGCGATGCCAAGGCCGTTCTCGAAGCAACGGCACAAATGGCGGCAGACCCAACTTTGACCACGGGTGCCGAGCAGCTCGTACGCGGCCAGGGCCTCAGTGCCGAGCGAGCCGTGTGGGAGGCCGGTGACCAGGTCTCGGCGATGCTCGAAAGCCTGGGCGGCTACATGGCCGAGCGCGCGAATGACGTCAGGGACGTGCGCGCACGCATTGTTGCGCAGCTTCGCGGCGTCGAAGCCCCCGGCGTTCCTCTCTCCAAGGACCGCTTTGTTCTCGTAGCGCACGACCTCGCCCCCGCCGACACTGCGATGCTCGACCCGAACATCGTGTCCGCTCTCGTCACTGCCGACGGTGGCCCGCAGTCCCACACGGCAATCCTCGCGCGCCAGCTCGGCATTCCCGCCGTGGTCGCCGCGAAGGGGGTCAATGAGATCGAGCCGGGAACTGTCGTGTACGTCGATGGCGCCGCCGGAATCGTCACAAGTGAGTTTGGCGAGCGCGAGCGGGAACTTTCCGCAGCGTGGTGCGAGCTCGTGAAAAACCCGCTCACCTACGAAGGTGGGGGAGCGGAGCTTTCCGACGGTACTCGCGTTCCACTGCTTGCCAACGTGGGAGGTGAGAAGGACGCCGCCTTCGCCGCCGAGGCCAACGCCGATGGCGTGGGGCTTTTCCGTACCGAATTTTGCTTCCTCGACCGCGATGAGGAGCCGAGCATTGACGAGCAGGCTGAGGCGTATGCGGGGGTGCTTCGTGAGTTCCCCGGCAAAAAAGTCGTGATCCGCACGCTCGACGCGGGAGCCGATAAGCCCCTGCCGTTTCTCACGGACGCCGAAGAGCCGAACCCTGCACTCGGTGTGCGCGCCTACCGCACGTCGTGGGAGAAGCGCTCAGTACTCGAGAATCAGTTGAAGGCAATCGCTCAGGCGAGCGCCATGGCCGATGCGGAACCGTGGGTGATGGCCCCCATGATCTCGACGCTCGAGGACACCGAGGATTTCGTGGCGATGGCGCAAGAGGCGGGCGTTAAGCGCGCCGGCATCATGGTGGAAACCCCGAGCGCGGCCCTCACGAGCGATCACCTTATGGCCGTGGCGGACTTCGCCTCGATTGGCACGAACGACCTCACGCAATACACGATGGCCGCCGATCGCATGCTCGGCTCACTCGCGAAGCTCAATGACCCGTGGCAGCCCGCTGTTCTCGCACTCGTGGGGGCAACGGCGGCGGGCGCGCGGGTCGCGGGCGGCGACCCCGAAGCGTTTGGCGACGGTGCGAACAAACCCGTAGGCGTATGTGGCGAAGCTGCGGGCGATCCCGCGCTCGCGGTTGTTCTCGTGGGGCTCGGCGTGAACTCGCTATCGATGACGCCGCGTTCCCTGCCCGCGGTCGCGAAGGTTCTTTCGACCGTGTCGCTGGCGGATGCGCGCGAACTCGCTCGTCTCGCGGTGTGCGCACCGACCGCCGCCGAAGGTAAGCGGGCCGTGCGTGCGAAACTTCCCATCATTGAGGAACTCGGACTCTAACGGGCTGAATGTAAGCGAAGGGGGCATGCCGTGCGGCATGCCCCCTTCATCATCCAACAGAGGTGGTAGTGGGCGCTTAGGCCTGCGCGTCGAGATCCGTCTCGAGGAGCTCTGCAAGAGCATTGATTGACTCCTCAGCGCCATCACCCTCGGCGCGGAGCACGACCTCGTCGCCGTGGCCAGCTCCGAGTGTCATGAGCATAAGGATCGAGGAAGCATCGATCGGCGCACCGCCGACCTTCTCGATCGTCACCTTTGCGGGCTGCTCACCCGCGGCCTTCGAGAAAATAGCGGCGGGGCGGGCATGGAGCCCGGAAGCGGCCGCAATCTTAACGGTGCGTTCTGCCATGATGTGCCTTTCGACGAGCCGGGATGCCGCACGGGCAAGCACCAGCGGAAAAAGTTGAGTGAGGCCACCCTACCGAATGACGCTGCGGGTGAGCTTGTCGGAAATGTCAAGAGCGGGCCACACTCACAGCCCGCGGATCTCCTCGAAGTCAGGATCGAAAACCGCGAGGACCTCAAGAGGAGCCTCCGCCTCAGCTAGTGCCCGGCGGCGATCCTCCTCGGCGAAGACCTGCGAGATTGCCTGAAGGAGCATGAGATGGTCATCGCCGATGCCCGCAATCGCCACGACATAGGAAACCTTTTCCTCGCCTTTTTCGCCCCATGTGATTGGCTCGTCGTACTTCACGACGCTCATCGCCGTGCGGTGAATGCTGCGCTTCGCCTCGCTCGTTGCGTGAGGCACCGCGACGCCGTGGCCCATGAACGTCGAAACCTCGCCCTCGCGCTCATGCATTGCCTCGACGTATGCAGGATCAATCGCCTCAAGCTCGACGAGAAGATCGCCCGCCTCCTCGATCGCTTCGCTCTGAGTGCGCGCAAGGCCCGGAACCCGAATGGCATTCGGCGATAGGATCACCGCCTCGCCAGAGGCCGAGGGGGAGCCCTTCCCGAGATCGCGCGTGACATCGCATGCCCACCGCGGTGCAGCGTGCTCTGACCCGTCACGACTGTGTGAAATGTTCATGATCCACGCCTTTCAAAAGATGCTTCACCTCAAGTTTAGGTGGCGTCGGGCTCGTTTACCTCCGGAAAAACGAACCGGCCATACGTGAAGTACCGGAACGCCGTGGACACCACCTGACCGATGAACGTGCCGCTCACGTTATCCGCGAGGGCCGAATCGAGCCCAAGGATGTAGCGTGAGAATCCCAGGCAACCGAGCTGCAGCGCGCTCGCGATCACATTCACGATGATGAACGCGACAATCGATTTCGCCGTGTGCGGCTTGTCGCGATCCCCGTACGTCCAAAAGCGATTTCCAAGATAGGTGAGGCAGCTGGCCGCGGCAATCGTCACGATCTTCGCGAGGATCGGCTGGCCATGCATGAGGCCCTCGCCCCAGCCGTGCGTCGGGCTCCAAAACACGAGGACGTTATACATCGCCGCATCAAAAAAGAAGACGAGGCCGCCCACGATGAGAAACTTCGAGCCCCGCAACGCATGGGCGAGGGCAGCAGTTCTCGACGGGGAATCCTTCACGGTCACGAAGCAAGGGTACAGGCCGTGCCGGAGTGAGAGAATGCGGCTAGGGTGGGCTTATGGGACGAGTGACAGCATCGACGCGACTAACGCGCGTACGAATCCGGGACGGCAAGCTCTATCACTCCGAGCGGCCCGACACCGTCGCCGTTGAAGAGCCTCTCGACATTCGTCTCAACGGCCAACAGCTCTCCATGACGATGCGCACCCCTGGCCACGATGTTGAACTCATCCACGGCTTCCTTCACGCCGAGGGCTACATCACGAACCGCGAGGACGTGCGTGAAGCTCGCTACTGCGACGGCGCCGTCGTTGAAGACGACTCCGGCTTCGAACGCAACACCTATAACGTCATGGACTTCACCACCCGCACCATCACCACAGCCCCGGTGATCACGAAACCTTTTCTCACGTCGAGCGCGTGCGGCGTGTGCGGGTCCGCTTCGATTGACCAGGTCACGAAACGAGTGCGGCACGAATTCGTTCCGACGTTTGCCATGCAGCCATCGCGCCTTCTTCGCGCGCAGCGCGAGCTCGGGGATGGCCAGGCGGCGTTCTCGAAAACCGGCGGTGTTCACGCCGCTGCTCTCTTGACCCCGGAGGGGGAGCGTCTAGTGCTGCGCGAAGATGTGGGCCGCCATAACGCCGTCGACAAGGTCATCGGCTGGGCCCTCCTCGAAGATCGCCTTCCACTCAGCGATACCGTGCTCCTTGTGAGCTCTCGCGCGTCGTTCGAGATCGTGCAGAAGGCCGCGATGGCCGGCATCGGCCTCATCGCGTGCGTGAGCGCCCCCTCCTCCCTCGCGATCGACACTGCCGCACGCCTCGGCATCACCCTGTGCGGATTTGTGCGCGGTGAAGACGACATCGACGGGCGTTTCAACGTGTACTGCGGGATCGAGCGCATCGACCTTTCGGGAAGCGGGAGCTGACAGTCGGGTTCTCTCCAGCACCGAGTGCCACGATGGGCGTGTCCATAGACATCCCCTTGGAGGAGGAACCATGAAGAACAAGCTCATTCTTGCGACTGGCATCG
The DNA here is from genome assembly GCF_003989295.1 of Dermabacter sp. HSID17554. NCBI lineage: Bacteria > Bacillati > Actinomycetota > Actinomycetes > Micrococcales > Dermabacteraceae > Dermabacter > Dermabacter sp. HSID17554. The sequence continues at coordinate 110,936 of NZ_RBLW01000005.1, read as the reverse complement.
CCATCGGTTTCGTGATCGGCTCGAAGATGGGCCGTGAGCCCTACGAGAAGCTCGAGGCCACCGCTAAGCAGTATGTTGATGATCCGCGCGTGCAGGAGAAGGTTGGCCAGGCGCGCGAGACCGTGTCGAAGGTGGCGAAGGACGCGGCCGAGACGGTGAAGGATAAGGCCCCCGAGGTTGCCGAGCAGGCGAAGACCGCCGCGAAGGGTGCCGCCTCGACCGCGAAAGATAAGGCGAATGAGGTTCGCGCCTCGCACAAGGCCGATACCCCGAAGGTGAAGGCCACAGACACCTCGAGCGACTCGAGTGTGGCCGGCGGCGACGCCGAGGTGCACGAGGCGAAGTAACTCGCCTCGCGGCACCCACCACCGCATATATGAAGAGCGCTCCCGGCCATCGAGGCCGGGAGCGCTCTTCAGGTTAAAGCAACCGTCGGACCACCTAGCCCTTGACGCCGCCCGCCGCAGCGAACCCGGTGCCGAGGCTGCGACCGAGCGCCAAATACAGCACGACGATCGGGGCGGAGTAGAAGATCGAGAACGCCGCGAGCTGACCGTAGGCCACCTGGCCGTACTGGGACGAGAACGTGTACAGGGTCACGGCCGCGGGGAGCTTCTCGGGGCTGAGCAAAAGCATGAACGGCACGAAGAAGTTGCCCCACATGCCCACGAACGTGAAGATCGTGGCGACGGCGAGGCCGGACTTCATGAGTGGAAGAACGACCGAGAGGATCGTGCGCACCACACCCGCACCTTCCGTCCACGCGCTTTCCTCAATCTCGACGGGGACCGAATCGATGAACCCTTTCGTGAGGAAGATGGCGTAGGGAAGGGACGACGTGGCAAGGAACAGAATCGCGGCGGGCATCGAGTCAACGAGATTGACCTGCACAAACATCGAATACACGGGGATCATAATCGCCGTGATCGGCAGGCCAGTGGAGAACAGGATGCCCATGAGAAGCGGGCGGCGGGCACGGAAGCGGTAACGCGAGAACGCGTACGCGCACAGAACCGCGACCGTCATCGTGATAATCGTGGCAAAGCCGCACAGCACGAGCGAATTGAGAAGCGGGCGGAACGTCGTCTGTTCGTTCCAGATTGCCTGGTAGTTGCCGAGGCTCCACGTCTTTGGAGCCTTGACGGCGAGAGTCGCCTCAGTGTCGAAGGACGCGAGCACGACCCACAGAATCGGGATCGCGAAGCTCACGCTGATCAATGCGATGACGATGGATGAGAGAACGGATGCGAGGCGCCCGCGCGCCGTGTGCGGCTTGTCGAGGCGGTCGTTCTGCGCGCGAGTCTTCGTAGGGGCTGCGGTGGTCATCGCTTGTCCTCCTCGGGCAGAAGCTTCAGATAGATGAGTGAGGCGATCGCCCCGATCGCGAGCAAGATGAGGGCGATGGCAGTGCCGTAGCCGAGCTGGCCGTACGAGAACGCCTGCTCATACATGTACAGGGGAAGAGTTTGGCTGCGACCGGAAGGCCCACCACCGGTCATGATGAAGATCAAACCGAAAACGGAAAGGGTCTGCAGCGTAATGAGCATGAGGTTCGTGGCGATCGCGGTGCGCATGAGCGGAATGGTGATGCGCATAAGCCGCGTGAACGCCCCGGCGCCGTCAATTTCCGCTGATTCGTATACGTCCTTCGGAATCGACGTGAGAGCCGCCGAGTAGATGAGCATCGTGAACGCTGTTCCGCGCCAAATATTCGCGAATGACACCGCGAGGATCGGCGCGCTAAAGAGCCAATCCTGCCCGGGAAGCCCGATGCTCGTGAGGAGCGTGTTGAGGGAGCCCTGATCAGCGAAGAACGTGTACAGGAGGTAGCCCGCGACGACTTCTGGGAGGATCCACGCGAGAATCACGACCGACGTGCCGATGAACGTCACGATGCGATTGGCCTTCTCCATGAGGAGTGCGAGAACCATGCCGAGGAGATTTTGGCCGATCACCGCGGATATCAGGGTGAAAATCAGGGTGAGGATGACGGCGTTCCAGAACCGATCGTCGCTGAAGGCCGTGATGAAGTTGTCCAGCGCGACGAACTCCACGGATTTCGCGTTCTCGCCGCGCACGGCTTTATTCGTAAACGCGAGATAGATCGAATAGACGATCGGGCCGAGCATGAAAATCGCGATGAGCACGAACGCGGGAACCATGAGGAGGCCGCGGCGGGCTGTGAGGCGGTTGCCGAGCGGGCCTTGCTTACGCTGCGGTGCTGCGTGTGGCGGGGGAGTGGTCACGGTATCGACTGAAGTACTCATGCCTTACGCACCTCGATGTTTTCCTTGCCTACAAGCTCGGTGAGCTTGGAGTCGTACCAGGCTGCGGCCTGCTCGGGCGTTTTATCGCCCACCATCACGGTGTCCATCGCATCTTGGAGGGCGGAGGACACTTCAGGGTAAATCGCGAACGCGGGTCGGTAAAAAGCGGTCTCGAAAATGTCGGTGAAAAATCCGACGGTTGGCGAATAGGTCCGGTACTCCTCATTTTTCGCGACGTCTTTCCTTGTCGTGAGGTTGGCGGCACTTTTGTTGCGGTAGACGAGGCTCTCGAGTGTGCACAGTTCCTTAATGAGCTCGAAGGAAAGCTCGCGATCGCGCGCGTGCGTGGGGATCGTCCAACCCCAGCCGCCAGCGAGGGTCGTGGAGCCCGGGTCTTCCCCGTTTTGCGTGGGCATCTGTGCGAGGCCTACGTCGTCCTGCCAGGTGGGCCACGGCGCGGGGCCGTCTTCAGCCCACTGATTGGAAATCCACGAGCCGTCGATGAGGATCCCGAGCTTGCCTGAGGGGAATACCGTCGATTGGATCGCCTCGGCGATATTTGGGTCGAGGTGCTGGGAGACGGGAAGCGTGAGTTTTTCGTCGAACTGGCGTTTGTAAAACGTGAGCGCATCGATGAAGCCTTGTGACCCCGCGACCCACTTCTTCGTCTCGGGGTTGTAGAGCGTGTCCTTCGTGCCGTAGAGCAGCATCTCGAAGCCTTGCATCGAGGCTTTCTCACCCTGGGTTTTGCCGCAATACATGAACATGCCGGTTGCGTCGATGTTCGCGTCGCGAACCGCCGCGGCCGTCTGTGCGATCTCGTCCCACGTACTCGGCTGCCAATCGGTGGGAAGCCCCGCCTTCTCGAAAACCTTCTTGTTGTAGTAGATGCCGCGTGTATCGGTCTCGGTCGGCACGCAGTGCACGAGTCCCTCGGGGTCGACGGCCGCGGCTTGCGAGGCGGGATAGAGGTTCTCCCAACCTTCCCACCCCTTCACGAGGTCGTCGATCGGCTGGATATAGCCGGCTGCAACATCCGAGAGAAGAATGAACGTATCTTCGAAAACGAGATCGGGGCAGCTTCGCGGCGAGGACATGAGTAGTTCGTTCTTCGTGAAGTAGTCATTCTCCGCGGCCACGATCGGCACGAGCTCGACGCTCACGCCGGGGTGTTTCTTCGTGAACTCCGCGATGATCTTCGTGAGCCACTGCTTGAGGGTCGTACCCGAACCAAACTGCTGATAGGCGACCCTGAGCGTAGACGAATCACGCTCACTAGAGCAGCCTGCGAGCATCGCGAGGGGGAGTGTGCTCGCGATTCCTCCGGTCAGCTTCAGGAAGGTCCGCCGTGAGGATCGCTCCGTCACCTTGACTGATGGACGCATCGCGCGCCTCCTTTCATAGGACGAATTCGCCCGTATAGGTGGCTTCGCTTCCATACAGCGCACGCGTGAAGGCGCTGACCTTCGCGGACTGATCGCCGGGTTGAAGCTCGTACGTCACGAAGGCTCCGAAACCGTCGTCGACAGTGCGCCGCGCAGTCTTTTCAATTCCGCCGAGGGAGATCCCGCTCGCCTTCGAAAGGTCGATCGCGGCCGCGCCGTAGCGCTCCTTCGGCAGCCCCGGGACGTCGAAGACGTTGTACTGGTTGTAGTACGGGTTCCACGCGTAATCGACGAGGTGCCCCGCGGTGAGACCCCGGTACTCCGCGTGCTCGGAGCTTGGACCGATGAAGTAGAACGAGATCACTCGGTTGGGGAGACGCTTGCGCAGCGACGACAGCATCGCAAGGAACGAGAAATCATTCGGTTCGCCCGTGTCATTCTTGCCGTATTCGACCCATTCGTCGTCGAGATCGACGCCGTCGAGACCGTAGCGGCGAACGGTACGCGAGACCTGTTTCGCGAAGTCGTCGGCTGCCTTGCGGTTCGGGAAGTTCGCGAAGCCAGCGCCCTCGTGGTTGCCGAGGACGGAAAGGAGGACCTTGATGCCGCGCTGCTGGAGAGGGCGGATCGTGGTCTCTGCATTGTCGAGGACTCGTTGAACATTGTCGTTCATGTGAAGGTAGGCTTTTTCGCCATCGTAGTTGATATTTGCTGCGAAAATCACGACGTAATCGAATGCCGGTGAGCCGTCGGCAAGGACATAATTGCCAACGTTCAGAATCGAATTACTGTTGACCTCGATATAGGCGACCGAGGCAATCCTCGAACCGCGTCCGGGGCGATGCGGGTGTGCAAGTGCAGGTGACGCCAGCGACAGCGCACCTGTGGCGGCGGCAAAGGCGGCACTTCCGCGAAGAAGGGTGCGGCGAGAAAAAGGGCGATTCATGTCTCACTCCGTTGTAGACGTGTCTATGCCAATCGCTCATCTATGGCGCGATTCACGTTCGAGACTAGAGCGCCTACCTGGGAATGTAAAGGCGCGAAGCGGGCGCGGGGCGTGTTGCCTTGATGGTGAGACATGCGAGAAAGTAGAGGCGTCTCAGTTAAGTAACCGCCGTTGGTGGCGGCCGAATACCCCGAGCGAAATGAGCGAAAAGTGACCCGCTTTGCGACCGTCGGAACCCCCCATCCCCAGGGCGTTGAGCTTGCCCCCGACCTCCTCGAAAAAGTGACTGCCCGCGTGCGCGAAGCGGCCGGCGACGACGTTGCCGAGGCAGTGGTGCGCTTTCTCGACAACACCGCCCGCACGACGGTTCGTCGCCGCGGTAGAGGGGACACGTTCGTGATGACGGGTGACATCCCCGCGATGTGGTTGCGGGACTCGTGCGCACAACTTTCGCCAGTCCTTCGCCTGGTCAGCGAAGACGAAACTCTCGGTGACCTGATCGGCGGCCTGCTCGCGACGCACTGGCGCATGATCCTCATTGACCCGTACGCGAACGCGTTCAACGAGGAGCCGAACGGCAAGCGTTGGGACGACGACGAACCCGCGCAGGGGCCGTGGGTGTGGGAGCGCAAGTTCGAGATCGACTCGCTCGCCTACCCCATCGACCTCGCTGCGCGTCTGCTCTCGACCGGCAATACCTCCTGGATTACCGCCGAGACGCTTCCTGCCCTCGATGCCGTTCTCACGGTGCTTGAAACCGAAACCGCTCACGAGGAGCGCTCAGAATACTTTTTCCGCCGCACCGATTGCCCCTCGCAGGACACCCTCGTGCGGGAGGGACGCGGGCGCCTCACCACGCCCTGTGGGCTCGTGTGGCAGGGTTTTCGCCCGAGCGACGATGCGTGCACGCTCGGCTTCAATATCCCGGGGAACCTCTTCATGGCGTCGGCGCTGCGCGCGGTGCCCGCACTTGTGGAGGCATGCGCGAAGGCCGGGTTTAGCGAGGCGCCGGGGGAGCAGGGTGATGGGGTCCGACGCCTGCCTCTTTCGCGCCGTGCCGAAGATCTGCGCGAGGGAATCCTCAAGGGGGTTGAGGCGCATGGAATCATGCGGGATGAGGGTGCTACTCGGCTCTGGTACGAGGTCGACGGCGCCGGGGAATCGCTTTTCATGGACGATGCGAACGTGCCCTCACTGCTCTCGCTTCCGTATCTCGGCGTGATTGATGCGCGCGACCCGCTTTATCTCGCGACTCGCGCGGGGGTGCTGAGCGAAAAGAACCCCTACTACTACGAGGGGTCGGCGCTCGCGGGCGTGGGCTCCCCGCACACGCCCGAGGGGTATGTGTGGCCCATCGCGAAATCCGTCGAAGGCCTGACGTCGACAGACATCAACGAGAAGCGTGCGATCCTCGAGCTACTGCTCGCCACGACCGGTGGGACCGGCTACATGCACGAGGGGGTTGATTGCAACGACCCCGCACAGTTCACGCGCGAATGGTTCTCGTGGTCCAACGCGATGTTTTGCGAATTGGCCCTCGACGTCGCGGGAGTGGAGAGGCCCGCGCTTATTCGCGAGCCACTGCTTTAGCCCTGAGTATTCGCGGGGAGTGTGTCGCGCGCGTTCAGGCGCGGGCACTCGAGTTCGCGCGTGCGCGGCCCCGGATTGTCGCGCATGTCGCGGAGGAGGTCGACGGCTGCTTCGCCCATGTCGGCGGGGCTTCGCTCGAGTGTCGAAACCGCGGGGCTGCGCAGCGTGAGGCCGGGCGACGATTCCCATGACACCACGCCTGCATCTGCGGGAACGTTGATCTCGAGGTCTTGGAGCGCGCGCAGGGTTGCGAGCGTGAGGTCCTCGCTTTCGCACACGAAGGTCGTTGTGGGCGTGAGGTCGAGCATCGAAACGAAATCGCGGATCGCGGCGTGCGCCTCGGTGATGCTGTTCGAGGGGACGCCATGGTCGATCGCGGTGAGTCCCTCGCGGTGTCGCCCGAGGGTGGCAAGGCGTGCTTCGCCGTGGCTGTAATGGGCGTGCGAGTGGAGGTAGGCGACGCGCCTGGTTCCACGGGCGGCGAGGTCCTCGATGAGCGTGTCCATGACGAGGGCATCGTCGATGAACACCGAAGAGAATGGCTCGTTTGTGCCTGGTTTGCCAATAAACACGGTGGGAATTCCGAGCTGGTTCGTGAGCTCCGGCCGGGGGTCCTCGGGGCGTGGATTGACGAGGATGAGTCCGTCGACACGGGACTCGCCGTGCCATTGGCGGATGGCTGCGAGTTCATCCGCGAAGCCTTCGACGATCTTGAGGACGAGAGCGACGGGGCTTCCGGCGAGCTTGCGCTCAACCCCCGCGATGAGCTGGAGAAAGAACGCGTCGCGTGCAAGTTCGGCGTAGGGGGCGGTGATGATGAGCCCGAGCGCGTCAACGCGCGAGGTTGAGAGCGCCCGTGCTGCCCTGTTGGGGGTCCAGCCCATGTCGTGGGCGATCGCCATGATTTTTTCGCGCGTAGGCTCGGCGACTCCCGGTCGCCCGTTGAGCGCGAACGAGACGGCGGTGTTTGAGACGCCGGCTGCGCGAGCGATATCGGCGATAGTGGGGCGGGACATGCGTTCATGATACCTTTTGAGCTAAAGCGCTTTAGATAGCGTGTGAGCATCAGTGACAACGAGGTGACGCGGTGAATCAACAGCATGCATGGGGCGCGAACTACACCCCCCGAAAGGGATGGTTCCACTCCTGGGCGAACCTCGACCTCGGCTCGGTCGAAAACGACTTTGCCACGCTTGCCGATCTCGGCCTCGACCACGTGCGCATTTTCCCCCTGTGGCCGCTCTTGCATCCCAACCGCACCTTTATCGACACGAAAGCGATCGACGATGTTCTGGCCGTCACCGACGCCGCCGGAAGCGTGGGCCTCACTGTCTCCGTTGATCTCCTCCAAGGACACCTCTCGAGCTTCGACTTCCTGCCCGCCTGGGTGAGTACGTGGCACCGCCGCAACATCTTCACGGACCCCGACGTCGTGAGCGGCCAGCACACGCTCGCCCGCACCCTCGCCAGCGAACTCGCTACCCGCACACACGTTTCGGGTCTCACCCTTGGCAACGAAATCGGGCAGTTTGCGGCCCCACGGCACCCCGAGCGCCACGAGATCACCTCGCACGAAGCCTACGAGTGGCTTGACGGCATGCTCGCCGAGGTGCGCGCAGCCTTCCCCCGAGGATCCCACCACCACTGCTTTGATGACGACACGTGGTTTGTGGATGCTCACCCGTTCACCCCGCGCGCTGCGGTGGAACTCGGTGATTCCACAACCGTGCATTCGTGGATTTTCGGCGGCGCGGCGCAACGCTACGGCATCGACGCCCCCGAGCTTCCCCATTTCGCCCGTTACCTGCTCGAGGTTGCCGATTTGTGGCACAGGGTGAGCGGGCAACCGTCGGACCGTCCCGTGTGGCTCCAGGAGGTGGGCGCCCCCACCCCTTGGGTGAGCCCGCACAACGCCGCGGATTTCCTTGAAGGAACCGTGCGCGCCGCTCTCGGGTACCGGAACCTCTCGGGCATCACCTGGTGGTGCTCGCATGATGTTTCGCGATCGCTTGCCGACTTCCCAGATCTGGAATATAGCCTGGGTCTCATCGACTCCAACGGCGAAGTGAAGCCCGCGGGTGAGCGCTTGCGGGACCTCATTTCTCTCGAGAAAGCCGGCGAGCTTTCCGCGACGCCGACCTCGACGACGAGCGTGGTCGTGGAGGGGCTCAGGCCCGATGGCTCGAACCGGTCCTTTACCAATACCGAATCCGATGTTTTTGGCGAGTGGATGGACTTCGCTCGCCGTGGAGAGTACCGAAGCCTTGAGCTCGGATAACGCGAGCACCGCCCATCGCTCAGTGCCGATCACGGCCGTGCCCGCTTCCTACCCGATCGCGCCGCACACCCTCGACGAAAGGCCACCCGATGTTCAACAATCGCGCGCACAGTGAGGATCGAGTCCGACGGTTCCTCGCCGAACAACTCCCCGCGAGGCGCTACCTCGATACCGCGCCCGTCACGATCGAAGCGTGGGAGGTGCCCGGTGAACCCGTGCCCTTCGCCGAAGCGAAAACGCAAAACTATAGCCCCATCGAGGTCGGTGCGCGCTGGGGCCGCCCCTGGTCAACCCTGTGGCTGCACGTCACGGGTGAGGTCCCCGAGGAGTGGGTGAGCGACGACGAACGCGACATCGAACTCCAGCTCAACCTGTCCTTCACGAACATGCCGGGTTTCCAAGCCGAAGCGCTGATCTGGAACACCGACGGCACCACCGTCAAGGCGATCAACCCTTACAACCAGTACCTCACGCTCGAACCCGGCACCACGAGCTTCGAGTACTACCTCGAACTCGCTGCCAACCCCAATGTCGCCGGCGACTGGACATTTGCCCCGACGACGCTCGGTGAGTGGGAGAGCGCGGGGGACGACCCGATCTACGACCTCACCGAACTTCGCCTCGCGTGGCGCTCGACAACCATCTGGGAACTCGAGCAGGACGTCGTTGCCCTCAGCGGTCTCATGCATGAGCTGCCCGAGGACAGCACCCGCCGTCAGGACATCCTCCGCTGCCTCGACGATGCCCTTGACGCCGCCGATCCGGACGATCTGCACGCGACGGCTCACGACGCGCGCGAGGTACTGCGTCGCGAACTCGACAAGCCCGCCAATGCCTCCGCGATGACCGTGATCGCGACCGGCCACGCCCACATCGACTCCGCGTGGCTGTGGCCCGTGCGCGAGACCGTGCGCAAGTGCGCCCGTACCTTCTCCAACGTGTGCTGGCTCCTCGAGCATTACGACGACCTCACGTTCTCGTGTTCATCGGCGCAGCAGTACCAGTGGATCCGAGATTTCTACCCCGAACTGTTTGAGCGCATCAAGACGCACGTCGCGAGCGGCCGTTTCATTCCCGTGGGTGGCATGTGGGTCGAGTCCGACACGAACATGCCCGGCTCCGAAGCGATGGCCCGCCAGTTCATTCAGGGCAAGAGCTTCTTCCTTCGCGAATTTGGGCTCGAAACGCGAGACACCTGGCTTCCTGATTCGTTCGGCTATTCGGGCGCTCTCCCGCAGATCTGCGCGGCCGCCGGCAACACCAACTTCCTCACCCAAAAGGTCAGCTGGAACCAGTACTCGGTGTTCCCGCACCACACGTTCTGGTGGGAGGGGATCGACGGCACGACCCAGTACACGCACTTCCCACCCGCCGACACCTACAACTGCCAGCTCACCGGCAAGGAACTCGCCTACGTCGAGAAGAACTACAAGGACAAAGGCCGCAGCCACATCGCGCTCAGCCCGACCGGCTGGGGCGACGGCGGTGGTGGCCCCACGCGCGAGCAGCTCGCGGCGGGTCGCAGGGCCGCGAACCTCGAGGGGTCGCCCAAAGTAGAGTTCTCGAGCCCCACCACATTCTTTGAGCGCAGCCGCGCCGAATACGCTGATGCGCCCCGATGGAACGGTGAGCTGTACCTCGAGCTTCACCGCGGCACCTACTCCTCGCAGATCCGCGGCAAGCAGGGCAATCGCCGAAGCGAGGCGCTCATGCACGACGTTGAGAAGTGGAGCGCGCTCGCGGCACGCCTCGACGAGAGCTTTGAGTACCCCTACGACGAGATCAACGAGCTGTGGGAAAAGGTGCTGCTCCTCCAGTTCCACGACATCCTCCCCGGCAGTGCAATCGCGTGGGTGCACAGGGAAACCGAGCACAACTACGAAGGAATCGCCGAGCGCGGCGAGGCGCTCGTGGAAAAGGCACTCGAGGCGATCTCGCGCGCTCACGGCAATGCGGGTGCGGGCGAGAGCACAGGCGCGAGCGATGATGCGGTCGCGTGCGAGGAGTCCGACGGCTGCTTCGCCCTCAGTAACGGTCACGTTTTCGCGCGGATTGACAGCGAAGGCCACCTCGTGAGCCTTCGATCCGGCGAGAATAGCCGCGAACTTCTCGCTCCCGGCGCGAAGGGCGCGCTGCTCCAGCTTCACCGCGATACCCCCAACGCGTGGGATTCGTGGGATATCGACGAGTTTTATCGGCGCATCGGTAGGGACCTGGCAACCGTCGGATCCGTGAACGTTGAGCGCGAAGGCGAGGCGGTGCACGTGAGCGCCACCTACGAGACCCGGACCGAGGGCGTGCGCACCGAGGAGCAGCCGTACCCCGGCGTTCCCTCGAACGGTGCCGGCTCGCGGATCACGCTCACGTATGTGCTCGCCCCCGGCGCTAAGGGCCTCGAGATTGTGCTCGACGTCGACTGGCACGAGCGCAAGAAGGTTCTCAAGCTCGCGTTCCCGTTCGATCTGCGTGCATCGCACATGGCGAGCGAAATTCAATTCGGGCACATTGAGCGCCCCATCCCTGTGAATACGATCGATGACTTCGGTCGGTTCGAGACGTGTGCGCACCGCTGGGTGCGCATCCACGAGGGGGGGCAAGCCGGTGCTGCCGTGTCCCTGTCGAACGACTCGTCGTACGGACACGATGTGCGTCGCTCCCTGCGTGAGAACGACGGTGGAACGACGACGATCGTGCGCGCGACCGTGATCCGCGCCGCCGAGTTCCCTGATCCGCGCGCCGAAGAAGGCGAGTATCGGATGCGGTACTCACTCGTGCCCGGTGCGTCGATCGCCGAAGCGATCGACGAAGGTGTGCGCCTCAATCAGGTGCCGCGCGATGTCGACGAGGACCTTGTTGGTGAGGCGCTTGCGCGCCTCGAGGGCGAGGGCACGTCACTGCGAATCCAGACGCTCAAGCTTGCCGAGGATCAGTCGGGCGACGTGATCGTGCGCCTGTACGAGTCCGAGGGTGTGCGCGGCGAAGGTACCGTCGTGGTTCCAGGCGCGAAGGACATCGTTGCCGTGGACCTCCTCGAGCGTGAGCTCACCGAGGAATCGGTGCTGCACTACCAGGCGCAGCGCGCCGAGGGGGAGCAGATCGAGGTTGCGGCGCGGCCGTTCCAGATTGTGACGCTCCGCGCGCGTTTTTAACTGGATTCCATAGGGGGTGTGGGGGTTTGGGCCCGCGGGTGGAGAGATCTGCCCGCGGGCCTTCAGTCTTTCGTGCGGCGAATGAGGCGTGTACACTCAACTTTAGCGGTTTAGTTATCACCGGTTCGGTGCCGCTCACGACATCTCAAGGAAGAGGTACACGGCAATGAAAACAACTCGTCGCGCGGTTCTCGGTGCGGGCGTGGGGCTCATGGGGCTCACCCTCGCGGGATGCGGTCTGAGCGGTGGTGGCGGCAGCGCCGAGCAGGATAACGCCGCCAAGGAAGCCAAAGAGGGCAAGGTTGAGGGCGAGATTTCGTTCCAAACCTGGTCGCTCAAGAACGAAAAGTTCACCCCCTACTTTGAGGACCTCGTCGCGAAGTTCGAGAAAGAAAACCCGGGCGTCAAGGTCAAGTGGATGGATCAGCCGGGCGAAGGCTACGAGGACAAGCTTCTTGGGCAGGCAAACTCCGATGCACTCCCAGACGTCGTCAACGTTCCGCCGAACTTCGCGTACTCGCTCGCGAAGAACGGCATGCTCCTCGACCTCGCGAAGGCCGACGAGAAGCTCAAAGACGTGTACGTCGAGGGCGGCGTTAAGGCCTACGAAATGCCGGGAATCGACGGCAGCTATGGCTATCCCTGGTACCTCGGCACCGACATGTCCTGGTGGAACATCGATGCGCTGAGCAAGTTCGGCGTGAGCGAAGATTCGCTGCCCACGAGCTTCGACGAGCTCTACGACCTGGCCATGGAAGCCGCCAAGCAAGGAGGATCCGCTCCGATCATCTCCTCGCTTCCGGAAATCATCATCACCTCCGGTGACGATGGCAAGTTCAACTTCAATACCGACGAAAACGTCGACTTCCTCCAGAAATACGTGGAGCTGTACAAGGCCAAGGCCATGCCTGTCGAGGTGCTCAGCGATAACTACACGGGCAACGCTCAGCTGTATAAGCAGGAGAAAGTCCTCTGGACGACCGCGACCTCGAGCTACCCCACCGAGCTCAAGACCGATAACCCCGGCCTCATCGACAAGACTGTCGTGACGAAGCGCATGGGGGAGCCGCCACTCTTCGTGCAGGGCATTGCCGTATCGGCGAAATCGAAGGCTCCTGCCGCGGCGCTCGCCTTCGCGAAGTTTGCGACGAACACCGAGAACCAGATCGAATTCGTCAAGCTCGCACAGGGCTTCTTGCCCGGCACAAAGGAGGCCGCGGCGGATCCCAGCAAGTTCGCCGAAAAATCCGACATTGAGCTGCAGAACAAGGCTGTTGAGCTCGCCGCGGAGTCGATGAAGACCGCAGTCGACCCCACGAATGTCATGTGGACCGAAGACATGAAGACGAACATGGGCCAGCAAATGGCGCTCGCGATGCGTGGCGACGTCACGGCGAAAGAGGCGCTCGACGCCGCCGTGAAGTACGGCAACGATCAGCTCAGCTGAGACCAAAGGTCGGGCGAAGCTCAAGGGGGCTTCGCCCGACCTTTTCACGCCTCATCGTTGGAAGGGAAGAAGTAGCGTGCATTCATACAAGTGGTACGTGCCGTGGCTCCTCGTGGGACCCGCGGTCCTGTGGGTCGCCGTGTTTGCTCTCTGGCCGTTCGTCAATACTGTGGTCTTGAGTTTCACGAATGCGCGCCCGCTCACGGGCGGAACCTTCGTCGCTTTCGACAACTATGCAGCGCTCTTTAGTGATCCGCGCGTGTGGACATCACTTGGGACAACGCTCATCTTCACCATCGCGTGCGTCCCCCTCCTCACCTTCTTGCCGCTCTTGCTCGCCCTCCTCGTCCACCGCGTCATTCCCGGCATCTCGTTCTTCCGCACGACGTTCTATTTCCCGGTGATCGCGTCGGTCGTCGTCGTGGCCCTGATCTTCCAGTGGCTCTTCGACTCGCGCGGCGTGATCAACGAAACCTTGCAGTTCCTCGGCCTTGTCCAGGGGCCACTGCCGTTCCTGGCCTCGAGGTGGGGCCTCATCTTCACGGCCGTCGTCCTCACCGTGTGGAAGGGTCTCGGGTACTACATGGTTGTGTACCTCGCGGCACTTGCCAACGTCGGCAACGAGCTCCACGAGGCCGCCGCCATGGACGGCGCGAGCGCCTGGCGCCGCTTCTGGTCGGTGACCGTGCCCGGTGTGCGCGGCGCCATGTTCCTCGTGAGCGCCCTCATCACCGTGAGCGGCATGCGCGTGTTCTCCGAACTGTACGTGCTCTCGAAAGGGTCTGGCGGTCCTGGCGGTGAAGCGTCTTCGCTCGTCATGCTCGTCCAGCAGGTCGGCTCGGGCCTCAACGGCAGGCTCGGATACGCGTCAGCGCTCTCCGTGCTGCTGTTCCTCTTCACGGTGGGGCCGCTCATCCTCGTGGCTTACCTCAACAACCGGCCAGATTCGAACGCGCGCTAAGGAATTGAAGAGCATGTCTACTCTTGAAACCGGGGCCGGCACCGTGAACCAGGAAGCCGTCGGAACCTCGACTCGCACCTATCGCAACACGAACCGCCCGTGGCGCAGCAAGGAGTCAGGGGGGTTTAATAAGCCGACGCTTGCCGGTTTGATCGTGCGCTACGTTTTGCTCGTGGTGGTTTTCCTCGTGTCGGTGGGGCCGTTCCTGTGGCAACTCAGCACGAGCTTCAAAGGCCCGAGAGACCCGATCTACCAGTTCCCGCCGTCGCTCATCCCCAGCGATTTCACGCTCCACAACTATGTGGAGGTTGCCAACACTGTTCCGATTCTTGGCTACGCTTGGCATTCGCTCATCGTTGCCGTGACGCTGGCGATCGCGAATGTCGTGTTCTCGACCCTCGCGGGTTATGCCCTCGGGTGTCTCAAATTCAAGGGTAAGAAGATTGCTCTGGGGATCCTCTTTTCCACGCTCCTTTTGCCCGGCGAAGTGACGCTTATGAGCCAGTTCCTCACGATCAAATCGCTGGGCCTCGCCGACTCGCTCGCGGGCGTTGTGCTTCCCGGCCTGATCGGCGCGGTCAACGTTCTGCTCATGATGGCGGCGTGCCGCTCAATTCCGCCGGCGCTGCTCGACGCTGCCGTGATCGACGGTGCGAGCACCTGGCAGATCATCACGCGCGTGGTGTGGCCGAACGTTCGCGGTATGGCGAGCGTCGTCGCCATCTTCGCGTTCATCGGCGGGTGGGATGACTTCCTGTGGCCGCTGCTCGTGTTGAGTGACCCCGATAAGTACACGCTCACCGTGGGCATGCAGTACCTCAACTCGAACTTCGGTTCGAACCCGCGAGTGATCGCCGCGGGCACGATGATTGCGCTTGTGCCGATCATTATCTTCTTCGCCGTGTTCCAGCGTTTCTTCTTCAAAGGAGTGGAGGACGGCGCCGTCAAGGGATAGCAACCTCGGTGTTGCACGTGGGTGCACGCACGCCATCGCGAGCGGTGCCGTACTCGGTAAGCTAAGGGAGACCTCGCC
Organism: Dermabacter sp. HSID17554; assembly: GCF_003989295.1. Lineage (NCBI taxonomy): Bacteria > Bacillati > Actinomycetota > Actinomycetes > Micrococcales > Dermabacteraceae > Dermabacter > Dermabacter sp. HSID17554. The sequence goes on along the minus strand of NZ_RBLW01000005.1, from coordinate 95,880 downwards.
GGGGCCACGCCCGGATAGCGGGGCAGATCCAGCCGAGTAAGTGGCTGACCCACGAGCGAGAGGACTGCGTCCATGCACCCACCCGTGACGGTCGCGAGCGGAATTCCACGCCGGGCCTTCCTCAAGGTCGCTGGCGGTGTGACGGCGGCGCTTCCACTCGGGATGCTCGCGGGCTGCGGAACTGAGCGCGACGCCTCGACACTGCGGATAGCTTTCCAGCAGTTCGGGTCCGACACGAACCTCCAGCGATGGCTGACGAGCGTAGCCGAGGCCTTTACCGCGAAGCACGAGGGAATGAGCGTTGAGCTCGTGCCGATCGTTGCCGCGACGAATGACTACTTCACGAAAAACGAGCTGCTCATGGCCTCGCCGCGCAGCTGTCCCGACGTTGTCTTCGAAGATTCCTTCATTCTCCAATCCGACATCGCCGCGGGCTACCTCCAACCGATCGATGACCTCGTTGAAGCGTGGGACGCCTGGGATAGCTTCTACCCGGCCTCCAAGGAGGCTGCCAAGGACCCCGAGGGGCGCGTGCACTTCATTCCTACGGAGACGGATACGCGCGGCATCTACTACAACAAGAGAGTGTTTGAGAAAGCGGGGCTTCCCACCGAGTGGCAGCCGACCACGTGGGACGACATTGCCGAAACCGCCGCAGTGATCCGCGACGCGAACATCGGTGCCACAGGCATGTTTATGTTCTGCGGAAAGGCCCAGGGGGAGACGGCCTCGATGCAGGGGTTCGAGATGCTTCTCTACGGTACGAAGGACACGCTCTACAACCCCGACACACAAAAATGGGTCGCGGGCTCGCAAGGCTTCATCGATTCTCTCGCGTTCTTCAAGCGGCAATTTGATGAGGGCCTTACGCTGCCCGTTGCCCGCCACTTCGACCCCAACCTCATGGATGCCGTGCAAGCCACAATGTTCCCCGAGGGAGAACTCGGCATTCTCGTGGACGGCTCGTGGATTTCTTTCCTCTGGGCCGAAGGGAGTCTCGCACCGTGGCCCACGTGGCCCGAGGACGTCGGTGTTGCCGCCATGCCCACCCAGCACGGCGAAACCCCGGGCTCCACGACGCTTTCTGGTGGCTGGGGCTGGACGATCCCCACCCACGCGCGCGACCGCGACATGTCGTTCGAGCTCATTAAAGAGCTGTGCTCACTCGAGAATCAGGTGCAGCGGAATATCTCCGGCGGCACTCTCACCACGAGAAGGGACGTCGCGATGAACGAGGAGTACAGGTCATATTCGCCGACCGTCGGATTCTTCACCGACATGCTCGAATCTGCGTACTACCGCCCGGCGTTCGCGGTTTATCCCGAGGTGTCATCGGCCCTGCAGGACGCGATGGACACCGTGATGGTGGGCGACAAAACCCCCGAGGAGGCTGCGGCCTGGTACGATGCGAAACTTGCCGAACTCGTTGGCGACGCGAACGTCGAAACCCGCAAAGCCTGAGCGCCGAGGGAGTAGTCGCCGCCGCTCATGAGGGAGTGGGCTAGGACTTCACCGCGCCCTCGGCGATCCCCGCGATGAACTGCTTCGCGCCAATGATGAACACGATGATGAGCGGCACGACCGCGATCAGGGCGGAGGCCATGAGCATGCCGTAGTCGCTTCCGTGGGCCGTCTTGAGCTGGCTCAATGCGACCTGGAGCGTGAGCTTATCCGGGTTCGTGAGCACGATGAGGGGCCACATGAAGTCGTTCCACGCACCGATGAAGGTGAACATTCCAAGGAACGCGAGGGCTGGCCTGATGAGCGGGAGGCACACGTGGCGGTATTGACGCAGGAAGCCACAACCGTCGATGCGCGCGGCCTCGAGAAGCTCCGTTGAGATGGAGTTCGTGGCGTACTGCCGAAGCCAGAACACGCCGAACGCACTCGCGAGCGACGGGAAGATCAGGGCCTTGAGGTCGCCGGTCCAACCGAGCTTGCTCATGAACAGAAACTGCGGGATGCTCGCGAGCTGGGCCGGCAGCAGGAACGTGGCCATGATGATGAGGAAGAGGCCTTTTTTGCCGGGGAACTCGAACTTCGCGAAGGTGAATGCGGTGATCGACGAGATGAAAAGTCCGAGCACCGTCACGGACAGGGCCACGACCAGGGTGTTGCCCATCGCCGCCCAAATGTTGATCTTCGAGGTGATGGTCTCGATGTTGGTGCCGAGACGATCGCCGGGAAGCACATCCGGCGGGAACTTGAAGATCGCGGACGACGGGTGGGTCGCGAGAATGAACATCCAGTAGAACGGGAACAACGAGACGAGCGCACCCGCCGTGAGCGCAATGTATTTGAGGATCGTGGTGATCCGGATCGGTTTGCGGCGGCGCACAATCGTGTCCGTATGAGTCTGAGCTGTCATGTCGAGGCGCCCCTTAGTCCTTGCGCTCGCGGGTCACGAGCCAGTTGATGATCGAGAAGAACATGACGACAACGAAAACGCCCCACGCAATCGCGGCGCCGTAGCCGTAGCGGTTCTCTTGGAAGGCCACCGAGTAGAAGTACATCACCATGGTGAGACCGGAGTTGTTGATGCCGCCCGCGCTTGCTGCGCCTCCGGAGTTCGAGGAGGTCAGCACCTGCGATTCGGTGAAGCTTTGGAGTGAGCCGATCGTGGACATAAGCGTCACAAACAGGATGATCGGCCGCAGCTGGGGCAGGGTGATGCGGAAGAAGATCTGCCACGAGTTTGCGCCGTCGAGGGCGGCGGCTTCGTAGAGGGATTTGTCGATCGCCTGGAGGCCGGCGAGGATGAGCAGCGCGTTGTAGCCAACGAACGCCCAGGTCGTGAGGCATGAGATCGCAATCTTGATGCCCCATTCGGTTTGAAGCCACGCGATGTTCTCGAAACCGAACACGTTGATGATGGCGTTCGCGATACCGAATTGGCTCGAGAAGATCGAGCTGAACAGCATACCCATCGCGACCATCGACGTGATGTTTGGGATCAGGTAGATGACCTTGTAGGTCGTCGAGAACCTGAGGGTCGAGTTGAGCATGAGCGCGAGGATCGTCGCGAGAACGAGGGTGGGCACAGTGCCCATGACCCACAGGATCAGGGTGTTGACGAGGGACTTGTAGAAGAGGGGATCGGAGATCAGGTACTTGAAATTGGTGAAGCCGATCAAGTCGAAGTCGCCCAACCCCGACCAGTTCGTGAACGCAAGCGCCATCGTGAAAACGACCGGCATCGCACCGAACACGAAAAAGAAGAAAAAGTACGGCGAGATGGCCAGGTATTGCGGCAGCGCCTTTTTGATGCGCGTCCCGAGTGGCCGGGGTTGGGGATTGCTCATATCTGTTACTTCACCTTGATGCCGGCCTGTTCGGCGATGCGCTTAGCGGCCGTGACCGCGTCCTTCCACGCCTTTTCAGGATCCTTGCCAGTCGATTCGATTTGTTCGAGCTCTGCAGTGAACGGTGCGATGACCGATTCGGAGTTCGGGTCTTCATACAGCGGGCGAACGGTTTCGGCGGCGGCGCTGAAGACCTCCGCGGCTTTTTGGCCGCCGAGGAATTCAACGGCACCGTCGACTTCGGGCATCGAGTGCGCCTCGGGTGCAGCGGGGAAGTTTCCGCTGAAGGTGTACTCGACTGCCTGGTTCTTCGCGTTGAGGATGAAGGAGATGAGCTCGAACGACTTCTTCGGATCCTTGGCGCCCTTCGGGATTGTCAGGAACGAACCGCCCTGGTTGACGGCCTCACCGGGGTGCTTGCACACGCGCCACTTGCCGGCAGTTTCGGGGGCGTCGACTTTCATGTCGGCGAGGTGCCAGGACGCGCCGAAGTCGGCGGGGAGGCGCCCCTCGTTGACGGCTGCCGCGGAGTCAGCGCTCTGCGAGTCAAGGGCGGCATTGATACCGGCAGCATTCGCCTTGACCGAGAGATCCCAGGCCTTGCGGATGTGGTCCTGATCGCCGATGAACATCTGGTTCTCGTCGATAAAGCCCTTGCCGCTTTGACGGTACGCGGTGCTGAAAATGCCGGAGCTGTTACGGATCAGGTAAGTGCCGGGCTTCTTCGCAATGAGTTCCTTGCCGAGTTCGAAGTAGGCGCCCCATTCGCGAATCGCGGCTTCGAGTTCAGCGGGTTCGGAGGGGAGGCCCGCTTCTTCGAAAACGTCGATGCGGTAGAAGAGGGCGGTGGGGCCGATGTCGATCGGGATACCGAGCTGTTTGCCGTCTTTCGAGGTGGCCTGCTGCCACTTCCAGTCGAGGTAGTTGCCCTTGATGTCTTTCGCGCCGAGTTCGTTGAGATCCTCGAAGTAGTCGGTCTTCGAGAGGAAGAAGGCGATGTCCTCGCCCTTGACGCCGGTGATGTCGGGAAGGCCGGAACCGGCGCTGAAGGTCGTCGTGAGCTTCTGCTTGAAGTCGCCGCCGATGACATTTTGGCGGAAGTTGATGTCGGGGAACTGTTCTTTGACGGCCTTGAGGGTGTCCTCACTGAAGCCTTCGGGCCAGGTCCACAGAGTGAAGTCCTTGTCGCTGCCTCCGCCCGAAGCGGAGCCGGATTTACCGGTGGAGCAGCCCGTGAGGGCGAGAGCGATGGGGCCGAGGGTGAGCGCGCTGGCGCCCAGAAGCGAACGGCGTGAGATATCCATGGAAAACTCCGTAATTCGGAAAGCGCGAGGTTATGGGAGCTCCTGAGTCCGCAGCCGTCGCGAACACAGAGCACCGAACCTTACTTCCGGGTATTGATGATGTGAAAATCCGCGGGGATATAAAGCTATCCACACGTGTGGGGTGATGAAATATGTGCGCCCCGCCGACGGTGGCAGGGAGGGCGGCAGTGCCCCATTTCGCTGGCTCCGCTGCCCGTTCGAGTATAGCGCGCGAGCGGGGGACTTTCGCCCGCGCGCCGTGCGTGGTGCGGCGCGGGAGTGGCACACCGGGCGAGGCGACCTCGACGAGCATCGACGTAAAATGCAGGCGCCCTCCGACCCTGACCGGGCTCAGGCCGCCTCGCTACCGTGGAGGCATGAGCGACCTCCTCCCGAACCCCTACTTCTACCAGCAACTGCCTACCCTCTTCAGCTCGGGTGCGGCCGTGATCCGCGACGAGCACGGTCGAATCCTCGTGGAAAAGCCGAACTATCGAGACCACTGGCTCTTGCCGGGCGGAGGCGTGGATGCCGGCGAGGATGCGCGAGAGGCGACCGCTCGGGAGCTGCGCGAAGAACTCAACCTCGATCTTCCGGTCGGCCGGCTCCTTTCGGTGAGCTGGGTGCCGTCGAGCGCCGCTTACGGCGCCCCGATGGGGGTTCATTTCGTGTTCGATGCCGGGGTGGTTCCCGAGGCGGAGCTTCGCGATCGAGTACATCTGCAGGAGGAGGAGCTGGAGGCGTGGGATCTCATCGACCCACGGGACGCCGCGATTCTCTCGCCGTGGGGCGCCGAGCGCGTGTGGCATGCTCTCGACGTTCTCGAAGGCCGCTCGGAGGTCGATCTCTTCTCGGTCAAGAAGGGCGGGAACGCGGAAGCACCGTAAAGACCTCAGGAGCGCCGCGAGATGGGCGGGCGTCGGAAATTCCGACGGTTGCCGCGCTTACGGTGAGGGCTTTGGTGGAGGGGTGTGCTCGAGCGAGACGCTACTTCAGGGCGCCCTCGGCGATGCCGGCGATGAACTGCTTTGCGCCGATGATGAACACGATGATGAGTGGAACAACGGCGATGAGAGCCGAGGCCATGAGCATGCCGTAGTCGCTGCCGTGGGCGGTCTTGAGCTGGCTCAGCGCGACCTGAAGGGTGAGCTTGCTGGGGTCGGTGAGCACGATGAGGGGCCACATGAAGTCGTTCCACGCGCCGATGAAGGTGAACATCCCGAGGAACGCGAGTGCCGGTTTGATGATGGGCAGGCACACGTGAAGGTACTGGCGGAAGAACCCGCAGCCATCCATGCGGGCTGCTTCGAGCAGCTCGGTGGGGATGGAATTAGTCGCGTATTGCCGAAGCCAGAACACGCCGAAGGCACTCGCGAGTGAGGGGAACACGAGGGCTTTGAGATCGCCGGTCCAGCCGAGTTTGCTCATAAAGAGGAACTGCGGGATGCTCGCGAGCTGGCTCGGCAAGAGGAACGTCGCCATGACGATGAGGAACAGGCCACGCTTACCCGGGAAATCAAACTTCGCAAACGTAAACGCGGTGAGGGACGCGATGATGAGGGCGAGGACCGTTACGGACACTGCTACGACAAGCGTGTTGCCCATCGCTGCCCAGATGTTGATCTTCGAGGTGATCGTGCCGATGTTTTGGCCGAGTCGATCGCCGGGGAGAACATCTGGCGGAAACTTGAAGATCGCAGATGAAGGGTGTGTCGCGAGGATGAACATCCAGTAGAACGGGAACAGCGAAATGAGCGCGCCGATCGTGAGGGCGACGTATTTCAGCACGGTCGAAAGGCGAATGGGCTTTCGCCTGCGTGGAACCGCGTTCGCGAGGGGCTTTGCTTGCGTGGTCGAACTCATGACGTTGCTCCCCTAGTCCTTTTTCTCGCGCGTGACGAGCCAGTTGATGATCGAGAAGAACATGACCACGATGAAGACTCCCCACGCGATTGCGGCGCCGTAGCCGTAGCGGTTTTCTTGGAATGCCACCGAATAGAAGTACATGACCATCGTGAGGCCCGAGTTGTTGACGCCGCCGGAATTTGCTGCCCCTGAATTATTGGAGGACGTCAGAACTTGCGATTCGGTGAAACTTTGAAGGGAGCCGATCGTGGACATGAGAGTCACGAACAGCACGATGGGCCGCAACTGCGGGAGCGTGATGCGGAAGAAGATTTGCCAAGAGTTCGCCCCGTCGAGCGCCGCGGCTTCGTAGAGGGACTTATCGATCGCTTGAAGCCCAGCCAAGATCAGCAGAGCGTTATATCCCACGAACGCCCAGGTGGTGAGGCATGAGATCGCAATTTTGATGCCCCATTCGTTTTGCAGCCAGGCGATGTTGTCGAACCCCACCAGGTTGATGAGAACGTTGGCGATGCCGAACTGGCTGGAGAAGATTGAGCTGAAGAGCATGCCCATCGCGACCATCGAGGTGATGTTCGGGATGAGGTAGATGACCTTGTAGGTCGTCGAGAACCTGAGCGTTGAGTTGAGCATAAGCGCCAGGATCGTTGCCAACACGAGGGTAGGAACCGTGCCCATCACCCACAAGATCAAGGTGTTGACGAGGGATTTATAGAAAAGTGGATCAGTGACGAGGTATTTGAAGTTCGTCAGGCCGATCAGGTCGAAATCGCCGAGGCCCGACCAGTTCGTGAACGCGAGCCCCATCGTAAACACCACGGGCATCGCGCCGAACACGAAGAAGAAGAAAAAGTACGGCGAGATGGCGAGGTATTGCGGCAGTGCCTGTTTGATGCGCGTCCCGAGTGGTCGGGCCTTCGGCTCGATCATTGTGGTCAGTTCACCTTGATGCCGGATTGTTCAGCGATGCGCTTGGCAGCCGTGACTGCATCGCTCCACGCCTTTTCGGGGTCCTTCTTTGTCGATTCCACCTGCTCGAGTTCCGCGGAGAAGGGGGCGGTCACTGCTTCCGAGTTCGGATCCTCGTAGAGCGGGCGCACGGTTTCGGCGGCAGCGCTGAAGACCTCCGCGGCCTTCTGACCACCGAGGAATTCGACCTCACCGTCAACTTCAGGCATGGCGTGAGCCTCGGTGGCTGCGGGGAAGTTTCCGCTGTGCTTGTACTCGAGTGCCTGGTTCTTGGCGTTGAGCATGAAGGAGAGGACCTCGAACGATTTCTTCGGATCCTTGGCGCCCTTCGGGATTGTCAGGAACGAGCCGCCCTTGTTCACGGCCTCACCCGGGTGCTTGCACACGTGCCACTTGCCGGAGGTCTCGGGAGCGTCCGACATGAGATCGGCGAGATGCCATGAAGCTCCGAAGTCGGCCGGAAGGCGTCCCCCGCTCACTGCTGCCGCCGAGTCGGTGGTCTGTGCGGCGAGCGCGCCGTTGATGCCGGCAGCGTTAGCCTTGACCGCGAGATCCCACGCGGCACGGATGTGCTCCTGGTCGCCGATGAACGCGCCGTTTTCGTCGATGAAGCCCTTACCGGCCTGACGCCAAGCCGTGCCGAACACGCTGGCCGTGTTGCGAATGAGGAAGGTACCGGGCTTCTTCGCAATGAGTTCCTTGCCGAGTTCGAAGTACTCATCCCACGAGCGGATCGCGTTCTCGAGCTCCGTGGGATCGGAGGGGAGGCCCGCCTCTTCAAACACATCGAAGCGGTAGAAGAGGGCGGTGGGGCCGATGTCGATCGGGATACCGAGCTGTTTGCCGTCTTTCGAGGTGGCCTGCTGCCACTTCCAGTCGAGGTAGTCGCCCTTGATGTCTTTCGCGCCGAGCTCGTTGAGATCCTCGAAGTAGTCGGTCTTCGAGAGGAAGAAGGCGATGTCTTCGCCCTTGACGCCGGTGATGTCGGGAAGGCCGGAGCCTGCGCTGAAGGTCGTCGTGAGCTTCTGCTTGAAGTCGCCGCCGATCACGTCCTGGCGGAGCGAAATGTCAGAAAATTTTTCTTTGACGGCGTTGAGAACGTCGTCACCGTAGCCCTCGGGCCACATCCACAGGATGAACTCGTTGCCGTCGCCGGCGCTTGACCCGGAGTTGCTCGTCGAGCAACCGACGAGAGCCAGTGGGCCAAGCGTGAGCGCGCTGGCTCCGAGGAATGAACGACGGGAAATATTCATTGAAAACTCCAAGTAAGCCTCGGTGGGATGCGCCGTGGATGATTCCTGTACGGCCGCGTTGCCGTGCCAGTCAATACCCGTGCGGTTAACGCCAAGTAAATGGAAAATGATGACGTAAGTAAACTTTTATCGATGCGGTTTGCGCCGACCGAAGAGTGCACTTTCTTCGAGCTAGGCCGACGGCGTGTTTTCCCCTGTCATGGGGGTTTTTCTGGGTCGGTGCGTGAGATGCCCGGTCGTGCCTCATCGAAAGCGTGGTTTCTTCCCAGGGGTAAAAGGTCATTAAGTGTGTGTTTAGTTACACGAGGTGTTTTTGTGGCTGATAAGCTCGCTGCGTGCGCGGTTTAGCTATGGTGCTGGCCGTGAAACGAGGGCGATGTTCTGGAGGGTGGAATGTTTGACGATTCAACGCTTGTGGAGGACCGCATCGAGCGTCTCCACGAGAGGCTGGGCAAGGAGCTCTTCAGGGTTCTCGCGCCCGTTCACGTCACCGCGTGGAAGGCGCCGGGTGAGCCCGTTGACTTTGCAACGGCGGCGGGCGCGAGCTATACCCCGATTGCCTCGGGGGATCGCTGGGGGCCGGCGTGGAGCACGTGGTGGTTCAAGCTTTCGGGCACGGTTCCCACCGAGGTGAAATCTGAGCGCGTGCAGCTGCGCGTGGACCTCGGCTTCGAGGGGGATTGGGCTGGCAATCAGTCCGAAGGCCTCGCCTACACCACCTCTGGCACGCCGCTCAAGGGCGTCAACCCCATGAATCGCCTCATCCCACTCACGGGCAAGGGTCTTCCCGAAACGATCGCGAAGGCGGGCGAGCGCCTTCTCGATGAGGGCGGCAACGTCGAGCTGCTCATTGAGGCGGGCGCGAACCCCAATATGGGTGACTACATGAACAACCCCACCGATCTCGGGGATCTCTCGACTCGCCCCGATAAACCCGTGTGGACGTTCGGTGGTGCTGACCTCGTGGTGCGCAACGAGAGCGTGTGGCACCTGTGGCTCGACATCGAAGTGCTCTGGGGCACCCTCAAAGAGCAGCCCAAAGACTCGACTCTCCGCGCGACCTTACTGCGCACGCTCGAAGAGGCGGCTGACATCGTCGATGCCGAGGGTATCCACGAGGGTGCCGACGCCGCCCGCGCCCACCTCGCGCCCGTGATCGCGAGTGGTGCCGGAGCCTCCGCCCAGGTGATGAGCGCCGTGGGGCACGCTCATATCGATTCCGCGTGGCTGTGGCCCTTGCGTGAAACGCGCCGCAAGGTCGCACGCACCTTCTCGAACGTCCTTGCCCTTGCCGAGGACTACCCCGAGTTCACGTTTGCGTGCACGTCGGCGCAGCATTACGCGTGGCTCAAGAGTGGAGCGCCGGCCCTTTTTGAACGCGTGAAGGACTCGATCGCGAAGGGCCAGTGGCACCCCGCGGGCGGCATGTGGGTCGAATCCGACACCAACCTCCCCGGTGGCGAAGCCCTCGTTCGACAGTTCACCGTGGGACTGAACTGGATGGAGCGCGAGCTCGGCGTTGCCCCCACGTGCACGTGGCTTCCCGACTCCTTCGGCTACACGGGGGCGCTCCCGCAGATTGCGCGCCTCAGTGGCATGACCACGTTCTTCACGCAAAAGCTCAATTGGAGCCAAACGAACACGCTCCCGCACCACACCTTCTGGTGGGAGGGGATCGACGGCACCCGCATCTTCACGCACTTCCCGCCCGTGGACTGCTACGACTCGATCGTGAGTCCCGAAGAGGTCTACAAGGCCGGACGCAACTTCAAGGAGAAGGGGCGCGCGAAGCGTTCACTCCTCCCATACGGCTACGGCGATGGTGGCGGCGGTCCCGTCGCGGAGATGGTCGAGCGCGCACGGCGTTTCGCCGATATGGAAGGGGCGCCGCGCCTCGAGTTCGATTCGCCCGACGGCTTCTTCGACAAGGCGCGCGAAGAGTACCCGAACGCTCCCGTGTGGAGTGGCGAAATGTACCTCGAGTTCCATCGCGGCGTGTACACGTCGAGCGCCGAGCTCAAGCGCGGCAATCGCGAAGTTGAAGCGAAGCTCGCCGTTCTCGAATGGCTCGGAGCCCTCGCGACCGAGCGCGGAATCGACTACCCGCTCGACGAGGTCGAAGAGCTGTGGCAGCGCGCCCTCCTTCTCCAGTTCCACGACATTCTGCCCGGCTCGTCGATCCACTGGGTCAACCGTGAGGCACGCGCCGAGTACGAGGCGCTGCGCACCGACATCGAACGCCTCATCGACTCGCTCTTCACCTCCCTCGCAGGTGAGCACAAGAGTCAGGTCGAGGTGCGCGAGGGCGGCCACGGTCAGGCCGCTGGGCTCGCGGGCTCCGAACCCACCGTTCTCAATCCCTCGCCCGTGGTTCGCCGCGAGGTGTGGGAGCATTCCGACGGCTGCTCGCTTATCGAGGTTGCTCCATTTTCCGCTGCACCTCTCTCCTCGGTTGAGGTGGAGCCGGAGAACCCCGTGACCTGTGAGGAGCGCGGGGGTGACATTGTGCTTGCCAACGGCCTCGTGGAGGTTGTGATCGACGAGAGCGGTCTCGTGTCGTCCCTTCGCGACCTCGAGGTAGGCGGCCGGGAGTTGCTTGCTCCGGAAGCGAAGGCGAACGCGCTCAGCATCCACCCGGACTTCCCGAGCTGCTTCGATGCGTGGGAGCTCCAGCACCAGTACAAGCGAAGCGAGACCGTGCTGAGCGAGGCACTCGAGGTGAAGGTCGTACGCGACACGCCTTGCACGTCATGCGTCGAGGTGCGCCGCGCGCACGGTGATTCTACGTTCACGCAGCGGATCACTCTCGAGGCCGATTCGCGCGCGGTCGATTTCGAGGTGCACGTCGATTGGCGCGAGAAGCATCGCGTTCTCCGCGTGGGCTTCCCGCTTGCGCTCAATGCCCGCACGGATCGTTCGGAGATCCAGTTCGGGCATATCGATCGTGCAATTGCGAAGAACACGTCGTGGCAGGAGGCGCAGTTCGAGGTAAGCGGCCACCGCTGGGCGCTCCTCGAGGAGCCCGGCTACGCGGTCGCATTCGCGAACTCGCAGACCTACGGTCATGACGTGCGCGTACTCGATGCGCCCGGCGCTGAGAGGCGCGGCGGCGTGGCGTTCGGCTACACGCTCTTGCGCTCCGCTACGGCGCCCGATCCCGAGGTCGATCTCGGTGAACATACGCTTCGCTACAGCCTTGTGTGCGACGCGGGCCTCGAGGAGGCGAACACCGCGGGCCTGCGCCTCACGCAGCCGCTTCGCGAAGCAACGCCCGGTTTCGAAGTCTCGCCCGTCGCAAGTATCGACCGCCACGAGGGCGACACGCTCGCCTTCATTGACGCCGTGAAGCCCGCCGACGATGGCTCGGGGGACCTCATCGTGCGCCTGCACGAAGCCGAGGGGCGCGCGGGCACAGCCCACGTGCGCTTCGCCACCGCGCCACGCGAGGTTCATGCAACGAACCTCCGCGAAACCGACACACCTGAGGCCGCGCCAGGCCTCACAGCATGCAGCGAGGATTCCTCGCTCTACGAAGTATCGATGCACGAATTCCAGATTGTGACCTTGAGGGTGGCACACGCATGAAACTCCTGCTTATTTGCCTCGATGGTGTGAGGGCCGATGTGGCCCTTCCCGAATTCGTGGCGGCCGATCCGCACTTCGCGAAGCCCGATCATGACGCGGATCCCCGATTCCGTGCCGTGAACGATGCGGGTGAGCCTGCCGTCGGACCGAACGACCCCCCGCTCGACCGCACCCTCCCGCTCGAGGAGGCCCCGAAGAACCTCGCGCCCACGCTCGCCCGGCTTGCACGCGGGGACGACCACTCGGGCGGGCGCATCACGCCCATGTGGATGACCCCGCCCACGGATTCCGCGCCCGGGTGGTCGTCGATCCTCACGGGTTCCACTCACGAGGAATGCAACGTGTGGTGGAACGAGTTCGTGGGGCATGACCTCGCGCGTCACCCCGACATCCTCTCGCGCGTGTACTTTGCGAACCCTGCCGCGCGCACACTCGCTGCGGCTACGTGGGAGGCATTTTGCGCCCCTCACGGGCTTGGGCCGCTTCTTCAGCACCGCATGGACCAGCAGCGCACGGGCCAGCACCAGACGTTCCACCCCGACCTCAACGACGGTCTGGACAGCGCAGACGATGACGTTGCGCACTGGGCGACGTGGAAGCTCCTGCACGAAGGTCCCGATGCGGCCGTCGTGTACTTCGAAGGTGTCGACGGTGCGGGTCACGCGCATGGCGCGGAATCGGATCAGTATCGCGAGGCGATTCGGCACGTTGACGAGCTCACGCGCCATCTCGTCAAGGCTGTCGCCGAGCGTTATGAACAGCTCGGCGAGGACTGGCTCGTCGCCGTCACGACCGATCACGGCCACAAACCCGAGGGCGGACACGGCGAGGATGAGGTCGAGGTGCGTCGCAGCTTCCTCATCACGCACCGTTTTGGTGCGCCTCTGCCCGAGGTGCTGACCTCGCGAGACGTGCTCCATAGCGAACAGGTCATGTGGGATCTCCTCGATGCCATGGGCGTGAGCCAGGGCAGCTACGACGCCGAAAACGTGGGGGTGCTCCGCGACATCGAGCAGGTGGGCCCCACGCGCAACCTCGCCTTCGAGTGGTGAAAGCGACCGTGGTGGAGGCACTTCCGGGCAAGGTTGCCGGCGTCATTTTCGACATGGACGACACGCTTTTTGATTCCGAAAAAGCGTGGCACGAGGCGGCCGCGGCTCTCTGGCGCGAGGCCGGTGGGGTTTTCCGCGGCCACGATGATCGCGGCGGCACCGTCGAGGATGTCGCCAATGACTACCTCGACGAATTCGGGTTCGAGGGCGCGCGCGAGGACCGGATGAAAGAGGTCTGTGCACGGCTCGAGGCCTCGATTCGCGAGCGGCTCGACGTCGACCTCGAGCCCATGCCCGGAGCCGACGCCCTCACGTCGCGCCTCGCGAATGTCGTGCCGCTCGCGATCGGCTCCAACTCGCCGCAGGTGATCGTTGAGCAATGTGTGAGCGCGATTGGCTGGCAAGACCGTTTCAAAGCTGCTCTCGGTGTCAATGAGGGCATGAACCCGAAGCCGGCCCCCGACCTCTACGTCGAAGCTGCAAGGCGTCTCGGCGTCGATCCACGCGACTGCGTCATCTTTGAGGACTCGCCCACGGGTGCCCGTGCCGCGGTCGCCGCGGGCGCCTTTGTCGTGACGATTGGCGAGGCTGCGCGCGGAATTGGCTCAGCGGCGGTCGATACGCTTGAACACGACCTGATCACCTCGTGGACACCGGAGAAGCTGACATGAGAACACTCATCCCCGAACCGACCACCGTGCGCGAAATGGGCGGCGAGTTTGCCCTTCCTTCGCCCCTCCCGATCGCGGGTGGTGGGAACGCCGCGGCGTACCTTGCCGAGCGCCTTGGTCGTGCCGCGGGCGTGCGCGTGAGCGAAGGTTCTGGAGGCATCGAGTTTGCCCACGATCCCTCGCTCGGCGAAGAGGCTTACCGCATGCGTGTGAGCACCGAGGGCATCCGCATCGAAAGCGCCGACGAGCGAGGTGCCGGATGGGCGGTGCAGACCCTGCTTCAGCTTCTGCCTCCAGCGATTTATTCGGCCGGACCCATGGAACCCACGTCGTTGGTGGTGCCGTGTGTCGAGATCGAGGATGCCCCGCGCTACCACTGGCGTGGCTCCCACATCGACGTGGCCCGCAACTTCCTTCCGCTCGAGGGCCTCTACAGGCACCTCGAGATGATGGCGATGCACAAGCTCAACGTTGTGCATCTCCACCTCACCGACGACCAGGGTTGGCGAATCCCCATCGAGGGCTTCCCGAAGCTCATCGAGAAGGGATCCACGCGCCCCGGGACCCTCGCGGGGCATCAGCCGCCTCCCGACGAAAACGACTGCGACGATGTTGCCGAGCATGACGGCATCGAATGCGGCGGTTACTACACGCGCGAGGAGATCACCGCTCTGGTGGAACGCGCGGGGATGCTCGGCATCCAGGTGGTCCCCGAGATCGACATGCCCGGTCACATGGAATCGGTCGTCGCTGCCTACCCCGAGCTCGGCTGCGTGCCGATCGAGCATCCGCGCACGTGCTGGGGCATCTCCGAGCACGTCCTCGCTCTCACTGACGAAGCCGTCGAGTTCTGCCGCGCCGTGCTCACGGATGTCGCCACCCTTTTCCCGGGCTCGCCGATCCACGTCGGTGGCGACGAATGCCCGGGCAAGGAATGGGTCGAACATGAGGCTTCGCGCGCAACAATGGAGCGCATTGGCGCTACGACCCCCGCCGAGGCGCAGGCCTGGTTCGAGAATGAAATTTGTACTCACGTTCTCGACATGGACCGCCGCGTGATCGCGTGGGACGAAGTTCTTGAGGGTGGCGTCCCGCAGGGAACGACCGTCATGGTGTGGCGAAAGTCCGAGGCGGTCGAAGAGGCACTGCGCGCGGGTCACGATGCGATCGCCGCCCCGACCGAATTCACCTATTTCGACTACCGCCAGCATGCGGGCGAGGATCATCCGCTCACGATCGGTGGGAACCTCCCGCTCAGCAAGGTCGCGGGCCTCAGCGACCTCCTCGATGCCGTGGGTGGCGAGGGTGAGGGGGCCTTGCTCGGCGCACAGTTCCAGCTGTGGAGCGAATACGTGCACGATTGGGCGAAGGCCGAATACCTGCTGTGGCCGCGCGGGTGTTCCGTTGCGCAGCAGCTGTGGTCCGGCTCGGCCGGCAACGCTCGCGAGCTCGCGACCATGGAGGAGCATCTTTCGCGCCTCACGGCACGCGGCCTCAACTGGTGCCGCACGGCTGAATAGCCTTTGATCGGCTCAGCCGTGAGCCGCTCATGAGAGTGCTGTGTTGCTACTGTGGTGGCGTGTCAGTAGAGAAGCTCTCCGGTAGCGTGCAGGATTACCTCAAGGCTGTGTGGGTTCTAGGCGAATGGTCGAACGAACCCGTGACGACCTCGAAGATTGCCGCGCGCGTGGGAGTTCGACCGGCAACGGCATCAGAGACCATTAAGAAACTGGCCGCACAGGCGCTCGTGGAGCATTCACCTTACGGGGCAATCACGCTCACGGAAGAAGGACGCTGCCTCGCCCTCGCTATGGTGCGCCGACATAGACTCATCGAGACCTTCCTTGTTGAAAAGCTTGGCTACGGGTGGGAGGAGGTGCATGCCGAAGCAGAAGTGCTTGAGCATGCGGTTTCCGACCTCATGGTGGAGAGAATCGACGCCGCTCTGGCGCACCCCACGCGAGACCCGCACGGTGATCCGATTCCAGGGCCCGACGGAAAACTTGAAACGATCCCCGCGTTCCAGCTCACAAAACTTGCGGCTGGGGAGTCGGCACGGGTGGAGCGAGTGTCGGATGCTGATCCAGCGCTTTTGCAGTTCCTCGCGGGGAAAGGGCTCACCTTTGGGTCGATCGTGCGTGCGCGCGAATCGGAGCCTTTCTCCGAGACGCTCGACCTTGAGGTCGACGGCGTGAAGGGGATAGCGACGCTCGGCAAGACTGCGACCGACGCTGTGTGGGTCACTGTTCTCGAATAGGAGGGCGACCCCGAGAAAGCGCCTTTCGGACGGCGAGTACGCAGAAAAAGATGAGGCCATAGACCACTGCCATGCCCGCACTCGTCGCCGCGCCGAGAACGTAGGCGAGCCAAAAACCCACAAGTGTGCCGAGCGTTGCGACGAGAGCGCTTCCGATGATCATTTCTCGAATGCTTCTGCACCACAGCCTCGCGGTCGCCGCGGGAACCACGACGAGGGCAAGCACGAGGACGGCTCCAGCTGCGTGGAAAGCGGCCGTCACGGTGAGCGATGTGAGAAACATGAAGACCACATTGATGGCTCCCGTGCGCACGCCGATTGATTGGGCGAATGCTGGATCGTAGGTCGTGACGGTCAATCGTGGGAACAACGCGGCGATTACGCCGATGTTAAGGGCGAGAACCGCGAGCATGACGTAGAGGTATTGCGGTCCAACGTCGATGCCGCCGATAGTGAGAGGGGTCCACGCGGCGAGATTGACATCGCCCACTAGAACCGCGTGCTCGTCAAGGTGGACATTGCCGAAATCGATCGAGATGAGAAGAACGCCGGCGCTGAAAAGAGCGGGAAACACAAGGCCCTGCGACGCATCTCCCGCGAGCAAACGCGTGCGTGAGAGTGCTTCGCTTCCGAGCACGACGAGGAGCCCCGCGCCTGCGGCGCCGACGATGAGCAGGGGAGAGGTAAGCGAGTGCGTCAGCGCATAGCCGATCACGACTCCCGGAAGAACCGCATGGCTCATACCATCGACCATCATCGAACTCTTGCGAAGTACGACGAAAACTCCGGGAAGGGCAGTAGCGAGTGCCGTCGTGACGGCTAGGGCACACGTACCAAGGATGAAGTTCACGGTTTCCTCCCTTGCCCGGGTGACGATCGAAAAGTGCGGCGCGTCGTCGAAGACGCGACCATGCGCGCAAGGATTCCACGTCGAGGGGCGCACAGGAGTGACACGACGAGAGCCCCGACGAGCACGAGAACGGTCACGGGTCCGCTCGGCAGTTCCCCGAGCGCGACAGATGCATAGGCGCCGAGGCTGCTTGCGCCCGCACCAACGAGAGCGGAGCAAAGTGTCATGGAGGAAAGCTCGCGGGTCCACTGGCGTGCGACCGCCGGAGGGGTCACAACGAAAGCCACCATGAGCACGAGCCCGACGGCTTTTACTCCCGCGACCGTGGCGATCGCGAGCATGGCGAACATGGCCGCATCGATCGCCTTGCCGTTCAGTCCGAGTACCGTGCAAAACTCCGGATCGAACGCGCGCAGCGAAAACTCTTTCCACAGGGCGAGCGTCACGAGGATTGCGCACCCGCCGACTATCGCGCTCGAGGTGATGTCGGCTTTCGTGAGCGTTGAGGCGTTACCGAAAAGAAACGCACCGATCCCACCCTTACCGGGGAGGGAACTTTTACTGATGAACTGAAGGAGCAGCATACCGGTGCCGAAAAAGAGCGAGAGCGTCGTGGCCATCGCTGCATCGATCGTGAGCGGTGTGCGAGACGCGACGATGTTCGCGACGAGATGCGCTGCCGTTCCGGTGACCGCCGCTCCTATGACGAGTAGAAGTGGCGAATGTATGAAGGCGCCCGGACCAAGCGTTGAAAAAAGGAAGGCGAGGAGAACCCCGGGGAGGGCTGAATGCGAGATGACGTCGCTCGCAAGCGACTGGTGGCGCACATAGGCGAAGCAGCCGAGCGCCCCAGCGATAGCCCCGATGAGGCTCGTCCCCACAAGGACGCTGCGGTAGGTGTAGACCGAAAGAAAATCGACGATGCTCACGAGTGACCTTCTTCGCGAGAGACGAGGGCGCGCGAGAGACATCCATCGAGGTCATACGCGCGCCGAATAGCCACGTCTGTGAGGGTGCGTTCCACGGGGCCCGACGCGATGAGTTCAGTATTGAGAATCGCAACGTCAGAGCAAAACTCCCGAACAGTCGCAAGATTGTGATGAACGAGCACAACGGTGCGCCCTTTCGACCGGAAGTCGGCAAGAACATCAAAGATTGCACGCTCGCTTCGCGCATCGACCCCTTGGAATGCTTCGTCGAGGATGAGGAGGTCTGGCTCTTGTACGAGGGCGCGGGCGAGAAAGACGCGTTGGCGCTGACCACCCGAGAGCTCATTAATGTGGCGTGTGCTCAGATCCTCGAGGCCGACCTGGCGAAGCGCCGCGAGCGCACGCTCACGCTCGCGGCGCCCCGGCCGGCGAAACCACCCGAGAGTGCCGTAGGTCCCCATTGTCACAACGGTGAGCGTGGTCGCGGGAAAGTCCCAATCGACGCTCAGAGATTGCGGCATGTACCCCACTCGCGAACGCGCCACGCGGAGGCTTTGTCCGAAAAACTCGGCCGTGCCCGTGAGGGGTGGAACGAGCCCAAGCATGGCTTTGAGCAGAGTGGATTTTCCCGCCCCGTTGGGCCCGACGATTGCCATGCAGGCGCCGCGTGCCACCTCGAGCGTGACACCTTTGAGGACGATATTTTCGCGGTAGGCGACTGTCATGTCGGTGACGCGACACGCGGGCGCGGCGACACTCTTAGCAGGGGGTTGCGCCGTCACTTCGCAAGCGCCTCCGCGACAGCGTCAACGTTGTGGGTGAAAGCTCCCAGGTACGTGTCGACCCCGGGTTCCGCTCCAAGGGAATCCGCGTACAGCTTGGCATCCGAGATCTTGACGTCCCACCCTTTCGCGTGCACGGCTTCTTGGAGACTCTTGATGGCCTGCGGGTTGGCCTGGTTGTCGAGGAAGATCGTGGGAACTTTCTTCGAGGCGATGAGGGCTGCAAGCTCGTCGATTTCCTTTGCGCTCCGCTTGGCTTCCGTCGAGATGAAATCGGTCGCGTGAACCTCGAGATCGAAATGCTTTCCGAAATAGTTGAAGGCGTCGTGTCCCGTCACGAGGATGCGGGGCGCATCGATCTTTGCGAGTTTTGCGTCGGCCTCACTCACTGCTGCGCGAATTTTTTCCTTGTATTTCTCGGCGTTCGCGCGATAGGTTTTTTCGTTTTTGGGGTCGGCCTCGGCGATCTTGTCGGCAACCGAGTCAACGGCGATGAGCCATGCTTCAGGGCTGTTCCAGATGTGCGGGTCATGGAGCGGGCGCCCTTTGTCGTCCTTTTCTGGCCACGGCAGGAGAAGCTTCTCGGGGATCTTCGAGCCGACAGCGAGTTGACGATCGCCGAAGCTTTCGAGCTGAGAGGTCATGTGGGCCTCGAGGTTCAAGCCGTTCCAGAAAACGAGGTCGGCGCTTCGCATTTTTTCGATGTCTTGGGTGGAGGGCTGGTAGGTGTGGGGATCCCCTCCGGGACCCACCATCGTCGTGATCTCGGCGTCTGGGGCGATGTTCGCGACGGCATCGGCGAGGTAGCCCGTCGTCGCGTACACGGAGAGTTTCTTGCCGTCGTCTTGGCGTGCGGTTTGGCCTGAGCAGCCTGTGAGTGCGAGCGCCATGGCAGCGAAGGCAACGACGGCAGCGCGTGCTGACTTTCGAAGGTTCACGTTATCCCTTTGATGCTGGAGTGAAGACGTGCCGAGCAGGCGTGCATCCGTGCACATCGGGCGTCGACCCGTCTCTCGCGCCCTATGACGCGAGAAAACCAGGATGCCCTAATAACGAAGTTAGGGCAACCTAAAACCGTGAGTGTTGTGTGTCACGAGAGCGCGGTCGAGCAAGGAAGATGCATCGTTATGCTCCCTCGCGCCTCGATTTAACCGTGGGTCGATTTCTCTCGATCAGCCGGGTGTCCTGGAGCGCTACGTATGGAGCATCGAAGGGGGTCCGCGTCGTGTTCGACGCCGACATAGTTCCCGAGGGGAGCTTCGTTGGATAATCCGTGTACAGGAGGCGGAGCTTGCGGCTTAGGCGCCAGAGAGTTTCCTCGCGATCCGGTCAAACGGGGTGAAATCCCCGGCGGGGGAGTGAAGCACCTCGGGGTGTGCGATTCCGACGGTAGCCAGGCAACCGTCGGAACCACATCAAGAGCTGACGCCGCCAGGCCCAGGCTCCCCGCTACGCCAGCCCAACATTTAGCCTTGCGTGTTCTTCGCGGCCTGTGCACGTGCCGCATCATGTGCGAGGGCAAAGGCATCGGTGGTACGCATGAAATCTCGTGCCCACTCCGCTCGTCTCGTGGCCGCACGTCGGTACTGACTGCGCTGAACCTTGTCCCCGGAAGTAGCAAACCCCTGCACGTTCTCGAGCCTCTCAAAGTGTTCCATGACCTTCGCGAAGGCATCATCGGGGGAGGCGAGAGCATGCGTGACGCTCTCACCGTTCTCGATTTCGTCGTACAGCCAGCGCCCCTGAGCGTTCCGAAGCGCCCACGCGGGGGCCCGGTCGCCAATCTCCCTGCGCAGGTACGCATCGGGTTCCTCGGCCACGGTGATGTCGATACGCGCATACCGATTGCGCACGGCGGGCGAGCAGCGGAAGAGACGGCTAATGTCCCGCGCGTCGAATCCGGAAAAGTAGGGAACCTGTCCTGCAAGGGAACCGTCGGACTGAATCAGGTGATTGAAGAGGTAACTCGCGCTCCCGATGTACAGGCGGTCGCTGCCGGAGGTTAACGGAGAGAGGTACTCCTCGACGTAGTACACGCACGAAAGGATGGCGGCCATGTCGGCGGCAATGGCCCGATCGAACTCTTCCGTACTTTCGGGGCGGAACTCCCACGTTGCACTTCCGTATTCCTTGTAAATCAGGGCGCGGAAAGCATCAACGGCTTCGTCGATTTCGCCCGTCACGCGTGGATCCCCTTCACCGGAATCTTTCGTCGAAAACCGATGCCTAACGTGCTTATCCGCGCGATCGGCAAACACGAGCTTCCACGTACCGCTTCCGTCGCTCCTTACGTTACGAAAGATCCCATACGAAACCGGTAAAACCCGACTCGTCGCCGTGGTCACCATGTTTACACCCTTAATTTCGCCCGGCTCGCTCCCCTCAAATTTCTCGTCGAGGTCATCTTTGAGGGACCGAAGGAAGCGATCGGGAGCCCCGCTCCTCGGCCGCACACGCCTCAGCTCACGAATGTGGAAACCCGAAATGTGGTCGATGACACTCTCGGAGCGCAACTCATCGAGATAGAGGCTTGCAGCAATCTTCGTGGGGAAGTGGTGTTCGGGCGGCTCCTGCGAGCACGCCTCTGCGCTCTGTGCGGTGCACTGTTGAATCTTGTCGAGCGGGGTAATGTGCCACATGCGGGACTCCGGGTGCCGGTCGTCGCTTCGTCGTGATTGATAGGGGCGCGC
Organism: Dermabacter sp. HSID17554; assembly: GCF_003989295.1. Classification (NCBI taxonomy): domain Bacteria; kingdom Bacillati; phylum Actinomycetota; class Actinomycetes; order Micrococcales; family Dermabacteraceae; genus Dermabacter; species Dermabacter sp. HSID17554. The sequence goes on along the minus strand of NZ_RBLW01000005.1, from coordinate 74,370 downwards.
ACCGAGTTTACGTACCGGTTCTGGTGGAACTGCGAGAGCCCCAGCGCGAAAAACGGGCACCGGCCCAACCATGAAGGCTGAGGCGGTGCCCGCTCAATCAGCGGAGGATAGGGGATTTGAACCCCTGAGGGCGTGAACCCAACACGCGTTCCAGGCGTGCGCCATAGGCCGCTAGGCGAATCCTCCAGTGGCTGCCGGCCGCGAAAAACTCGCGTGCACAAGGCAACGCACTCCAGTGTACCCAAAAAGCCCTGGGTGGCGCATGCGGAGATTGGCGGCAGTCGGCATAGAGGGGGCGAAGGTCACACGGCCTAGTCGTCTTCGGCGGAGAGGTCGGGGTGGCGAACGAGGTTGATGATCGCGGCGCCAAGCCCTCCCCACAGCATGAGCATCGAGACGATGAGCAGAGTGATCGCAGAGGCATTCATCGGTTCTTTCCCTTCGTGAAGAGGCGCGTGAAGAGGTTCTTTCCCTTCGTGAAGAGGCGCGTGAAGAGGCCGGCGCGCGCGGGGTCGTCATCTGCTCGCAGCTCGTGTGGGAACTGGGTGTCGGGCGCGGGGACCTCGAGGGGCTTGCCGCGCACGACCCCTTGGGCGATCGGGTCGCCATCGGAATCGAGCTTGCCGACATTGGAGGCTTTCGGCCACGGGATCCGGCTCATGATGAGGGCGAGAGCAACGAGCGCGGCCGCCATGCCCCATCCGAATGTGTTGACGAACCACGAGGGCATGCCGCCGTAGCCGTTCGTGAGGATTTCACGTGCATCCAAAACGAGGGTGATAGCGAGAATCACGGGAATGACGACCGACACCATGACGTACCAGAAATCGCCGACCTTGAACGAGCCGTACATGTTGAGGTGGTCGCGCAGAGCGGGAATGCCTCGAACGACGTAGGCGAGGATGAGTGTGCCAGCGAGGGCCGCGACCACGATGCCGAACGAGTTGACGAATTTATCGGAAACATCGAGCAGATTCAGGCCCGTCGTCGTGGAAAAAGCGAGGGTCGAGAGGATCGCCATGGGAATACCCACGGCGAGCGTGCCCTTGGTGCGGCTCAGGCCGAGTTTGTCTTGCACAGCCGCGATGATGACCTCGAGGATCGAGATGAGTGATGTGAAGCCCGCAAGCAGAAGCGAGCCAAAGAACAGCACCCCGATGAGCACCCCGAGCGGTGCCTCGTTGATGATCGCCGGGAAGGCGATGAAGGCGAGCCCGATGCCGTCGGTGGCAACGTCGGTGACCTGCTGGCCCGTGGAGGCCGCCATGAAGCCAAGTGCCGCGAAGACACCGATGCCCGCGAGGAGTTCAAAGCCCGAGTTGGAGAAGGCGACGACGAGCCCCGAGCCCGTGAGGTCGGTCTTCTTCTTGAGGTAGGAGGAGTAGGTGAGCATGATGCCGAACGCCACCGAGAGCGAATAGAAGATCTGCCCGTAAGCGGCGATCCACACCGATCCGTTCGTGAGTGCGCCCCAGTCGGGCGTGAAGAGTGCATCGAGGCCGAAGCCCGCGTTGGGGAGTGTCACGGCACGGAGCACGAGAATCAGGAACATCACGATGAGCAGCGGGATGAAGATCGTGCTTGAGCGGGCGATGCCTCCTTGCACGCCGAGCGCGAGGACGGCGACGCTCGCGACCCACACGATGATCATGGCGATCAGGATTTTCGGTACGAAGTCGAAGCCGATGCCGGTGGTTTCCGCCGGGACGGATGCGGTGAAGGACCCGAAGAATGAGCCTGGATCCTCACCCCAGGCCTTTGTGAAGCTGAAGATGAAGTACCACGCTGACCACGCGAGAATCGCCGCATAGTACGCCGCGATGACGACGCAGATCATGACCTGCCACCAGCCGATGGCCTCAACTTTGCGGTTCATGCGGCGCCACGCGAGCGGCGCGGAGCTGCGCCACCGGTGCCCAATCGCATAGTCGATAAAAAGAAGGGGGACCCCGGCTGTGAGCAGCGCGATCAGGTAGGGGATCATGAACGCGCCGCCGCCGTTTTCGTAGGCGGTGTAGGGGAAGCGCCAAATGTTGCCAAGCCCCACCGCTGAACCGATTGCCGCGAAAATGAAGGCGCTCCTGCCGGAGAACGCCCCTCGGTTTGCTCGTTGCTGCTGCTCGGGCGCAGCGTGGGCGGTCGACTGCACGCCCGCGGGCCGGCTCGTGCTCGGGGCCGACGGTTCCGCTCCCAAATGGTGGGAATGCTCGGTCATGGTGTTCTTTCCTTGGTTTTTCGCTCGCGTGGCGAGATCAGACTTCACAGTCTGGAGAAAGGGAGCGCCTCTGTCCACCGTCGTCCGCATAATGGCCGGGTCGGTCGGTGAGGCTCGGCTATGTCACAGAGGCCGACGGTGACTGTGCGAAAAATCCGGTGAGGCTGTATCGTTGTGGACGACTCCCCGTGTGGTGTTATCCATCGGAATCCCCCAGGGCTTGACGGCAGCAAGGGTACGAAGGCTCTGGCAGGTGCGCGGGGAGTCGTTTTATGCCGTCAGTGTGCGGGGGCTAGTCGAGCGAATCGTCTTCGGGAAGAACAAATTCCTGGCCCACGACTCCCGTGATGAGGAGGGGGTCAATAGTTTCTCCCTCGCGGATGACGCTAATGAAGCCGTTCGGCTCCATAATCGCGCACTGAACCTGGTTCCGGGTAGCGATGCCGGAGCGACGGAACGCGAATGCGAGGTCCTGGTCCGTGACGCGGGCCCGCCGCGCATAGTGCTCGATTTTCTTACCGTGCGCGAAGACGACGACGGGGCGTTTGTTGAGGCCAAGCGCGGGATATTTCGTCGATCGTGACAGCGCCGTGTTCAGCGCTCCAAAGATCACTTCCATGAGCACGAGGGTGACGAGCCCGATCACACCTGCGGCGAGTGTCGGTGGATGCCCGATCACGACGCGACCTGCGACCGCACCGAGCATGATGATGACCGCCGCGTCGAAGCTCGTGGAGCCCGTGAGAATGCGCGGCCCAAAAATGTGGATGAGCAGGTAGAAAACGAGGTAGATGACCACGGCGGAGAGGATCACGATGGGGATTCGCCACCATTCGATGCCGATCGCTGAGATCAATGCCGCGGTCCACTCCTCAATCGTCATGCCTCAAGCCTAGGCCACCCGACGAGAGCCGCGGTGCTCGCCTCCATTAGGCTGGTGTCGTGGCTACAGCTCTTTACCGTCGTTATCGCCCCGAGTCCTTCGCCGAAGTGATCGGCCAGGACCACGTCACCGAGCCGATCCGGCGCGCATTGAAGTCGGGCCGCATCGGGCACGCCTATTTGTTCTCCGGCCCCCGCGGCTGCGGCAAGACCACCTCGGCGCGCATCCTCGCCCGTTGTCTTAACTGCGCTGAAGGCCCCACCGATACGCCGTGCGGCACGTGCGATTCGTGCCGCGATCTCGCGCGAGATGGGGCGGGCAGCCTCGATGTCGTCGAGATTGACGCGGCGAGCCACGGTGGCGTTGACGATGCTCGTGACCTGCGTGAACGTGCAGTTTTCGCTCCGGTCCGCGACCGCTTCAAGGTCTTCATCATCGACGAGGCCCACATGGTCACCTCGGCCGGCTTCAACGCGCTCCTGAAACTCGTCGAGGAACCGCCCGAGCACGTCAAGTTTGTGTTTGCGACGACCGAACCGGACAAGGTGATCGGCACGATCCGGTCGCGTACACACCACTATCCGTTCCGCCTCATCCCGCCGCAGGTGCTCCTTCCCTATCTCGAAGAGATCTGTGCGCAGGAGGGCGTCGCCGTGGAGGATGGAGTCCTCTCTCTCGCCGTGCGCGCTGGCGGCGGCTCTGCCCGAGACACCTTGAGCGTGCTCGACCAGTTGATCGCGGGTTCCGATGAACGCGGCGTTGAACTGGAGGTTGCGACCAACCTGCTGGGATTCACCGATGTGGAGCTGCTCAATCGCGCGGTTGAGGCGATCGCTGAGCACGATGCCGCGACCCTGTTCGGTGTGCTTGACGAGGTGATCGGTTCAGGCCACGAGCCTCGACGTTTCGTTGAGGATCTGCTCGAACGCTTCCGCGACTTGATCGTTCTGGTTGCCGCTCCGGAGCGTGCCCGCGACCTTCTTCCCGATGTGCCGCTCGATCAGCTCGACCGGTTGAGCACCCAGGCCGAGCGCTTCGAACCGCGCACTCTTACGGACTTGGCGCAGATCGTGAGCGAGGCCCTCAACTCCATGGTGGGCGCCACGTCGCCGCGTCTGCACCTCGAGCTTCTCGCCGCCCGCCTCATCCTTGGCTCATCTGCAGGCACCGGCGCTGCAATGAGCGGGGCACACACGAACGCGAGCGGCACCGGCGGCTCGGCTCGCGGTGGTGCGCCGGGTGGGGCTACTCAGTCCGACGCTTCCCGGCAAACACTCTCGCCACGTCAGCGCGCCGTGCAGGTGGCACGCGAACAAGCGGCGGCGGCAGCGGGTCGCGACAGCGATCGAGAGTCGCAATCGCCGAAAGCCGAGGAGACCGCGTCGGCGCAACCCCAGTCGCAGTCGGCGCAACCCCAGTCGCAATCGCCGCAGCCTCAACCACAGTCGCCGCAGCCTCAGTCACAGCTGGAAAAGCCTCAGCCACGGCGGGAGGCAGCGAGCAGCAACGACGATTCGTGGGGCGACCTCGTGGCGACGCAACCGTCGGACTCCCTCAAGCCCGCCCCCGCCACCGCGCCACCGGCACCTTCCGCGCAGAGCGCCCCAACCCCGCAGGCCGCGTCGGCGAAGTCGGGAGTGAGCGTGAGCGATGTCGAGGGGCACTGGTCGGCGCTTATGGATACGCTTCAGACGCTCAAGCGTGCGTCCTGGGCGCTCATCGCCCAAAACGCGGGCCTTCACTCGTTTGATGGGTCAACCCTCGTGTTGAGTTTCCGCAGCCAGGGGCTCGTGAACGCGTTCTATCGAGGCCAGCACGCGCCGAATATGGCCGAAGCTCTGCGCCGCATCATGCGTGTGGACGTGACGGTCGAAGCTACTTCCGGTGAGGCGCCGCCGAGCGGCGGCCAAAGCACCGGCGGCGGTGGCCCTTCCCGCGGTGGCGCGCCCAGCGGCGGGATGCCGAACGGCGCTCCTGCGAATGGAGGGCGGCCGAGTGGGCAGCCCAGTCAGGGAGGGCCCGCACCGGGTGCGTCGTCGAGCTCGGCTCAGAGCGAGCGGTGGGGCGATGCGCTCAACACGTCGGCGCCGAGCCGGGTGCACGAAGCGGAAGCGAAGAATGCGCCCGCGCGGGGCGTGGAGAACTCTCGCGGTGGGCGAGGCGCCCTCGATGATGCGCCGCCGTTTGTGGACGACGAACCGCCATTCGACGAAGACGCACCGCCAGAGGACTGGACGCCAGCACCGGAACCCAAGGCTCCCGAATCGCCCGCTTCGGAAATTGCGACGCCGGAAAACCCGCGAGGCGCCCGTGAAATGCCGCGCGGCGTGACGGAGCCGGTGCGGATTCCGGCGCAACCCGGCGAAGGTGAGCCTCGCACGCACGGCCAGCAGGCTCTCGAACGCGCGATGCGGCAAGCCTTCGGTGAGGGCTTCGAGCCGGCAGCGACCCTCGTGGAAGAACCCGAGGCCAACGTGCCGGCGGGGCACGAGAAAGACCCTGCTCTCGAGAAAGCCCAGGCGGAGGTCGAGGCGGAGCACGCGGATGCGTGGTCCGGATCAGCATCGCCCGCTCCGGCGGGAGACGACGGCTGGGGGCTGGGCGAAGCGACGGGGGAGAAGGTCGAACCTGCCGCCGAGAAACGCGAGCTCAAGCGCGGCCCGGGACTAGGGCCAGCCGGTGCGCCCCGCCTCACGGGCGCCGCACTCGCACGCCAGGCACTCCATGAAGCACAGGCCAATCGCCACTCGGGCAGTGGTCGCAGCTACGGGGAGAACTCAAGCGCGTCGTCGGCGCAAGAAGCGCCCGCCGCCGAACCGCAAGGCTACGACGACCCGTTCCAGGGAGCGTCGCTCGATGATGAGGACGCTTCGTCCGTGGGATCGCAGCGTCGCCCTGGGCGCGACATCGTCGAGGAATTTCTCGGCGGCGAGGTGCTCGAGGTTATCGACGAGCAGCCCTGAGCTCTTCTGCCGCTACGGATGATGAAGAAAGTTCGGGTCAGGGGCCTGGTTGGGGGGTTGTGCCGGTAGTTTTTTCATGAAGTGTGGCGGCGAAGAAGCCAGAGTCGGTAGGAGCGGCAAAGTGTGACGGCGCGAGAGCCAGGGTCGGAACTGGAAACTGCGGCGGGGCAGTGCCGGGGCCGGTGCGAGCGGGGAATTTGGCGAGGCTCAGGGGGTGATCAGCGTGGGCCAGGGGTCGAGGGCTTCAAGCTGGGCGGCGATGCTCAGCAGCACTCCCTCGGCTCCGGGGCGCGTTCCCCCGAGGTGGACGCCCACGGGGAGCGTGACTCCCTCCACCACGGTGCGGTGAATCGGCACACTCATCGCGGCAAAGCCGTTCATGTTCCACACACTCGTAAACGGCGTGAAGCGCGACTGGAAGTCGAAGTCCTCGTGCGGATCGGGGGGAATCCGGTTGGCGAGCACGGGAGGCTCGGAGAGCATCGGCGTGAGGATCGCCTCGAAGTCCTGCCACGCCTCGGCCATGCGCCTCGTCAACTCTTGAATTCGCGCGAGGGCAGCGGCGTATTCGACCCCGCTCACGCCGGCGCCGATGCCGCGTAACCAGCGTGTCAGCGCTCCCACCCCCGCGGCTTTCTCTCCGACACGAGCATCGGCACTTCCGGCCGGACCGAAGGGCAACGGCAATGAGGCGGCGCCCACCGTCCACACGGGCATAAACGTTTGCCAATCCTCGGGCGTCATGGGAGCGGGGATCTCCACGACCGTGTGCCCGAGAGCGTCGAGTAGCGCCCGTGCTCGCTCGAGAGCCTCGAAAGAAGACGCTGCGAGCTCCACGTTCGCGACCATCGGCTCAGTGATGAGCCCGATCCGGAGCGGCGGCACCTCGCGGGCCTCAAGCGCGACGAGAGTATGTTCGACCGCCGAGAGCGCGCCGCAACCGCGAGTGTCCAATGCTCGAGCGCCGGCATACGCATCGCCGGGCCGTGTCCTCGCAATGAGGTCAATTCCGAGCGCAACATCAGCGACCGTTCGCGCGAGCATCCCGTGACGCGCAAGACCCGGCCCATCGAGCCCATGCGGGCCGGAGCTCACCGTGCCGCGCGAGGTCACCATGCCGAGTACGCCATTGCACGCCGCGGGCACACGCACGCTCCCGCCGGCATCATTGCCGTGAGCGAGCGGCGCGATACCGCTCGCGACAGCTGCTCCGGCACCGCCACTCGAACCACCGGCGGTGCGCCGCGTATCCCACGGGCTGCGCGCTGCCCCAAGCGGCGATTCGCTGAACACACTCATGCCGAATTCGCTCGTGGTCGTTTTCCCGATCGTGAGTGTCCCGGCATCCATGATGTCCTGGGCCACGCCATCGGTGTGTGTCGAGACGTTCCCGGCGAGAGCTGGAGAACCGGCCTCGAAGGGGAGACCCTCGACCTCGACGAGGTCCTTGAGCGGTACGGGAATGCCCGCGAGAAGCGGCGCCTTGAGGTCGTTTCCCGCACGGAGCATCTCCTCGGCGCGCTCGGCCTGCCTCCTTGAGAGATCATCGGCAAAGCACGAAAAAGCTCCGAGCTTCTCTCCTCGTTCGTGGGCGCGCTCAAGCACACGCTCAATGTGGACGCTCGGCGTGAGCTCCCCGTCGCGATAGGCGCGCGCGAGGCGCAATGCGCTGAAATCGAGCGGGTCTTCTTGAGTGCCGGCGCTCACCATCATCAACCTCTTAGTTCAGCGGGGCGAGAGGCGCGAAAAGGTCGGTGCGCGAGGTCATCACGACCGTATCGTTCTCGCCCACCGGGACCGACACTTCCCAAAACGGAGGCGTGGGCTCGAGCCCACGGTCGGTCAGTGTTGTCAGCAGGGCATTCCACGAGTCGTCGCGCGTGCTGTAGGGGCCGTTGTGGGAAAGAGCCGCGATGCGCCCCTCGGGCAGGGTAGCGGTGCGCGCCGCAAGGTCGGTGAAGGCTGAGGTGGCGTCGGACTCCACCGCGATTTCCTCCTCGAGCGGCGTTTCGATAGGGAAGCCGATCGCCACATCGCTTTTGGCGTGTGCGCTATCGATGCCGCCCACGCGGTAGAACACGACGACGAGATGCCCCGTGATCGCGGCCCCTTCGCGTTCGAGGGCCGGGGGAAGGGCCTCGGCAACCACGCGTGCACATTCTGCGAGAGCGTCCATCGCGAGATCGTTGACGCGGACGGCGGCGAGAGGCACGGAGGGCTGGTCGAGCACGGTCAGTGTCGAGTAGCCGCGGCCGTTTTCAACATCGCTTCCGCCGGGAGTCGTGTGGATGGTCATGGTGTGCTTTCGCGTTGAGAATAGGCGTGGGGCGAGTTTACGAGTTTATTTGTCTCACCCGTGCCATAGAGTTTAGGTGTGTTTCAGGGAATCGTGCAGGATCTGATCGACGAACTCGGGATGCTTCCCGGGGTGGGCCCCAAGTCGGCGCAGCGCATCGCGTTTTACGTGCTCGGTGCGGAAAGCGCGTCGATCGAGCGGCTGGCCTCGACCCTCACCGAGGTGAAAAGGCGCATCCGCTTTTGCGAGGTGTGCGGCAACATCGCGGAAGAAGAGCGTTGCGCGATCTGCCTCGACGAGCGCCGCAACGGTGAGCTTCTGTGCGTTGTGGAGGAGCCGCGCGATGTATTCGCGATCGAGCGTCTTCGCGAGTACCGGGGCCGCTACCACGTGCTCGGTGGGGCGATCGACCCCATCGGCGGGGTTGGCCCGGCGGATCTGCGCATTCAGGAGCTTCAGGATCGCGTCTCACAGGGAGGCATCACCGAAGTCATCCTTGCGTTGGACCCGAACGTTCAGGGCGAGGCCACGAGCACGTACATCGCGCGCACGCTTGCTGATTCCGGAGTCGAGGTCACTCGCCTCGCCTCGGGGTTGCCGGTTGGCGGGGATCTTGATTATGCGGACGAAATGACACTCGGGCGCGCGTTCGCGGGGCGCCGGGCGTTCTAGGGGGATCGATTCGATGGTGCAGGTCGTTCAACCGGGTGCGGCGCCACAGGGGGGAGTCGGGGGTCCGACGCCTCCTGGGCTCACCGCGCAGCCACTTCCTCCACTGCTCGGCTTGCCTGAGCCGGAAAAGCTGCCCACGGGGGATCAAGTGGTCGATCTTCCGGAAGAGGTTCTTTTCGAATCAGCGCAAGTGATGCGCACGAAGGCTCGCTGGAAGATCTGGGTGTGGATGGCCCTCGTCGGGGCCGCGTCGTGGGGAACCCTCGGCATGGTTTTTCTTGGCTCGCTCACGCCCCTGTTCATGTTCCTTCCTCTTTTCGCTCTTGCGGTGCCTGGCTTCGTCACCTCGCTTTTGAGCGGCCTCGGGGTTTCCCTGTGGGAAGTGCTGGTCGTGGCTTTGGGATCGGCGCCTTTTGGCGCGCTCGCGGGCCTCGGCGCGGCGGCACTTGGTTTGCGTTCCGCCGCGAGGCTTCGCCCCCGTGAGTACCTCACGGAGCAGCTGTTTCGGCGGGCGATTGGTTGGTCGTTTGCGAAGTGGCTTTTATGGCCGCAGCTCGCGGTGCTCGGGCTTTCAATGCTGCTCACGGCCCTTCCTGGCAATAGTTTTATGCTCGCCGATTTCTCCTACATCGTTGTCGCGGGCTATCTTTCGATGCTCGCCGTAGCGATCGTGAGTGTGCCGGTCGCGGGCGGGTGTGCCCGCGCGGCGAACCCTCTCGGGCTCCCGGGGTACAACGCACTTGAAGGAAAGCGGCAAGCGGCTGTGGGCACACCCAAGTTTGCCCAGTACACGCGCGTGATGTTTGCGCAGGATCGCCGGCATTTGCCGCGCAACAAACTTGTAGTGAACTCGCGCATGTTTCTCGAATCGTTCTGGACGATTCTTCGCTACCGCGCGTGGCAGATCGTGCTTTTTGCCGCTCTCCTCGCCCCGTTCTACTTCCTCTCCGATATCGCCCAGCTTTTCAGCAACATTGACGATCTGAAGCAGGTGAGCGACGCGACCGATTTCTCCCTCGTGACGCGTCTCGCCTTTGTTCTTCTCGTGATCGCGTGGGGGAGTGCCTTCGCGTGGCTTCCGCCTCTCGTGCTCTCGCTCTTCCACCTCATTCCCTCGTCAAAGCGAGGAGTTCGCGATCAGCGCACGTACCCCACGATCACCGAGCGACTCGCCGTGAACCGCTGGGAACGCGGAGTCGTGTGGGTGACGACCCTTGGCCTCGCGGCGATCGAGGCCACGTGTCTCCTCGTGTTCCTGATCGTGTTGAACGCTTCCGGTGATGCGGGCGGGGCGGGCAGCGTGCACATCATGGCCCTTGTGTTTGCCGGGTTCAGCGCGAGTGCGCTCGGCATGATCGCCACGTATCGCGCGATCGCGATTGACCTGCGCACGATCGTGTACGGCCCCGCGGGCTGGTACGCGCGCCGCGAAGTTCCCTTTGCGGCGATCGCTCCAAAGCGAGGAACCAGAGCAGACATGGCCGACGACCCGCGCGTGAGGGCGGCCCTGCGAGAGCGCCAAGCGATGGCCCTTGGCCTACCAAAAAATGCGAGCCTCGAGCAGATCGCGAAAATTGCCTCGCGCACTGGGGTCCTCCCCGATTTCGGGCTCGGTGAGCAACAGATGGTCCCCGCGACCATCGAGCCGCCAAAAGTGAAAGGCGAACACGATATTCCGGAAACTCTCGAGGAACTCCACGCGGGACGCCTCACACTGTGAGCCTCGCCGGGCGTGCTGCGCTCGCACCTGCGCGTCGGCCTGCCACAATGACATGAGCATTAATATTCATGCCACCTTCGCGGGAAACCGCGCATGAAAGGGAAACTCGCCCATGGCGCTTGTCGTTCAAAAGTTTGGCGGATCGTCCGTCGAGGATGCCGCTGCGATCAAGCGCGTCGCCTCACGCATCTCGATGTACGCCAAAGCGGGGCACGAGGTCGTTGTCGTCGTCTCAGCAATGGGGGACATGACCGACGAGCTCATCGATCTCGCCCATGAGGTCACGGCTCAGCCGCCTGCCCGCGAACTCGACATGCTGCTCACGGCCGGCGAGCGCATCTCTATGGCCGTGTTGTCGATGGCGCTCAATGCGAATGGCGTGAGTGCCCGCGCCTACACCGGGTCGCAGGCCGGGATGATCACCGATGAGCTTCACGGCGGCGCCCACATCATCGATGTGACACCGGGGCGAATTCGCACTGCACTCGATAACGGCCATGTCGCCATCGTTGCGGGATTCCAGGGCGTTTCGCGAACCACGAAGGAGATCACGACTCTTGGGCGAGGCGGAAGTGACACGACCGCGGTTGCCCTCGCGGCAGCGCTTGAGTCGGACGTGTGCGAGATTTACAGCGATGTGGACGGTGTTTTCACAGCGGATCCGCGCATCGTGCCGAGCGCGTGTCGCATTCCCGAAATCAGCTCGGAGGAAATGCTCGAAATGGCCGCGGGAGGTGCCAAGATCCTCGCGCTGCGGTGCGTGGAGTACGCTCGGCGCTTTGAGGTGCCGCTCCACGTGCGCTCGAGCTACAGCGGCCGGATCGGCACCGTGATTTGCGAGGATCCCGAACGCGATTTTCCCATCGACCCCGATATGACGAGGCACGGCGCCCTCAAGGCCGCCCACGCCGTTTCACCCACGAATGAGGAGGCCCCCGTGGCGTTCCAGACAGAGGGGAGCCACGAGGCTCCGCTGATTACGGGTATTGCCCACGATCGAAGCGAGGGGAAGGTGACCCTCGTTGAGGTCCCCGATACCCCCGGTAAGGCCGCTGCGGTGTTCGAGCTCGTTGCCTCGGTCGGGGCTCACGTCGACATGATTGTGCAAAATGTGTCGACTGTTGACGGGACGGTCGCCATCTCGTTCACGATCCCGGAGGCCCACGCTGAAGCGGCCACGCGCGCCCTCGAGGCGGCAAAGAAGGACATTGGCTACCGCGAGCTGCGCTACACGGACCAGATCGGGAAAGTGTCGGTGATCGGTGCGGGCATGAAGTCTAACCCTGGGGTTTCAGCGATGGCATTTCGTGCGCTCGCTAACGCAGGAATCAACATTTCGATGATCTCCACCTCGGAGATTCGCATCAGTATCGTGACGCGCGCCGATCAACTCGATCAGGCCGTACGCGAATTGCACACGGCTTTCGGCCTCGACGGTGAGGGCGAAGCTAAGGTTTACGCCGGAACGGGCCGCTGAGAGCGGACGGAAGGAGAAGGCCATGGGCGAGAAGGTTATGGACAAGGACCCTTCGGGGCCCGTCATTGCAGTCGTGGGAGCCACGGGTCAGGTCGGCCGCGTGATGCTCGCGCTCCTCGAGGAACGGCGCGTTCGCCACTCGAGGATTCGTGTGTTCGCCTCCGAGCGTTCTGCGGGTTCGCGTCTTCGCGTGAACGGTGAGGACCTCGTGGTGGAAAATGCCGAGAAAGCGGAGCTCGAGGGCGAGGGTAACCGTGTGGACATCGCGTTGATGAGCGCGGGCGGTGCGACGTCCAAGAAACTCGCGCCCGTGTTCGCGGCCGCGGGGGCGACCGTGATCGATAACAGCTCCGCGTGGCGCAAAGATCCGGAGGTTCCCCTTGTCGTTGCCGAGGTCAACGGCCAGTGCGCGGAGAACACCCCGAAGGGGATCATCGCGAACCCTAACTGTACGACCATGGCGGCGATGCCGGCGCTCAAGGCGCTCCACGAGCGCGCGGGACTTGAGCGGCTCACGGTGGCGACCTATCAGGCCGTCTCGGGAAGCGGCGTCAAGGGGGTAGAGGAACTCGCGAGCCAGGCCCGGGCACTGTCGGCCACCCTCGAAGAGCTTTCCCTTGACGGTAGCCTCGAGGCCGAGCCGGCCCCGAGTGTGTATCCCGCACCGATTGCCTTCAACGCCGTGCCGTTTGCGGGCGCTCTTGTGGAGGATGGCTCTCTTGAGACAGATGAGGAGCAAAAGCTTCGTCACGAGTCACGGCGCATTCTTGAGCTTCCGGAGCTACGCGTCTCCGGAACGTGCGTGCGCATCGGTGCGTTCACGGGGCACTCGCTCAGCATTCACGCTGAGTTCGAGCGGCCGATCAGCGTGGAAGAAGCGCAGGAAGCAGTGCGAGCCCAGGCAGGCGTCAACCTCGTTGATCTGCCCACGTCGCGCCTCGCGGCCGGGTGCGACGGCACGTTCGTGGGGCGCTTCCGCCGTGATCAGGCGGTCCCTGACGGTCGTGGACTCATCTTCTTCGTGTCCTCGGATAACCTGCGTAAAGGCGCGGCCCTCAACGCGGTGCAAATCTGCGAGCGCCTCGTGAGGTGAAAACTCTCAAGCTGTGCAATACTGGTGGTAACTGCTGTAAATATTGGTATTCGTCCGTGAATTTTCCCCCACCAGCATCACGGTAACTTACCGCACGCGCAGGTCGAGCCTCGAAGGTGTGGTTCGAATCGTACGTACGCGGCAGTCACTCGAAAGCACCGTTGAAAAAGCCTAGGAGTGTTGACACATGACCCCCGATCGCCGCACCTCTCGTCTCACGGTCGAACCCTCGCGTGAGCCCGGCGCACGAGTCAACCTCACCCGCGCGCGAGGTGAACGCACGCGCGAGGTCATCCTTGAAGAGGCCACGCTCCTGTTCTCCTCGTATGGCTACCGCGGCACGTCGCTTCGCGACATTTCCGAACGGGTGGGCATTTCCCACCCCGGCATGCTTCATCACTTCTCCCGCAAGGAAGCCCTGCTCCAGGCCGTTCTTGAGCGCGTCGCCGAGCACTTCGAGGCCCTCATTGACGACTTCGTGAAAACGGCACAAGAGCCGGCGGCCGTCCGCGAGTGGGATGCCGTTCGCCAGTACCAGTCGGTGATGTTCGCCGTGGTGCGGGCCGAGGCTGTCGAAAAGGACCACCCGGGGCACGAAGCCATCGTGGGTATGCAAACGATGGCCGAAGAAAAACTCACCGCACTTTTCGAGATGTACGAGGAAAAAGGGTGGCTTGAGGAAGGCGCGGCTCCAGAGTGGATCGCCCGATCGATCGTCGCGATGTGGACCGGAGTGTTCATGCGCGATGCACTCCTGGGTGATGGCCTCTATGATCATGACCTCTCGATCTTCCTGCGCATGTTCGTGATCCCCCTGCGCGAAGCTGACCCGTTTCCCCCGAAGGATAGAAAGTAGGGCCTATGGCGACCGAGGTTGAGCTCGACCGGCTCCGCAACGCTACCGTTCGGGAGTCATCAGGCGCGCGCCTCGGAAAGGTGTGCGAAATTTTCCTCAATGATCGCACGCAAAAAATCTCATTTGTCACCATCGCACTCGGCCCTTTTGGGATGCGAGAAGTCTATATTCCCTACGAATATATCGACCTCGATAATGAAGGCCCCAAAACCTCTCTCTGTCGCGAAATACTCGAGGCTGCCCCCCGCGCTAACGGGCTGGGTCATTTGACGTTCACGCAAGAAGAACAACTGCGTGCCTACTACGAGTCGGCCGTCGTGGTCGATCCGCACTCCACCCCGAAGTTCTGATCCGCCGAAGCTTCGATGGGGCGCGGCAACCGTCGGAAAATCAGACCTTGTTAACGGGCGCGTGAACGCCCGAAAGTACCCGGTGAACTCTCGGTGACCCTGGCGGGCGCGCACGTGCGCGGTCGATAGAGTCGAATCAATGGCATTTTTTCGCCACTGGATAATAGTTTACTGATTCGGCACGAGGGTATATATGAAAATCTCGGTGGTTGGGCTCGGATATCTTGGCGCGGTTCATGCAGTCTGCATGGCAGAACTGGGGCACGATGTCGTGGGGATCGATGTTGACACCGAGAGGATCGCCAAACTTGAGCGCGGCGAAGCGCCCTTCTTTGAGCCTGATTTCCCCGAAAAACTCTCCGCGGCACTCGAGCGCGGAACACTCCGGTTTTCAGCAGACCTTTCGGATGTACGCGAGTGCGATGTGCACTTCGTGTGCGTGGGCACGCCGCAGGGGTCCGACGGTTCCGCCGACCTCGGTGCGCTTCACGCCGTTCGCGAAGGTCTTCAGAAGGTCCTCGCTGATTCCACTCGCGAAAAAGTTCTCGTGGTGGGCAAATCGACCGTGCCAGTGGGCACGGCGCGTGGCCTGAGCGAGGCCTTCGCCGAATTGCCAAACATTGAACTCGCCTGGAATCCGGAATTCCTGCGCGAGGGATACGCGGTGAAGGACACGCTCGGTCCCGATCGCCTGGTATACGGCGTGCACGAGGATCAGCAGTTTTCAATCGCGCACCTTGACGCGGTGTACGCCCCCATCCTCGAAGCCGGTACGCCCCGACTCGTGTATGGCTATGAGAGCGCCGAACTCGTGAAGGTGAGCGCAAACGCGTTCCTCGCGACGAAGATCAGCTTCGTCAATGCAGTCGCGGAAATGTGCGAAGCGACGGGTGCGGATGTCGTCGAAGTCGCCGAGGCCATCGGTCTCGACGAACGCATTGGACGCCGCTTCCTCAAGGCCGGTATCGGTTTCGGCGGCGGGTGCCTCCCGAAGGATGTGCGTGCGTTCATCGCGAGCGCCGAGGAGCACGGCGTGGGGGATTCCTTCGAGTTTCTCCGCAACGTCGACCGGATTAACCAAAAGCGCCGTGCACGCCCCGTTCAGCTCGCTCTCGAACACTTCGGCGGCAACCTCGCGGGCGTGCCCATCACCGTTCTTGGTGCGGCATTCAAGCCCTATAGTGACGACGTACGCGATTCGCCGGCCATCGACATTGCGCTCTCGCTCGCGCGTCACGGCGCCGATGTGCGCATCACCGATCCGCAAGCCCTCGACGTTGTGCGGGGTCGCTACGAAGAGCTGACCCTCGTGGACAACCTCGAAGAAGCGATGAGCGGTGCGCGCCTGCTGATCCTCGCGACGGAGTGGCAGATCTACCGCGATCTTGATCCCGAGCGCGTTGCTGAGCTCGTGGCGGAACGGGTGGTGATCGACGGCCGTGGCGTGTTCGACCTTGCTCGCTGGCGCAAGGCGGGATTCGAGATCATGGCGCTCGGTCGTGGTGATCGGGCCGGGAGGCTCGCCTAGCTGTCTCGAGTGCCGTGCCGTGGCACACTAGCGGCTATGGGTGCAGCTCAGTTGATTGTGACGGGTGGCGCGGGGTTCATTGGTTCGAACTTCGTGCGCCACGTCGTTACACACGCGGATTATTCGGTGACAGTGCTCGACAAGCTCACGTATGCCGGATGCGAAGAAAACCTTGCGGATCTTCCCGAGCACCGCGTGCGTCTCGTCGTCGGGGACGTTGCCGATCGTGAGGTGACGCGTACGCTCGTGGGAAGCCTCGACCCCGAGCGTGATGCCGTGGTGCACTTCGCCGCCGAATCCCACAACGACAATGCCCTTGCCGATCCCTCCGTGTTCGTGCACTCCAACATCGTGGGGACGTTCGCGCTCTTGGAGGCGGTGCGCGAGTATGGTGTGCGCCTGCATCATGTCTCGACCGACGAAGTGTACGGGGACCTCGCTCTCAATACCGAAGAGCGCTTTACGGAGGGGTCTGCCTACCGGCCCAGTTCGCCCTATAGCGCATCGAAAGCGTCGAGTGATCTCCTCGTGGGCGCGTGGGTGCGCAGCTTCGGCGTGAGAGCCACGATTTCGACATGCTCGAATAACTACGGCCCCCGCCAGCACGTCGAGAAGTTCATTCCCCGGCAAATTACGAACCTTATCGACGGCGTGCGCCCGCGCGTCTTCGGCGATGGCGCGCACGTGCGCGATTGGATCCACGTTGACGATCATTCGTCGGCCGTTCTTGCTATTCTCGAGCGCGGACGCATCGGTGAAACCTACCTGGTTGGCGCCGGGTGCGAGAAAAGCAACCGCGAGGTCGCCGAAATTATCCTTAAGGTATGTGGGCGCGAGGCCGGCGAGATCGACTTCGTGGCCGACCGGCCCGGGCACGACGTGCGCTACGCACTCGATGCCCGCAAACTCGAGCAGGAACTTGGGTGGCGCCCGCGCCACCGCGACTTCACAGCCGGTATCCGTGAGACCGTACGCTGGTACCGCGACAACGAGCAGTGGTGGCGGGCCTCGAAGGCCGCGACCGAGGCGACATACGCGAAAAACGAACAGTAAGGAATGCCCGTGTCCCACGATTTTGCAACCTCGCCTGTGGAGAGTGCATGGCAGCAGGCCACCGAAACCCCCGAGCGGACCCTTGTGGTGGGCGCCGGCGGGCAGCTTGGTCGCGCCCTCCAGGGTTTGTGGCTTGGCCGCGACGACGTGGATTTCCTCGAGCGCGAGGTTCTCGATATTGGCGCGCATGCCTCGATTGAGGCCTTTGATTTTTCGCCCTACTCGGTGATCGTCAACGCTGCGGGATATACCGACAAGGATGGCGCGGAGAGCGCCGAGGGCCGCCGTGAGGCGTGGGCCGTGAACGCCCAGGGCGTGGCGCTACTCGTGTCGGCCGCGCGCGAAGCGGGCGCCGTTCTTGTGCACATCTCAAGCGACTACGTGTTCGATGGCTCGGAAGCGTTCCATACCGAAGAAGAGGGCTTTGCGCCGCTTGGCGTTTACGGTCAAACAAAGGCCGCTGGAGACGCGGCGGTCTCGACCCTCGCGGCGCATTACATTCTCCGCACGAGCTGGGTTGTAGGCGAGGGCAAGAACTTTGTGGCGACGATGCGCGAGCACGCACGAAACGGCGAATCGCCCTCCGTTGTGAACGACCAGTTCGGGCGCTTGACCTTCACCGAGGAAATCGCCCGCGCGATTGACTTCGTGTTGCGTGAACACGCGCCGTTTGGCACCTACAACGTGTCGAATTCCGGCGATCCCGCGTCGTGGTTTGACATCGCTCAAAAGGTTTTCGAGCTCACGGGCCACGATCCCAACATGGTCCAAAGCGTGTCGAGTGCGGAGTACCTCGATTCGCACAAGGGCATCGCTCTGCGCCCCATCAATTCGGCGCTTGATCTGAGCAAGATCACCGAAGCGGGTTTTCGCCCGCGTGAACATTTCGAGGCTCTCGCGGCGTACCTCGCCTAGCGATCGAAGTTGCGGCGCATGAGCACGATTGCGCCCGTTGCCGCAAGGCCAAGGCCCGCAATTACGCCCCCGATGAGCCATGCGACCGAGAGCCCGAGCGGTTGGCGAGAGGGATCGGTAATGAGCTGGGTCGAGCCTTCGTTCGACTCGTCGTCAGGCTTTGCGGGGAAGCTGCCCGGCGTGGGACCGGGCCTGTCAACGCCATCACTGCCCTGGCCATGGCCCGCGAGTTTTGAATAGTCGCTTCCTACAGCGCCGAAATCGGCCGAACGGCCGTGACCATTTCGCGCGGGGATACGTGACATGTGCGGGGCTCGAGGGCGAACGAAGTCGGAGCCAGCAGCCTCGGTTGAGGAGTTTCCAGCTTCGCCGTCGGTGTCGAGCCCGGGGGCCTGGTCGGTGTCACCGGGAGCCTCACTCGGATGTGCGTGCGAGGGCTCGCCTGAGTTGGGAAGAGGCGAAGGAGCTGCCGATGGTGAAGGCACGGCCGGTTCTGAAGGCGCCGCTGTGGGGCGTTCCGTGGGTTCCGGTTCCTCGGAGGGAGACTCCGTGGGGCTTGGCTTGGGCTCTTTTGATGGCGTTGGGGAAGGGGAGGGCGTGGGCTTCGGTGTCGGCTCCGAGGTTGGCTTCGGTGTCGGCTCGGTGGTCGGCTCCCGGGATGGCTCGGGGGAAGGCTCCGTGGTGGGTTCCGGGGATGGCTCCGCAGTGGGCTTCGGCGTCGGCGCTGGCGTAGGGGAGGGGCTCGCGGAGGGCGTGGGGCTCGGTGCCGGGTCCGACGGTTCAGCCGGCGTCGTCGGGGGCGGAGCCTGATCGGTGATCTCGACCGTCGCCATCGAGGCGGTTCCCTCCTCGAGTGGTGCCACGCTGATCGCGTAGGTTCCGGGTTCGGCGATCACGAAGGTCACCGTTGCGCGCCCATCAGCGCCTACCGCAGCAATCTCGCGCGAATAACCGAGCGGTGCGGTGCCCTCGGGAATTCCCTCGACGGGAGCGGGCGCGGCATCACCCGAGCCGGACGGCGAAGCATGTCGATACTCGCCGCGCACGCGCTGCCCTTCCTTGAGGCCGCACACGAGAGCGGTGAACTCCTTGGCTTTTTCCACCTTCTTCGCGGAAAGGGTAGCGGCGCCGGGCGTGCAGGTAGTGTCGGCAGCGAACGCCGCCACGGGGTGAAACGAGACCGGTGACGAAAGCGCAAGGCTTGAGGCCAGAACGCTCGCGCCCACGACGGCACCGCCGAGGCGGCGCCGAAGCGCGGTGTTCCGGTGCTGTGCCATGCAGTGTCCTCACGGGGTTGGCGAGCGGTGGTGAGCAGCGCGGCGAAATTGTCACGCACGATTCACCATAGGTGACGGAACAACCGTAAAGCGTTTAACGCGCTTAAAACCCGTGTAAAACCCGGGGCATGCCCTAGCGGCGCGTGCGCGGCTTGCCCGGATCCTTGAAGCGCTTGCCCGCCTGGTAGCCGAAGCGTCGGATCGGAGCGTTCTCACGGAAGGCTCGTCGTGCCTCGAACGAGTCCACATCGCCCACGACCGGGTTCGGTACGCGCGACATCCCCGTGCCGTTGTAGAGGTAAAGAAGATTCGCCGCGACCGAGCGGCGGTTGCGTGTGCCGAGAAGCTTCGAGACGTGTACGCCGAGCCACGCGAGCCAACCGACCGACCCTTGTAGATTGACCCCACCGGGGAGTTCCGCGATAGCGGCACGTCGGCCGATCGTGGCCATCGCCCCCAGGTCGTTGTACTTAAACGGCTTCTCCGCTGCGGCTTCATCACCTTCGACGAGCGCCCTGATGGCGCGCGCCACGTGCTGGCCCATTTGGACTGCTGGCTGGGCGAGCTGCGGCTGAGGGTTGTCACCGCCGGCGATATCGCCCGCGGCCCACACGTTGTCGAAACCCTTGACGCGCAGCGTGGGATCGACGTCGATGCGCCCGCCGCGTCCCTGCGGAAGGCCCCACTCGTTGACTGACGTTGACACGCTCACGCCCGCGGCCCAGATCGTGATGTCTGATTCGACGTAGGAGCCATCGGCGAGGCGCACAAAGTCGTAACCGACCTCTTCAACGCCCTGGCCGAGACGAAGCGTCACGCCACGTTTTTTGAGCTCGCGCGCCGCATACTCGCGGTGCTGAGGCTCGAAGGCTTTGAGGAGTTCATCGCCGCGTTGAATGAGGGAGATCTCGAGGGTGCCTGGATCCACCTCCGGGTAGAGCACATCGAGCTCGCTGATGCGGAAATCGGCAAGCGCACCCGCAATCTCCACACCCGTGGGGCCGCCACCCACGATCGAAATCGCGAGACGGTCGGTGAAGCTCATCTCCTTGAGCTGAGTTGCGCGCTCGAGCTCCGCGAAAATTCGCTCACGGATCTCAAGGGCCTGCGAGCGGGTGTACATCGGCATCGCGAATTCCTCCGCGCCCGGCGTACCGAAATAGTTCGTGGTGGCGCCACTTGCCAAAACGAGGTGGTCATAGCGCACCGAGCCGCCGTCGGAAAGTTTCACAACCTGCTCGTCGGTGTCGACCCCGGTGACCTCGCCCTGGCGGAAGCGCATGTTGGGGGCGTGGAGGGAGAGCCCGCGCAGGAACATCGTGACATCGCCGGAGTTCAGGCCGGCGGTGGCCACCTGGTAGAGAAGGGGCTGGAAGGTCTTGTAGACGTTCCGATCGATGAGGGTCACGCGCACACGCACGTCGCGAAGGGCGAGTACGAGGTGGGCGCCGGCGAATCCGCCGCCCACGATCACGACATGGGGCCAGCTTGCACCGTCTTTGGCGGGCACGGTTTTGCGGTAGAACGCGGGGAGCAGGGGCATGAACGATCTGTTCCTTCGGTAATGCAACTTGGCTACGGCCGCCCACAAGGTTAAGGCGAGAAGTGTGAAAGAAAGCTCCACATCGTGGTAGCGCTGAGGGGGA
This sequence comes from Dermabacter sp. HSID17554, assembly GCF_003989295.1. Lineage (NCBI taxonomy): Bacteria > Bacillati > Actinomycetota > Actinomycetes > Micrococcales > Dermabacteraceae > Dermabacter > Dermabacter sp. HSID17554. Next base: position 53,426 of record NZ_RBLW01000005.1, on the reverse strand, counting down.
GCACGAGAACGACGCAAAATGAACGCGCCGTGAATTTTGTGTCCCAGTTGCGTCAAACTCACGCACGCGCGCGAACTCTCTCGTGTGCAATAAAGGGGAACCCTTTTAGACCCGCGCGGTCTTCCCCGTGCCCGCGCACGACTCCTCAAGGAAAAACATGGCTCTCTCCCTGCGCCGCGCCGGTGCACTCCTCGCCGCGGCATTCGTGACGGCCCCGCTGGTGGCCGCATCCCCGGCCTTCGCCGAGGAACAGCAAGACACCCTTACTCTTTTCAATATCAACGACTTCCACGGCCGCATCAACGCTTCGGCGAAGGACCTCGCCTGCACGCTCGAAGAAGAACGCGCGAAGGTCGACGGCCCTTCGTTCTTCCTTTCGGCTGGCGATAACGTCGGCGCGAGCGAGTTCGAATCGTTCATCCAGCAGGATCAGCCGACGATCGACTACCTCAATGCACTCGGCCTCGAGGCTAGCGCCGTCGGTAACCACGAGTTCGATCAGGGATTTGACGACCTCACTGGACGCATTGCGAAGAACTCGCATTTCGAGATCCTCGGTGCGAACGTGTACAAGGACGGAAGGCGGGCGCTGCCGGCCTACTCGATTGAGGAGCACGACGGTTTCAAGGTTGCCGTGATCGGTGTTGTAACCGAGCAAACTCGTGACCTCGTGTCCCCCGCGGGAATCGAAGGTGTCGAGTTCACCGATGCCGTAGACGAGGTTAATAAGGTCGTCCAGGAAATGGAGGCTGAGGGCGTCGAGTACGACTTCCTCGTGGCTGAGTACCACGCGGGCGGTGCAAAGAGCGCCGAGGCTGGTTCGACGATCGACGACGCGCTTCTCGCGCGCCTCGCGGAGGACACCTCCCCAAAGGTGAACGCTATCTTCACCGGCCACACCCACAAGTCCTATCTGTACGTGCACAACGGTCGTTCGATCATCCAGACCGGCGAGTACGGGCAGAATCTTGGCGCCGTTTCCTTCACGAAGGATGCCGAGGGCAATTGGAGCGCCGGGGAACCGACACTCGTGCCCACCAAAGGTAAGTCTGAGGGGGAAGGCTGCGCGAACTACCCGCGGTACGTCGAGGCTGCGAAGATCGCCGACGCTGCGATTGCGAAGGGCGACGAGCTCGGCTCGAAGAAGATCGGCGAGGTCACGGGTGACATTACGACCGCGTGGGACGGCTCAAAGGCCGAGTACAAGAACGATACGTGGAGCCGCAAGGCCGGTGATGAGAGCAAGAAGGGCGATGACCGTTCGTCCAGTTCGGCAATCTCCAATATCGCCGCTGAATCCCAGGTGTGGGCGCTGAACCGCGATTCCTACCCGGGTAAGAAGCCCGATCTTGGCGTCATGGGCCCCGGTTCGATGCGCGCCGAGCTCTATTACAACGAGGATGGAACGGTGAGCGTCAAGAACGCAAACGACGTCATGCCGTTCGCTAACAACGTGCACACGGTCGACCTGACGGGCGCGCAGCTCAAAACCATGCTTGAACAGCAGTGGCGCGATAACGCTGATCGCCCCTACCTCCAGCTGGGGCTATCGAACAATGTGAGCTACACGTTCGATCCGAGCGCCGAGAAGGGCGAGCACATCACGGGCATCTGGCTCAACGGAAAGCAGATCGACCTTACCGACACCGAGAAGCTCTACACGGTCGTCGGCCAGAGCTTCCTGCTCGACGGTGGTGACGAGTTCAGCGTCTTCAAGGAGGGCAAGAACCACGTCGATACGGGTCTTCTCGATCGCGATACGTGGATGGACTACATCGCGAAGAATTCCCCCCTCGCACCCGATTACAGCCAGCGCGGCGCGGGCATCGAGTTCCTCAACGAGGATCCTGCGTCTGCCGGCACGAAGGACAACCCGCTGCGTGTGCGGATCACGAAGCTCCACTCGACTTCACTCGGGGCACCGAAGATTACGAAAGCAATCGTGACGATCGGTGGTCACACGTACGAGACCGACTACGCGTTTGACGAGACGCTCGGCGAGTGGGCCGCAACCGTGGACCTCTTCCCGCATGAGTGTCTTGAGGCTGGCGAGTACGACGCAACCGTCACGGCTGTTCCCGAGACCGGCACAGCCATCACCCTTCCACTGAAGGTGACCCGCACGGGTGACGTCCCCGCGAACTGCTCCGAGGGCGGCACTGACGAGGGTGGCACCGATGAGGGTGGCAGCACCGAAGATGGCTCGGGTGAGGGCAGTGACCGGGGCGATGGCGAGGATTCCGACGCCGGCACGCCAGAATCGCAGCCGTCGACGGAGCACGACGCTCGCACACCTTCTGTGTCGAGCCTTCCGCGAACAGGTGCAGAAATCACCAGCCTTGTCGCCCTTTCCGCTGTTGCCATGATTGCGGGTGCGAGCGTGCTTGTGCATCGCCGTCGCGCATAGATGTGCGCACTTCATGAGCGCGGGGCGCCTTGCACCGGACCATCGAGCCCGGGTGCGGGGCGCCCCCTCAGTTTGTGGAGAGGCGTGAGCGAGAACGCTGGGCGAGCGCGAGTTCGATCCACAGGGCTCCGACGCCGAGAGCGATTCCGCAGGCATCTGCAAGGAGGTCGGTGAAGTCAGCCGAGCGCGCCGGCATGAACGACTGCAGGATCTCGATTGCGGCGCCCCAAAGAATGAGGGCCGCGATGACGGCGAGCAAGCGTCGGACCCGCACGGACCCGAACACCGAACCGAGCTGCGCGTGACCCCTTTCGTGGGCGCCGTGCGCTGGCGCGGAGGACCACGCGAGAACGCTTTGATCCTGAAGTGTCAGGAGCCTCGCAAAAGCCCAGGTTGTGAAGGCAAAGATGAGAGTGTGACCGATCTTATCGGCGCCGGGGAGGCTCATGACGGGCTCGGCGGCGTTCGGAATCTTCGGCATGAAAAACACGGCGTTGGCGAGCGCCGCCACGAGGGCGAGAAAAGGTGCGGAATTCATGAGGTGAGTTTAAATGTCCCACCCTCCTTTTAGAGTGAAAGCATGAAAATTCTTCACACGTCGGATTGGCACCTCGGGCGCACCCTTCACGGCGAAAACCTGCACGAAGAGCAGCGAACTTTTCAGGAGTTCCTCCTCGCGAAGGTTCGCGAGACGCGCGCCCACGCGCTCGTGATCGCGGGGGATATTTACGATCGCTCGGTGCCGCCCGTCGAGGCGGTCGAGCTTCTCCACGCATCGCTTGCGGCGCTTGCGGAGGAAACCACGGTGATCCTCACGCCTGGAAACCACGATTCGGCGGTGCGTCTTGGCTTCGGCGCAAAACTTATGCGGCCCGGCATCCACATTCTTGCGAATATCGAAGGCATTGAGCATCCGGTTTCGGTGGCCGATGAGCACGGTGAGGTGCTCTTTTTCGGCCTGCCCTTCCTCGACCCGGATCTCGCGCGCTACAGTCTCGCGCCGAAGGGCGCAGTGCCGTTGCCGCGTTCTCACGAAAGCGTCACAGCGAACGCGATGGATCGCGTGCGCGCGAAACTCGAGGTGCTCGGGAACCCGCGAAGTGTCGTGCTTGCCCACACCTTTGTCGCGGGTGGCGATGGCTCGGATTCGGAACGTGATCTGAGCGTGGGGGGCGTCGCGTCTGTTCCCGGCAGTGTGTTTGAAGGTGTCGATTACGTTGCCCTCGGCCACCTCCACGGCTGCCAAAACATGAGCGCCCTCGTGCCGGGGGAGCGGCCCGTCGCGTGGTACTCGGGAAGCCCCCTCGCATTCTCATTCTCGGAGCGCCACCACACGAAGGCCGTTCTTCTCGTGGAGATGAACGAATCTGGGGCGGTCGAGGTCGAACGCCTCCCCACCCCCGTGCGCCGAAGGCTCGTGGAACTCGAGGGAAGCCTCGCGAGCATTCTTGCGCACAAAGAAGAGCACGGCGAGGATTGGATCCACGCGATCGTGAGGGAGGAATCACGCCCCGCACACCTCCAACAGACCCTTCGCGCAGCCTTCGAGCACCTCCTCTTCACGGAGTTTCACTCGACACGCGCGCAGGTGAGCACCGAGGCACCGGTGGTGACTCAGGAAGCCTCGCCCGCCGAAGTCGTCTCAGAATTCTTCGACTACCTCACGGGTGCCGAGCCGAACGCCGCACAGCGCGAGATCATCGAGCAAGTTCTTACCGATGCGCGCGCCCGCGCCGATCTCACCGAATCGCACGCGAAAAGGAAGGTCTCCTAGACGCATGAAGCTTCACCATCTCAGCTTCGAGGGCATCGGTCCATTCAAAGATCGGGTCGATCTCGACTTTGATGCGCTCGGCGCGAGCGGGCTGTTCCTTCTCGAAGGAGCCACGGGCTCGGGGAAATCGACCATCATCGATGCGATTGTGTTCGCGCTCTACGGCAACGTTGCAGGCGGCGGTTCGAGTGATGCCCGTGTGCGCAGCGATTTTATGCCGAACACGCGACCGAGCGTCGTGGACCTCTTCTTTGAAGTGCCGCGGGGCATCTATCGTGTGCGTCGTACTCCCGCCTACGAACGCGCGCGACTTCGCGGCACAGGTGCGCCCGTGCATGAGAATCAAACCGCGAAGCTGTGGAAGCTCAGTTCGCCGGAGGCACTCGCCGAGGCCATTCACGGAACCGAACGCGCCAACGACATCGAACCGATCGCGAACCGCCCCCAGGATGTTGGCGCGGAGGTTCGCGAGCTCCTTGGCCTCACACACGCGCAGTTCACGCAAACCGTTGTTCTTCCCCAGGGTGAGTTCGCACGCTTCCTCAAAGCCGACACGAGTGAACGCAAGATTGTGCTGGAGCGGATCTTCCAGACTCAGTTCTATGAACAGATCGAGCAGTCCTTTGGCGAGCTCAGGCGCGAGGCCCAGCGAGATGTCGATGCCTCGAAAGCGGAGCTCGGCGCAACCCTCGAACGTGTTCTCGAAGCGGCCTCGGCAAGCGAGGACCAACGAGCCCAGGCACTTGCCGATACGAGAGGCTTCACGCCCGCAGGCCTCGAGCGCGCACGTGAAATTGGCGCGGAACTCGAGGAAGCGGCCGAGGAAGCTCTTGGTGAGGCCACGCGCATGCGGGAGATGGCGTCAGTTGCGTCAAACGAAGCGGAAGAAGCGGCGAAGGATGCCGCCGAACGCCACGATCTGCTCGTGCGGAAAAGTCAGCTCGACGCCCACGAAAAGAAACGCGCGGGGCTTGATGAGGCGGTGCGTGAGGCGCGTGAACACCTTGCCGGCCACGAGCGCGCCGAGAAGCCGTTTTATGCCCACGAGCAGGAAAAGAGCGCGGCCGAAGCACTGCACGCCGCCGCTCGAGAACTGCCGGAGGCCGAGCGTGAGGAATCGCCGCAGTGGGAAGCGCGAGGTCAGGAGGAAAGTGAGCGCGGCGAAAGTGCGCTGCGCATGGCTGCCGCGCTCGCGGGGCTCGAAAAAGAGGAGGCTGCGCTCCCGCGCCGAGAGCAGGAGGTGAAGAAGGCGGCGCAGCGGGCTGAACGCGCGGAGGCGGAGTCGCAGAAAAAGGCCACCCTGCTGAAGGAGCGTCCGGCGGAACGCGAGAAGCTCATCGAGAAACATCGTGAGTTTAGCGAGCAGGCCGCGAAGCTCGTCGCACTCAAAGAAAAACGCGAAGCCCACGCCGCTCGCGTGCGCGTCGCTGCGGAGGCGCGCATAAGCCTCGACACTTACCGCACCCAGACGCAGCGCGAGTGTGACACGCTCGCAGAGCTCAAGCGCGCGAGCGAGGAAGAGTCGCTCCTTCGCCGCAAGAGAATCGACGCGATCGCGTTCGAGCTCGCCGCGAATCTTGTGCAAGGCGAGGCATGCCCCGTGTGCGGTGCGTGCGAGCACCCGGCCCCTGCGCATACCGAGGATGAGCTCGTAAGCCAAGAACGCATCGCCCAGGCGGAACATGCACGGGTGACGGCAGAGCAGTGTCTGAGTGAAGCGCGCTCGGCAGCTGCGGCGACCAAGGCCCTCCACATTGACGCGCTCGAGCGTGCGTGGGGCGAGAGCGTGAACGAAGATCTCGTCCGATTTCAGGAAGAGTTGCCAGCACTCATCGAGCGCCTCGACAACGAAGGCGCCGCACTCGCGAGAGAAGAACACGCTGCGCAGGAAGCTGAAGTCGAGCGTGAACATGTAAGCACGGAAATCGCGAAGTTCGATGAGCGCACGAGCGCCCTCGAGCGCGAGGCGCATGAAAGTGCCTTGACCGCGGAGCGTGCAGCTGTCGACTCCCAGCACCTTGCGAAGAACCTTACGGAAACCCGCCAGGCGATTGCCGCCGAATTGAAGGCCCATAACGCTACTCACGAGACTCTCGCAGAGCTTCGTTTGTCGCTTCTTTCGGTGGGGGAGGCCGCACGCGCACACGCGCGCCTTCTTGACAAATGCCTCGAAGCGCGGGGCGTGCATGAGCGCGCGAAAACTCGCCTCGCCGAAGCACTCGCGGCGAGCGGCTTCGACAACGTCGAGGAAGTGGTGCACGCGCGTCTTTCGACCGAACGAAAACACACCTACGAGAACACCGTGCGCGAATACTCGTCACTCAGGGCAGTAATCGAGGAGGCTAAAAAGGACGAACGCCTCGCCCAGATCGAGGCGAATGCTTCCGCCCTTGAAGTGGCTACCGAGGCCCTTGAAGTGACGCAGGCGCGCGTGCGTGTGAAACGCGATGAGCACACCGCGGCCGCGGGTCTCCACGCCACCCGCGCCAAGATACTTGAGCGCGTGAAGCGTGCACGCGCCGATTTCACGGCCCGCGCCGCCGCGCACGAGAAACGCTCGGCTCGTCAGAGCGAAGTGTTGCACCTCGCGAATGTTGCCACGGGCAATTCGAGCGACGCGAAGGCGCGACTCACACTCTCAACCTTCGCGGTCATGCGCCGCTTCGAGAAAGTCATCGAGGCGGCAAATGTGCGCCTTGGTGCTCTTTCCGGCGGGATCTACGAGATTCGCCTCGCGCATCCAGAGAAGATTGGCCGTAAGCAGGTCGGCCTCGATCTCGAGATGGTCGACCTGCGTCACGACTCGTCCCGGTCACCCTCGACTCTTTCAGGCGGTGAAACGTTCTACGTGTCGCTCGCTCTAGCTCTCGGCCTCGCCGACATCGTGAGTGGGGAAAACGGCGGCGTGCAGATGAACACCCTTTTTATCGACGAGGGCTTTGGCACGCTTGACCCCGAGAAGCTCGACGGTGTCATCGCCGAGATCAGGGAACTCGCTGCCCACGGTCGCACAGTCGGGATCATCTCCCACGTTGCCGAACTCAAATCGCAAATTGCGGAAAAAGTGCACGTTGAAAGAAAGTCCGACGGCACCTCACGTATCAGCGTGAGTGCACAGCCCACGCAGCTTCCGCAATTCTCCTAGACTGAAGTTTCTACTCACGACGAGCATCCGGACCCTTGACCGCCCCGCACCGAGGAGAACATCGTGCCCGTGGACATCATCGTCACCATCATCGCCGCGCTGTGCTTCGCGGTGGGGATCACGGGCATCGTGCTGCCCGTGATCCCCGGATCCTTCCTCATCCTCCTCGGGATGCTCGTGTGGGCTATCGGGATCGGCGGGTGGACGGGCTGGATTGCCTTCGCGCTTGTCGCCGTCTTCTCGATCGCAGGCATGACCAGTAGCTACGTGCTCACCGGCCGCAAACTCAAGCAGAGCGAAGTTCCCACATGGGCGATCCTCGTGGCGATCGGCTGCGCGGTCCTCGGTCTGTTCCTTATCCCCGGCCCGGGCCTCCTCATCGGGTTTATTCTCGGCTTCTTCCTCGTTGAGCTGAGCCGCAAGCGCGAATTCCACGAGGCCCTCAACTCGACGCTCTCCACCTTGAAAACCCTCGGGATCGGCATTCTCGTAGAACTCCTGCTCGCGATGGCGAGCGGAACAGTGTTCATCGTCGCGCTTGGCATCCACCTCTTTTCGAGGGCTGGTTAGCGATCGTGGCGGCGATGATCGGCAGTGCTTTGTGCTGAGTGAAACTGCACGATCTGCGCCGCGATGTCGCGGAATCGAACCACCGCTGCCGCTGGTTTTAAGATCCGAATGTGGTCTCCGAATTGGAGGAGTTGTCGAACCGATTCAATGTCGGGATAGCGGACGACAATATGAGTCCACTCGTCCTCGGGGCCGGTGCTACTGACCATTCGCCCTCTAAGGATTCGGCGGGCCAGGTCTAGGCGGGTCGAGCGCAGCTGTGCGTGCACCTCGATACCAGGCGCCGACTGAAAACTGGTCAGCAATTCCTGCCACACTGAGCGCAGATCGCAGTCCGGTCGCAGCACTGCGGAATCCGTAAGCAGCTCGCGGGTCTCAATGCGGCTGGTGTTAAACATGCGGGGTTGTGAGTCGACGTCAGCCACTAGATACCAAGATCCGGCTTTGTTCACGAGACCGTAAGGGTCCGCGACAACCCACTTCCCGCTGCTCTCGCCGCTGCGTCGATATCGGAGGCGGATGCGTTGTCTATTTCGTGCAGCGGTGAGAAGGTCGGCCACGTCGAGTTCCTGCTCGGCCGTGAACCATCCAGAGGGATCGACGTGGAGCACCTCGGGCAAGGGCAGAGTGGCGGAAGGTTGCTCACGCGCCGCAACAGCAGTCAGCTTCTGCTGGGTTCTGACATGTACGGCATGGAGCCCGATCTGTTCGAGAAGGCCCTCATCTAGTCCTGCGACGGAAAGCAGCTGCAGTTCATGTGGATTGAGGCGTGAGACGTCGAGCCGGGCCCGATGGTCCAGCACGATGGCTCCACCCCGGCCTCGCTCGGTGTAGATCGGCACCCCAGCAGCCGACAACGCCGTAATATCACGCAAGATCGTGCGTGAAGATACCTCGAGGCGGCGAGCCAGTTCTTGACTGGTCATTCGTTCATGGGTTTGCAGTAGAAGCAGGATCGACATCAACCGGGACGACTTCATTCCCAATCCCTTTAGAAAATATGACAGTAGGTGTCGTCTTTGCCTGATTATATGGGGCTCCCTGATCCACTGACTTAAGGAGAGACCCATGCCGGTCCCGAATCTGTTTCTGACCTACGTCAGCGATGTCGAGCGATCCACCGATTTCTATAGTCGCCTGTTCGACATCGAACCCACCTTCACCAGCCCGCGGTACGTCGCTTTTGAGGTTGCGCCCGGTGTGCTTTTCGCAATCTGGACTGGGCACAACGAAGATCTCACATCAGCAACACCGCGCACGAACGAAATCGGACTCATGATTCCCGGTCCCTCCTCTGCCATCGACGACGTCTACGAGGAATGGGTCGCGAAAGGAGTGCACGTGATCGAGGAACCGCACGACGACGTCTTCGGTCGCACCTTCGTGATAGCCGACCCCGACCACAACCTCGTACGGGTCAGCCCCGTTGACTAGCCCCAATAGCGGTTCCATCGGCGGCGGGCGCAAGCTCGCCGCCGCGTGGCGCTTGTGCCGTTAACCTTGCTAAATCTGCAGACCATTACGCGGAGCATCAAGAGCCCCGCTAAGGTGGGCTTTCGTGAGTACTGACGACAGGCGCAGCGTTCCCGGCCCGATTCCGAATATTTCGGGTCGCGATGAACCGCGCTATGGCTCGCGGGAGCGCAAAGAAGAACTCGCGAAGGGATTTTTAGGCGAGGGCGCCGGCTATGACGAAGTGCGGCCTGGTTACCCAAACGGAGTGCTCGACGTGATGCTGGCAGCCGTCGGCACCGCTGCCCGCCCGCGTGTGGTGGATCTCGGCGCCGGAACAGGGAAACTCGCGCTTGCCCTTGCCGGTCGCGGTTGCCACGTGACGGCGCTTGATACGAGCGAGTCGATGCTTGAAGTGGCGCGCACGCAAGCGATCGCGGGCCAAATGGCGCAGCGGTTCGAGGCGTGCGTGGCGCCGGCAGAGGCCACCACTCTTGAGGCGGGAAGCGCGGATCTCGTGACTGCCGCGCAAGCGTGGCACTGGTTCGAGCGGGATGCGGTGAGCGCCGAAGTTCGCAGGATTCTCGCGCCAGGCGGTGTGCTCGCTCTCGTGTGGAACACGCTCGACGTGAGCGTGCCGTGGGTGCACAGGTATTCGCGGATTGCGCACGCGGGTGACGTGCAACGCGAAGGTTTTCTCCCCGATGTGGGTGAGGGGCTCGAGCTTGTGACGCGGCACGTCGAGCACTGGGAGGATGAGCGCTCCACCTGGGATTTTGTGCGCCTTGCGACGACCCGCAGCTACTACCTCACGGCTCACGAAAAGACCCGCGCGAAGGTGCTCGACAATCTCGACTGGTACCTCCACGAGCACCTCGGGCACGCGCCCGGCAGCCGAATCTCGATGCCGTACCGCACGGACCTCTTTCTGTACAGGCCCGCCTAGCCGGCTGTCTTAACCGACCGCCATCGATGCCACGCGCCAGTGGCCGTCAACGAAACGGAGACCTACGGAAAACTTCCCCTGTGAAGCCCCGCGCGTCGCGGGTTCGCGTGTGGGGTCGTCGATGAGCTGCGCGGGTGCCTCGTGGAATGTCGCGTCGACCTTCGCGGTCGTCGAGGCGCCATCACTCGCGCCGTCGCCCTTCGCGAGCGTCACCTTCTCGTCGCTAAGGGTGATGTCGCCGCCCACGATCCAGCCTCCCGCGGCGTGAAGCTGCTCGGCGTTGTCGGCGAAGCGCATGCATTCCTCGCACGACGGGTCCATGAGCTCGCGCCACGCGCTCGTGTCACCAGTGCCGATCATGTAGGCGTACACGGCGAACAGGTACTGGGCGGTGGCCTTCGCACCGGCTTCGCTTTCCTCGTCGATACTCGGGACGTCGGCGCGCGAGGGCGCAGTCGTGTTCGTGGGTGTCGGCTGGCTCGCCGGATCCACCTTTTTGCGGGTGTCTTGCGCGGAATCGGCCACCTGCTGCTCGCCCTGATTGTTCTGCGAGAACTGCCCGAGTCCCACGAGTCCCGCGGGGATGACGAGGGCTAGGGCAAAGATCAAGACGACGATGCGCTGGGTCGTTTTACTCACCGTTCAAGGCTAATACAGCGTGTCATGCGAGGCCGCGTCGACCGTTTCTGGGCCGCTATCGCGGGAGTGGCGAGCGGCGATATTCTGATGTCGTCGTCACTCCGGGCGTGGCAGGCGTCGGCCTCCCCTTGTCCACACGAGCACGAAAGGCTCTTTTCTCCCGTGACCCTCCTGAGACTCCTGTGGAATTACGCGAAACCATCGTGGTTCTCGCTCGTGCTCGTCGTGGTGTTCCAAGTCGCGGCGCAGCTCGCCGCGCTTTACCTCCCCACGCTTAATGCCGACATCATCGACGATGGCATCGCGCAGGGGAATATCACTACGATCTGGCGTCTCGCGGGGTGGATGCTCGTCGTGAGCCTCGCAAACATCGCCGCGCTCGTGGCTGCGAATTATTTTTCGGGACGCGTTGCCATGAGGCTCGCGAGGGACCTTCGCTCGGACGTTTTCTCGCAAGTCCAGTCGTACAGCGCGAAGGAGATCAGCCACTTCACGCCCGCCTCGCTTATCACGCGCAACACGAACGATGTGCAGCAGCTTCAGAATCTCTCGTTCTTTGGGCTCATGTTCCTTGTGTCAGCGCCAATTACGGGCATCGGCGGAGTGGTGCTTGCGCTCAAGCAAGAGGCACAGCTCGCATGGCTCATCGCGGTCATGGTGCCGCTCATGCTCGTGGCGATCGCGCTCGTCATGTGGAAGGCGTCCCCGCTTTTTCGCGAGATGCAGGAGCGGATCGACGATCTGAACCTCGTGCTTCGAGAACAAATCACGGGCATTCGCGTGGTCAGGGCTTTCGTGCGCGAGCCCTTCGAGCGGGATCGCTTTGATACGTCGAATAGGCGTCTCACGAGCATCAACCGCAGCATTGGGCACCTCATTGCGTTTCTCAATCCGATCGTGATGTTCCTTCTGTCGTTCAGTTCTGTGCTCGTGCTGCTCGTGGCCGCGGGACCGATTGACCGCGGCGAGATGCAGGTGGGGTCGATTACGGCATTCATCGCCTACCTGATCCAGATCCTCATCGCGGTCATGATGGCGACGTTCATGACGATGATGGTTCCGCGCGCGATGGTTTCCGCCGAGCGCATTACGGAGGTGCTCGATACGCACAGTTCGGTGGTGTTTCCTTCTCCTGAGGTCGCCGTCCAGCCGGGGGATCCGCGTGTCAGTGAGCGCGCCGAGCTCGAATTCGACGACGTCACGTTCGCGTATCCGGGAGCGGAACGCCCCGTGCTCGAAGGCATTTCATTCAAGGCCCACGCGGGGCAAACGGTGGCGATCATCGGCGGAACCGGCTCGGGTAAAACCACGCTACTCGGGCTCATCTCGCGCCAGTTCGACGTCACGGAGGGCGCGGTCAAGGTCAACGGTGTGGACGTACGCGAGGCGGCCCCGGAGATGCTTCACGGCACTCTCGGTTACGTGCCGCAGCGGCCCTATCTGTTTAGCGGCACGGTTGCCTCGAACGTGAAGTTCGGAAGGCCCGAGGCGAGTGAAACGGAGGTGTGGCATGCGCTCACGATTGCGCAAGCCCGCGATTTTGTTGCCGAGATGCCCGACGGGCTCGAGTCGCCTATCGCTCAGGGCGGCACGAACGTGTCGGGCGGTCAACGCCAGCGCCTCTCGATCGCGCGGGCGCTTTTGGCAAAGCCCGACATCTACCTTTTCGACGACTCCTTTAGCGCGCTCGACCTGCAGACCGATGCGCGGTTGCGCGCGGCTCTTGCTCCCGAAACTCGTGACGCGCTCGTGGTGATCGTCGCGCAGCGAATCTCGACCATCACGAGCGCCGACCTGATCCTCGTGCTCGATCACGGCCGAGTCGTCGGGCGCGGCACCCACGAGGAGCTCTTGCAGTCGAATGAGACGTATCAGGAGATCGTGGCTTCGCAAGGCACGGCGGAAGAATATGAGGAAGGAGCGGCGCGATGAGCGAGGAAAAGAAGCATAGCGAGCGAGGCGTGCGTCCCGGGCAGAAAGCCCAAAACTTCGGGCCGTCCTTCACACGGCTCATGGGCTTCCTCATGGCTGAGCGCACCCTGCTTTTCAGCGCCCTCGGAATCGGGATTATTTCGGTCATTCTGAGCGTGATCGGACCGAAGATTCTCGGTCGGGCGACCGACATTATCTTCAACGGCGTCGTCTCGAAACGCATGCCCGCGGGCGTCACGAAGGACCAGGTTGTCGCCGGAATGCGCGCGAGTGGCCAAGAGCAGCTTGCGGATATGGTCTCGGGCATGGATCTGAATCCCGGTCACGGGATCGACTTCGGTGCCCTCAACACGGTTCTGCTCACCGTCACGGTGCTGTATGTGGTCGCGGCATTTTTCGCGTGGCTGCAAACCCGGATGCTCTTGCGCGTGGTGTACCGCAGCATCTACCGGCTCCGCCGCGATGTCGAGGAGAAACTGCACCGCGTGCCTCTGAGTTACTTCGATTCTCGGCGGCGCGGCGACCTCCTCTCGCGCGTGACCAACGACGTGGATAACCTGCAAAACACCCTCAACAACACGCTCGGCGGCATCATCAGCGATGCCCTGACCGTTGTCGGCACGATCATCATGATGCTCGTGATTTCGCCGATTCTCACTCTCGTCGCATTGATCGTGATCCCGCTTGCGCTCGTGATTACCGCGGTGATCGGCAAGCGCGCCCAGAAGCTCTTCGGAGAGCAGTGGGATGCCACGGGTGAAGTGAACTCTGAGGTCGAGGAGGCATTCTCCGGACACGAGATCGTGACGGTTTTCGGGCGTGAGAAGGATGCGCGCGCGAATTTCGAGAAGAAGAATGCCGAGATGTATCGCGCGAGCTTCGGTGCGCAATTTGTCAGCTCGCTCATCATGCCGTTCATGATGTTTGCGGGGAATATTTCCTATGCGGCGGTGGCCCTCGTGGGTGGGCTCAAAGTTGTGTCGGGTCAGCTCACGCTCGGTGATGTGCAGGCCTTTATTCAGTATTCGCGCCAGTTTACGCAGCCTGTTTCGCACCTGGCCTCGATGGTCACGCAGCTTCAGTCGGGTGTCGCTTCAGCGGAGCGCATTTTCGAGTTTTTGGATGCCGAAGAGCAGGCCCGGGAGAGCTCGGGGCAGGGGTCCGACGCTTGCCGCACCAAAGCCGAGGCCACATCGCCCGGTCGTGGCGAGGTGCGGTTCGACCACGTGCGCTTTTCCTACTCGCCCGAAAAGCCTCTCATTTCGGATTTGTCGCTCGTGGCGAGCCCCGGGATGACGGTTGCGATCGTGGGCCCCACGGGGGCGGGTAAAACGACGCTCGTCAACCTCATCATGCGCTTTTACGAGATTGACGGTGGCACGATCACGATTGACGGTGTGGATACGCGCGACATGACGCGCGAGGAACTCCGCAGCCGCACCGGGATGGTGCTGCAGGATACGTGGCTGTTCAAAGGCACGATCCGCGAGAACATTCGCTACGGTCGCCTCGATGCGAGCGACGAGGAGGTTCTCGAGGCAGCGAAGGCGACCCACGTGCACGACTTCGTGCAGCACCTTCCAGAGGGGTACGACACGATCATCGACGACGAAGGCTCGAGCGTGTCGGCGGGCGAAAAGCAGCTTCTCACAATCGCGCGTGCCTTCCTCGCGCGGCCCGAACTGCTCATTCTCGACGAGGCGACCTCGAGCGTGGATACGCGCACCGAGGTGCTCGTGCAGAAGGCGATGAATACCCTGCGCGAGGGGCGCACGTCATTTGTGATTGCCCACAGGCTTTCGACGATCCGCGACGCCGATCTGATTCTCGTGATGGAACACGGTGACATCGTCGAGCAGGGCACCCACGACGAGCTTCTCGAGGCAGGCGGCGCCTACGCGCGGCTGTACCGTTCGCAGTTCGAGGGCGCAAGTAGCGAGATTGCGGACGCTCCCGAGCAGGAGCCGGTCGCTCCCGCCCAGGATTCGCCAATGTTTTAGTCCTCAAGGACGGGATCGGCGAGGATCGCCTCGATCCTCGAGATCTCCTCGTCGCTGAAGTGTGTGGCCGGAACGCTCTCGCCCGCGCGCACGATGGTTCGTGCGGCGGCAATGTTCGCGCGCAGCTGCTGCACGCTCGACGCTCCCACGATCGCGGACGTCACGACGGGCTTGCGCAGCACCCATGCGAGGGCCATTTGCGCGAGGCTCTGCCCGCGCTCCTCGGCTACGCGACTGAGCGCGCGCACCTTCTCGAGGTAGCGGGGGTCCTTCGCGACGTCCTCCCCGAGGAACACGTTTTGTGCGGCGCGTGATCTCTCGGGGATGCCCGTGAGGTAGCGGTTCGTGAGTAGCCCTTGCGAGAGCGGCGAAAAGGCGACGACCCCGATGCCGAGCCGCTCGCATACACCAAGGAGCGAATCTTCCGCGTGCCCGCTCGCACTCTCTTCGGGCGTACGGGTGAGCATCGAGTAGCTCGCCTGATTCACGACGAGCGGCACACCCATGGTGCGCAGCATCGTCGCGGCTTCGCGGGTCTTCTCGGGGGAGTAGTTCGAGATGCCCGCGTAGAGTGCCTTGCCGCTCTTGACGGCGCTTGCAAGTGCCCCCATGGACTCTTCGAGCGGAGTCGAGTCGTCCTGGCGATGGTGGTAGAAGATGTCGACGTAGTCGAGGCCGAGGCGCGTGAGTGACTGGTCGAGCGAGGCAAGCAGGTACTTCCTGCTGCCGCCGTCGCCGTACGGCCCGGGCCACATGCGAAAGCCTGCCTTCGTGGTCACGAGGACCTCGTCGCGGTGGCCTGCGAGGTCTTTGCGGAAGATTTCCCCGAAGGTTTCTTCGGCGCTGCCGGCGGGCGGGCCGTAGTTGTTGGCGAGGTCGAAGTGGGTGATGCCGTGGTCGAAGGCGTAGTGCACGATCTCGCGTTGGCGCGAGAAGTCTGCTTTGGGGCGTTCACGAACCTCGTGTTCGAAGCCGCCTTCGAAGCGTTCTCGCCCGAAGTTGTGCCAGAAACCGAGGGAAATTGGCGGGAGCATGAGCCCCGAGGTTCCAAGGCGGCGGAAGTGTGCGTAGCTCGCCTCATCCATGGTGGCGCGGCTTGTGGGGGTGCTCTCGTTCATGGTGGCCTCCTTGCCGGGTAATGCCTGTAATCCCAGTGTAATGCTCATCACCAAGTCTTTTGGCCTCGGGGCAGGTCACAGTGCGGCGCCTTGCGCCGCAGGAATAATCATGCATACGATTGCAAAATGATGCACGTTAGTGAATGTCGGTCCGACGCTCGCCAGGCAGCCGTCGGAACCCCCAGGCGCGCGTTCCTCCGCGCGATCCCCGCCGCCCTCGCGGCAGGCGCTCTCGCCCCCAGCCTTGGGGCGTGCACCCGCGCCTCCGAAACCCTCGCAGCCGAGGCGAGTCTCATCCCCGAGGTCGATTTCAGCGGGATCGAGTACCAGGACGACATTGCCGCACTCCTGCCCGAAGAAATCCGTGCGCGAGGCGAACTCGTGAATGGTGCCGAGCTGAGCTACGCGCCCGGCGAGTTCCTCAATAACGGTAAAGCGGTGGGCTACGACATCGATCTCCTCACCGCCCTCGGCATTGTGCTCGGGCTCGACACTCGCACCGAATCCGCCGTGTTTTCCCAAATCATCCCTGCCGTGGGCAGCAAATACGACGTGGGAATCTCAGGCTTCACGATCAACGACGAGCGACTAGAAACCGTGACCATGGTGAGTTACTTCGAGGCCGGTATCTCTTATGCGGTCAAGAAAGGCAACCCCTATGGGATCGACCCGCACGACCTGTGCGGCAAACGTCCCGCGGTGCAGGTTGGCTCCTACCAGGAAGAGATCGCCCTCGCCGCCAATGAACAGTGCCGCGCCGAAGGAAGGCGCTCCGTAGACGTCCTCGCCTACGCCAACAACTCCGATGCCGTCACGAACGTTGCAGGCGGTAAGGCTGACGTGCTCATTGCCGACTCGCCCGTCACGAGCTACGCGATCGCGCGTTCGCGTGGAAGCCTCGAACAGGTCGGCGACGTCGAGGAATCGGCACTCAACGGGATCGTGGTCAAGAAAGGCGAGGACCAACTCGCCGAAGCGCTGTGCGCGGCTGTGCAGCATCTCATCGACACCGGCGCCTTGCGCACGATCATGGGCGCGTGGGGCAACGATGCAGGGCTGATCGAGAAAGCAGAGGTCAAGAAGGCATGAATACGAGTATCGACACCCCGATTCCGAACCGGATTCGCGCCAAACGGGCGCCGAGGCCGGGCACGTGGATCGCCGCGGTCATCGTTGCACTGCTCAGCGTGTGGCTCATCGCCTTCGCCGCGGGCAACGAGGTCTTCGAATGGAAAGTCGTAGGAACCTACCTGTTCGACGTCAAGGTCATTAAAGGCGTTGGTTGGACCCTGCTTCTCACGCTCGTGTCGATGGTGATTGGCACGGTGATCGCCCTGACTGCCGCGATCATGCGGCTCAGCTCCAACCCCGTTCTGCGGGGTGTCTCATGGGCCTACATCTTCGTGTTCCGCGGTGTCCCCGTCTACACGCAGCTCGTGTTCTGGGGTCTCATCACCGTGATTGTTCCAAAGATCGTGATCGGCGTGCCCTTCGGCCCCGAGCTCGTGAGCTTCTCCACCCGTGAGTACTTCACGGCATTCTGGGCGGCAACCGTGGCGCTCGGCCTCAACGAAGGTGCCTACCTTGCGGAGATCATGCGTGCCGGGCTGACGAGCGTGGAGCGCGGCCAGAGCGAAGCCGCAAAATCTCTCGGCATGAAGAACTCGCTCATTCTGCGCAGGATCGTGATCCCTCAGGCTATGCGCGTCATCATCCCGCCGCTCGGCAACGAAACGATCGGCATGCTCAAGACGACCTCGCTCGTGCTCGCCGTGCCGTTCACGCTCGATCTCACCTATGCCTCGAATTCGATCGCGAACCTCCTGTTC
The DNA here is from genome assembly GCF_003989295.1 of Dermabacter sp. HSID17554. NCBI lineage: Bacteria > Bacillati > Actinomycetota > Actinomycetes > Micrococcales > Dermabacteraceae > Dermabacter > Dermabacter sp. HSID17554. Next base: position 35,614 of record NZ_RBLW01000005.1, on the reverse strand, counting down.
AAGCCCGTACCGATGCTCATCGTCGCGGCACTGTGGTACCTCGCCGTGACGAGCGTGCTCATGGTGGGGCAGTACTACATTGAGCGATACTTCGGCCGCGGCTTCGATGACCGCCCCGCCGTGCGTCCCGGATCGCGCGCCTCGCGACAGGCATCCGTCAACGCCTCGGGCACGACCCCGAAGGATCCGCTTCCGGAGGTGGAGCTGTGAGTACGAGCTCGGTAGCGACATCGGCACACGACAACGGCAAGGAAAAGAACATGTCCATGGTGGCGGCGCCCAAGGTGCGGCTTGAGAACATCCACAAGGCCTTCGGGAACCTGCACGTTCTGCGTGGAGTCGACCTCGAGGTCGGCGAAGGCGAAGTGTGCGTGCTCATCGGCCCCTCCGGCTCGGGTAAATCCACGCTCCTTCGCTGCATCAACCAGCTCGAGGAGCCCACGGGCGGGAAGATCCTCATCGACGGCGAATTGCAGGGATACAGCCCGAAGCCGCTCGCCGACGGTCGCTGGCAGAAACTCTCCGAGAAAGAGATCGCGGCGCAGCGCTCGCGCATCTCGATGGTGTTCCAGCGCTTCAACCTCTTCCCGCACATGACCGCACTCGAAAACGTATGTGAGGCGCCGATCCACGTGCGCGGCGTTCCGAAAATGGAAGCTCGTGCGCAAGCTCTCGAACTTCTCAAACGCGTGGGGCTCGGCGACCGCGCCGACCACTACCCGAGTGAACTCTCGGGCGGCCAGCAGCAGCGGGTCGCGATCGCGCGGGCGCTCGCGATGGAGCCCGAGATCATGCTTTTTGACGAGCCAACCTCAGCCCTTGACCCCGAGCTCGTCGCCGAAGTGCTCCAGGTGCTCAAGGATCTCGCGGCCGAAGGGCAAACCATGGTCGTCGTGACGCACGAGATTGCCTTCGCGCGCGAAGTTGCCGATCACGTCGTGTTCATGGACGGCGGTCAGGCCGTCGAGGCTGGGCCGCCGAGCGAGATCCTCGATAATCCCCGCTCGGGCCGCCTCAAGGAGTTCCTCGCGAGTGTGCTCTAGCGGCCGGATCGGAACCGTTCTGCTGCGGCGATAATCTCGCTTGGCGGAACGTCGAGGTACATCCCGAAATACACCACGTTGGTGTGGGGAAGGTGCACCACGAGATTCGTATCGCCCCTTGGTGAGGCCTTCCTGACCGAGAGGCTCACATCGTGCCACGGGTAGGTTCTGCGCTCGCCTCCCTTTTCGAGGAGGGCGAGGCCTTCTCGGTCGAGCCACAGCCCCTTGCCGTTTTTCGAGCGACCCCACTTGATGGTCCGATCCGTGGGGGCCGCGACGATCTTGCTCGCACTGGCGCGGATCTCCTGAAAACTTGACGTGAACGCGTCGCTGAAGCGTGCCTCTTTCGGCACCGAAAACCCGCGTTCATCGAGGGTATAGACGCCCTCGATGGGGGCGTTGTGATACGCGCTCGCGGCTTCCCTTTCAGCACGACGCTGTTCCCGGCGTACACGCGCGCGCTGCACGATGCGAAGAATGAACGGCAAGACGACAAGGAGCACGAACCCCATGATCAAGGGAACAAAGAACTTTAGTTTAGCCGGAAGAACGTCGCTATTGAGGAGCGAGAGGGTCACGCTCCCCGCGATCCCAATCGCAAGGAAGGCGCCCGCGACGCGAAGAACTTCACTCATGAGATGGGGGACGTCTTTGCGGAGGGAGTCGTGCATCTCCTCGCGAGAACCCCCGAGGGACTCGAAGGGCATCTTCGCAAGTGCCCCGAGCTTCTCTCGCGTATCCGGGAGGCCGTTGTCCTCGTAACCGACGCACATCTGATCCAAGCGAAGCCCCTCTCGCTCCCGTGGGTTCCACTTTGATTTTACGCGAGCGTGACGTGAAAAGTCACGCAATCACCTGCTGTAACAGTGAAATTGGGTTAGGCGCGAAGGCTTTGCGCGCGCGCGATAATTTCCGCGGCACTCAGCCCGAGTTTGTCACCGCTATAGCGCAAGTGTCGGTGGGGCAAATGCACGATGAGGTCCTTCTTGCCGATGCGCGTGAGCGCTGTCTCCTCAAGGCGAACCTCGCTCCACGGGTAGGTTTCGTAGTGATCCGCATCCGGTACGAGGCCGAGGAAGTCCTCGCCGAGCCACAGCCCAACACCGTCGATCGAGTAGGCCCATTCGAGCGCGTCGCTGCCCGTCGCGGCTGGGGGAGCAGCTGGCGGGTTCTTGCGGTGGTCGAGGAACACTTGTTCGTAGAGTACGCGGCCCCTGCGGTAGAACGCGTAGCCGAGAAGTGCGAACACGGTTCCCGAGATCACGAAGGAAATGAAGAAGATGTGGATGCCGAAGGTTTTCTTCAAGAAAATATCGGCGAGAATGCCCGCAATGAGAAGCGCAATGAGGGTGCCGAGGTGCCGTCGACACAGCGCCGTGAGGGCCTGCAGGTAGCGGCGTGCGCGCGCCTCGCGCGGACTCGCGGCGCTTGCGAGGCCGCCTTCGTCGTAGCGCACGGTAAAGGCGTTTTCGTCCATGCCTCCCCCTCTCTTTTCCCCTTCAGGGTGAGGATCAACGCGCGACGAGCCCTGACTTGAGGCTACCCTCTCTTTTTTACACCCTGAATTTTGCGGCTGCCGAGGATTCCGATCGCGCGCGCCGCCCTGATCAAGCCGAAGCCATCGGGCGCACTCATCCACGGCACGCCGTGGTGCTCGTGCACACTCTCGTGAGCGCGCTCGTGTGCAGGATCCGCTGGCGTGCGGGTCTCGCCGTGTGAGGAAGGTCCGACGGTGGCCGGGCGATCGTCGGACTCTTTTCTCCCTACCGTGCTGCGCCACACCTTTGGCACGGCACCCACGAGAGCGCGCCCGAGGGCGCCGATCGACGCGAGGGGGCGTTCGGCGCCGTGGGCGAGGTCCTGCTCATCGTCGGTGAGTTCGCGGATCGCGACCGCTGCGACCGACTCCGGGTGTTGATCAACAACATTGCCGTAGATCGAGGGATCGTGTTGGCCGTCGTCACCCACGAGGAGCCAGCGCGTGTTCGGGAACATCTCGCGCAGCGAGGCGAGGGTGGTGAGTTTGTGGCGCGTGCCGGAGCGGAAGAAGCCCGTGTTCGTGGGGCCCCAGTCGGTGAGGAGAAGCGGACCCGCGGGGTAGCCGTTCTTGAACAGGAAGCGTTCGAGCACCGGGGCCACATTCCACGCGCCCGTTGAAAGGTAAATGAACGGCGTATTCTCGCCGTAGTGGCGGCGAAGCTGCTGGTAGAACACGGCCATGCCGGGAACGATGCGGCGCGAGGCCTGCGAGATCACGAAGGCGTTCCATCCCGCGATGAGAGGCCGAGGCAAAAGCGTGATGAGTACCGTATCGTCGATGTCGCTCACGACCGCGATTTCCTGAGCTTCATCGTCAAACACGTGGGCGTTCGCCGTGACGGTATTGCTGCCATCGGTACTGAGGGTGATGCTGTGGAGTCCAGGTTCGAGTTCGACGGCAATGACGTCGTCGATGATGCCCGAGCGATCCGCGTACGTCTCAAAAATCCGCGGCCCCTCGGAGGTGCTCACCGTGACTTCGACCCGTACGTGCGGGTCGATTTGCGACGTGAAATTACGAAATCCGCGCCGTGCGAGAGAACGCATGTCGTACACGGGCTGATCGAAATGATCGGGCTTCGTCCCGGCCCCCGCGAAAAGAACCCGCCCGAGCACACGTAGTCGTGTGCGCGAGCCGTACGCCGTGTACGGCTGGATTCGGGCCACGAAGCCGAGAGCTCGAAGGAGCCGGGCAGTCGCCGTGTTTTTCTTATCCTCGAGGCGGGCCGACCAATGGGGTCGGTCGGGGCGCGAAAACGAATGTGAGCCCAACGCACACCTCCCTGTACCTCGGATCGCGGCAAAGGCCCCCGGTGGGAGCTTGTCTATCCTAGTGGACGCGCCGCACGGGAGCCTTAACGCGCGCGCTGAAAATGCGGCAAGATAGTGGCGTGAGCAAATATCGAGTATTGACCGTGTGCACGGCGAACATCTGCCGTTCGCCTGCCGCCGCCGTCATGCTCAAAACCGGCCTCGAACAGGCGGGGCTCGAGGAACTCGTCGAGGTCGAGAGTGCGGGAACCACGTACGAGTCGGAGGGTTTCCCCATGGACGACCGCATCGTCCTCGCCCTCGAGCGTGCCGGGTACAGCCCCGAGGCGCACGCGGCACGCACCGTTCTTGTCCACCAGCTCGGCGAATGGGACCTCGTTCTCACGATGAGCACCAAGCACCTCGCGGAAATGAGCCGCAAACTTGAGGCGATTCCCGAAGGCGTGGAACCGCCCACGCTTCACATGTGGGGAGAGTTCGATCCCGCGAAGCCAGCCGTTGCCGAACCCGAAGACCTCGAGGTTCCCGACCCGTTCTACGAGGGGCAGAAATTTTTTGATCGCACCGTGCTCAAGATGGAGCGCGCGGTTCCGTCGATCCTGCTGTTCATCAAGTCGCGCCTTCGAGATCGCGGCGACATCGCCTAACCGTAGCGCGCGGCGGATTACGGCTTCTTCGCGCGTGCCCTGAGCGTCAGGGCACCGAGACCTCCGGCGACACCGACGCCTACCGCGACCGTAGTCGCAAGGATGGTTTTGAGCGTGCCGAGCGCACTTCCATCGGGATTGGTCCACACCGAAAGGATGGTGTCGACCTTTTCCTCGTCCTCTTCACCGCGAATCTCATTCGCGGGAGGTGTTGAGCCATCCGTGGGGGCCTCAGTGGGGTTCAGTCGAACGCCCGGGGGAGCGGTCTGCGGCTCTTCTTGAGGAACGGTGAGTGCGGGAATGTCGGTGATGTCATTCTCCGGGTTCACCAGGGGATCGGCTTCAGGAGTAGGAACGGGGGGAAGGGGGTCATCTTCGGGTTCGGGCTCAGCCTGAGCCTCCGGCGTGGGCTCTACCTGGGGTGAGGGCTGGGCTTCGCGCGAGGGCTCCGCTTCCGGCTCTGGTTCCGCTTCCGGCTCCGGCTCCGCTTCAGGCTCTGGCTCCGGGGTTTCGAGGCGCTTTTCAGGTGCGGGGGCAGCGGCCGGTTCTGCGGGAATCGGTGAATCGTCCTCACCGATGGTGAGAATGGGGCCTGAGCCTGGGGCCTCGGGTGAAGGCTCATCTGAGGGGGCGGGTTGTGGTGCTTCAGACGGCGTGGGGGCTGGTTCGGGTTCGGGCGCAGGTTCAGGTGCCGGCTCGGGCTCCGGTGAAGGCTCGGGCTCTGGTGAAGGTTCGGGTGCCGGCTCGGGCTCTTCCGTAGGCTCTGGTGCCGGCTCGTTCGTGGGTTCCGGTGAAGGTTCGGGTGTGGGCGGCGGCTCATGCGAGGGTTCGACGGTGGGCTCAGGCTCGAGGGTGGGCTCCGGTTCGGGTGCCGGCTCCTCGGTGGGCTCCGGTTCGGGTGTCGGTTCCTCGGTGGGGTCAGGTTCGGGGGCAGGGCGATCCCCGAGGCACGGCTCTTCGCCCGGGTGCTCGATCCACCACTTGACCCAGCGAAAACCCGCGATGAAGAAATACTCCTCGCCGGGAACCACGCAATCGGGGGTCTCTGGAGCCGACGGTTCATGGGCCTCGATCGGGGAGTCATTCGCAGGCTGCGCTGCGGCGACCTGGGGCAATGCCGGCGTAGATTCTTCGGCCGCGAAAGCAAGAGGCGCCGCCGGCACGCCAAGGATCGAGAAGGCGAGCGCGATGGCGCCAATGCGTTTGGCGAGCGGGCGATGTCGTGAGGGCAGACTGCGTGCCGGCGTGTGATGCGCCGCATGGCGCACGCCGGGGTGTGAAGTGAACATGCAGTCTCCCGAGGCCAAGAAAATTTATAGAAGCCTATTTTTCCTAAAATGATAAGGCACGACGGGTCAAGACTACGCGCGGGTAAGCGTGCCTGTCACCTCAGTTATCGTTTTGTAATAAAAACAGTACCGTTTAGTGCACAAATCGTCACCGACAGGAGAGGAAATCGGGGGTATCCGTTCGCGCGGACACCCCCGATGATGCGTTGAAAGCGGCTGTGAACAGCGGTTATTTGCTCAAGGCTGCATCTACGACATCCTTGGCGGCTGCCTGGACGCTCGTAAGGTGATCTTCGCCCTTGAACGATTCGGCGTAGATCTTGTAGATGTCCTCGGTCCCCGAAGGGCGCGCCGCGAACCATGCGTTCTCAGTCGTGACCTTGAGGCCGCCGATCGGATCACCCGAAGGGGCGTTCGTCATGATCGCCGTGATTTCTTCACCCGCAACGCTCGTGGCCGTCACGGACTCGGGGGAGAGGTTCTTGAGCTTCGCCTTGGCCTCGCGATCCGCGGGAGCGGAAATGCGCGCATACGCACTCGCCCCAAACTCGCCAACGAGATCCTCGAGATGCTCGTGGGGATTCTTCCCCGTGACCGCGGTGATTTCTGACGCGAGCAGCGCGAGAATGATGCCGTCCTTGTCCGTCGTCCACACATCGCCGTTCATGCGCAGGAACGATGCTCCCGCGCTTTCCTCCCCGCCGAATCCCACCGAAGAATCGAGGAGACCTGGCACGAACCACTTGAAGCCCACGGGGACTTCGAGAACGTCTCGGCCAATCTTTGCGCCGACGCGGTCGATGAGTGAGCTCGACACGAGGGTCTTACCGATCTTGGCGTTGCTCGGCCATTCGGGGCGGTGATTGAACAGGTAGGTGATGGCAACCGCGAGGTAGTGGTTGGGATTCATGAGACCGCCCTGTGGCGTGACGATGCCGTGGCGATCTGAATCCGTATCGTTACCCGTGGCAATATCAAACTTTTCGCGCTGCTCGAGAACCGAAGCCATCGCCCACGGGCTCGAGCAGTCCATGCGGATGATGCCGTCGGCGTCGAGAGTCATGAACGAGAAGGTCGGATCAACCTCGGGGTTGACGACAGTGAGGTCGAGTCCGTGGCGCTCGGCGATGCGACCCCAATACTCGACGGCGGCGCCGCCGAGAGGATCGGCGCCAATCTTCACGCCGGCTTTCGCGATCGCCTCCATGTTGATAACGGAAGGAAGATCCTCGACGTAAGTCTTCGTGAAGTCGTAGCGCCCGGCGCCCTCGACCGCTTTCGCGGTGCTGACGCGGCGCACCTCGCGAAGTCCGCCAGCGAGGATCTCGTTCGCACGATTCGCGATCCAGGAGGTCGCATCGGTATCGGCAGGCCCGCCGTGAGGGGGGTTGTACTTGAAGCCGCCATCGCGCGGGGGGTTGTGGCTTGGCGTGACAACAATGCCGTCGGCACGCGAATCATCGCTCGCGCCCTTGCCGCGATTGTGGACGAGGATCGCGTGCGAGACCGCGGGCGTGGGCGTGTAGCCATCACCCGAGTCAATGAGCACGGTGACGCCGTTGCCCACGAGTACCTCGAGGGCCGTGTCGAACGCGGGCTTGCTCAGCACGTGCGTATCGCGCCCCATGAACAGCGGGCCACGAATGCCCTGCCCAGCGCGGTACTCCACGATCGCCTGCGTTGTGGCGGCGATGTGGCCCTCGTTGAATGCCGTATCGAGCGAGCTGCCGCGGTGCCCCGAGGTCCCAAAGCTCACGGCCTGGTCTGGATTCTCGGGGTCCGGGCGCAGCGAATAATAGGCGTCGATGACCTTGGACGGGTCGATCAGATCGGAAGGAAGCGGGAGTTTCCCCGCCCGTTCGTGAACCATGGAAAACTCCTCAAAACCTTCGTGCCCTCGCGGGCTTTTTAATTCCTGCTACGGCCGATCGCGCGCACGATCATGACGATGACGCCCACGAAGAACAGGAAGCCGCCGAGGAGGCCGCACACGAGCGAGGCAATACCCCAGCCGAAGCCGCCGCCGAGCATGTTGAACGGATTGATCGGGCCGATGACAGACACGGGTGCACTCACACCTTCACACGTGAGCGTGCCTTTGCCCTCGACGTTGTTCGCTACAAACGAGTCCTTGTAGGGGACGTACTCCTGCCCGTCAATGGTGAGGGGCTCGGAGTCCGACGACTCCGCCTCGGCTTGAAGCTCGGTTCCGTCCTCGAGAACGGCCTTGCACGTGGCATTCTCAGCGTCGACTTTCGGAATGTAGACGATCATCATTTCAATGCCGTCGACCTCGAAGTCGTAGGTGGCCTTACCGCTCTCAAACTTGCTGTTGGACTTTTCGAAGTTTTCGAGACCACCCATCTCGTCCATGAAACCGGCACCGGTGCGCCATGCGGCGACGCCGAACAGGATCGCGGCAATAATCATGAACACCACACCGATAAGTGTGAGAGCGATGCCAATAGGCTTCTGCTTCGGCTTCGCCGCCGCACCACCGTAGTTGTAAGGAGTGCCGTAGCCGCCAAAAGCGCCCTGCTGACCCTGAGGCGCGTACTGGGGCTGCGAGTACTGCTGATTCTGCTGCTGGTATTGCTGGCCCTGCGAGTACTGCGGCGAGCCCTGATACTGGTTCGAACCCGCTGCCTCAGGGGCGCTCGGCTGGCCATAAGGCGAGTACTGGCCGGGGGCTTCGTTGGCGCTTTGGCCGTAGGTAGGGCGCGGGCGATCGTTGCCGTTGAAGGAATCGGACACGTGTGCCTCCATAAAAGTTCGGGGACCGCGATCACGGGCGTGACGCTCTGCACGCCAAGCCTACAAGGTTGCCCTTGAGGCCCGCGTGAAAATGCGTACCGTTTCCACGCGCCGATCTCTAGGAGAGCACAAGAAGAACGGCACCCCACGCGATCCCCGCACACGCGAGCGGCGTGAGCACCCACCACAGGGCGATGCGCCCGAGCAGATTCCACGCGACCGACTTCCTCGATACCGCGAGGGAGGAGCCGACGATTGAACCGACGATCGTGAACGACGACGAGACGGGGAAGCCGAGCCACACACTCGCGCCATACAGGAGCACCGCGGTTGATGTTTCCGCAGCGAGGCCCTGGCTCACCGTGAGGTCGGTGAGGCGCCGGCCAAGAGTGCGCACGATCTCGCGGCCCCCCACGAAAGTCCCGAGCGCCATCGCTCCCGCAAGAAGCAACGCAATCCATAGTGGCAGGGTGGACATTCCCGCATGCGCGGAAAGAAGGTGGCCGAGGGGACCGTCGGACTCCAATCCGTGCAGCTGCGAAACGGGCGTGCCCGACCCACCGAGGGCTGCGAGCGCGACAACTACGATCCCGAGCGGGAGGCGGATATTGCTAAGCCCATGCCCGAAGGCCACGAGCCCCGCGGTGAGGGTCTGCGTCCATCGCACCGTCTCGGTTGTGAGGCGGCGCTTGGCTTGTGAGCGGCTTACGGCCCGGGTGAGAGCGAAGCTGAGGGCAAAGCCGAGGAGGGGGCCGATGAGGACGAGGAGAAACAGCACAGCGATGTCGCCAAGCTGGCGTATGTCGCCGAGGGCACCAGCGAACGCCCCCGCGAAGGCCGCGAGCGTCGTCACCCAACCTGAGAGGGGAACGCCCCGCCACCAGCCTATGAATAGGCATGCGATCGCGGTCGATAGGCCGCACACGAGCGCGAGGCCAAGGGCGCGAGGTTCAGAAAGGAGTGCCTCGGGAACGCCCACAACCCGCACGAGTGAAAAATGCAAAAACACCATGCTCACGAGGCCGAACATTGCGCCCGCACCATTCATGATGGCCGCGTAGGTGAGGGCGAGCCGCTCGGGGAGAACACGTGTGACGATCGTCGTCGTGACCGCGTTCGGGGCGTCCTGGGCGCCGTTCGCGAAGGCCCACACCACCGCAAGAGCAACGATGCTCCACGCGAGCATCAGATGTCCTTGACGCGCAGCAAATCGACGCAGCGCGAAAGGTTCTGGAAAGCAAGCTGCACACACTCAAGCGCACCGATCACCTCGCGTGTGCGGGCCGCAACGGGGAAGTCAGACGGCTGCGTGTAGTTCTCCCACAGCTCGGCAATCGCCGTGCGGGAATGCTCAGAGGCGTGGGTCGCGAGGCGTCGCATGTCCTCATCAAATGCCGAGAGCTGCTTCGGGTTCTCGAGCTTCCACGCGCACTGCACCACGAGTTCCGCGGCGCGCTCGATGACCGAGAGGATCTCGAGAAGGCGATTGGGGAGCATGCCGAGGTTGAGCCGCACGGTGAGGTCGGCCGTACGCTCCATTTCAGTGACGCAAAGTTTCATGGCGGAGGCGACACCGTGAAGGGCATCGGCCTGAAACGGAGTGATGAGGCTAGTGGAGAGCCTGTTCGCGATCCTGTGATTGAGTTCGGCGGCATCGATGGCGTGCGCCTGGAGGCGCTCGAACGCCTCTTGTCGCGCTTGGCCCTCAAGCGCGAGAGCTTCCGCGAGGGTCTCGGAGCTTGCCTGCACGCACTGCGCGAGGTCCGTGAAGATGTGATACACGGACTTCTCGCGAGGGAGGGAAAACAGCGGCATGCGCTCAGAGTACCGCCCGAAACTCACCAAATCGGGCGTGCGGAGCGTCGATCATCTCACGCGCAGAAAAGAAGAATGAGGCGCCGGACCGGGGGCGCCTGTCGGCGCGAAGGCCGCTCGTAGCGGCAAATGTTGGAGCCCGGGGCCACCGCGGCCCGGCGCGCGTTCAAGCCTAGCAGTGCGCGGCGTGTGCGCTTCAAGCTCGCAGGCGGGTGAGTAAACAAACAGCATCCGCAGGTCTTCGTGGTTAGGCGAGAGTGCCCGCCGCGGCCGAGGTGGCGGCCTCGCTGAGTGCTTCGCCCGTGTGGAGAAGTCGTTCGGCGCGCGCCGTGAGCTCTTCGGGAGTGGCGGGTTTTCCAAGGGTCGTGGCGAGCTCCGCGCGAGCCTCAGGGGAATCAGCGGCGTGGGCAGAGCCGTAAGCGGCGAGCATCGCGACGGCTCCCGCGCGCGAGAGTGCCACCGAAAGATCGCCCGTGAATGCGCCCGAAAGGATCGCGTCGAGTGTCACGCGCATCGAATCGATCGTGGGTGGGTCGCTAAAGCCCACGAGATAGGTGAGCCCCGGCGCCGTGGAGCGGCCGAGTTCGAAGAGTCGCCGCACCTCGTCGGTATCGCGCTGAACCCACGTATGAAGCACATACAGCCGCCACAGGGCGCCGGGAAGCGATGCTGCTTCCGCGCCCGACCACAGCGCCGCGAGGTCCTCGAGCCCTTCGCGTTCCACGAGTCTGAGCACCCGCTCAACAACCTCGGGTCGCGCATTCTCGCGCGTCTCGCGAAGGAGCGCCGCGGCACTCTCGTGCGCCGCCTCATTTTTGAGAGCGGGATCGACACCTCCCTCGATCGCTTCTTGACGCTGGGGAGAAAGTGATGCTGGACGCCTGAACTGTGCCATGTTTATAACCCTACTCGTGACGGCCCGAGCGCCTTTGGGTACGGTAGTTCCGACGGTTGCCCGGCAAGCGTCGGCCCCTCAGTTTTCCCGCCCTCACCCAAAGGAGACCACCGTGGAAGCCTTCATGATGACCCTGACTTCCGGCGTGGTGAGCGGCGTGCGCCCTTACTTCATGCTGTTCGTGCTGGGCCTTGCTGGGCGGCTGCTCGAGGTGCAGGAGATTCCGCAGGTCATGCAGCGCACCGACGTGCTCGTGATCGCCGCAATCCTCGTGGTCGTCGATTTCCTCGCGGATAAGGTGCAGTTCCTCGATTCGGTGTGGGATGCCATCAACACGGTTGTGCGCCCCGTTGCCGGCGGCGCGATTGGCTTCCTGCTCGGCGGTGAAACGGATACGACGACCGCGGTGATCTACGCCGCCGTGGGCACCGCTGCGGCGCTCGGCACGCACGGGGCGAAAGCCGCGACGCGCGCCGCGGTCAACATTTCGCCCGAGCCGGTCTCGAACGTGCTCGTAAGTGTCATTGAAGATATCGGTGCGGCGCTTCTCGCGATTCTCGCAGTGCTGCTTCCGATCCTCGCGGGAATCGCCGCGGTGTTCATTCTCATCGGGGCGATCGTCGCGATCGTTGTGCTCGTGCGGTTTGTGCGAAAGTGGCGCGCGCGGCGGGACGTGCAAAATGGGGCGGTACCCGAAGGCACCGCCCCAACGCTCAGGTGAGGATCAGATCAGTCCGCGTCGCTTGAGGAGCGGCTCGTACTGGGCCTCGCGGCCCGTCATCTCCTTGAACGCCTCGGGGATCGGGCGCGTTGCGCCGATCGAGAGCACGTGTGTGCGGAACTTGTCGCCGTTTTCGCGCGTCAGCCCGCCGTTCTCCTCGTACCACGCAACCGTGTCGGCATCGAAGACCTCGGCCCACAGGTAGGAGTAGTAGCCGGCCGCGTACCCACCCGAGAACGTGTGGTTGAGATAGCTCGTGCGGTAGCGCGACTCGACGAGCGGGTGCATGAGTCCCGCGTCTTCGAGCGAGGCCTGCTCGAACACGACCGGATCCTCGATCGGCTCGGCCTCGAGAGAGGCGGGGAGGCGGTGCCACGCCCAGTCGAGGGCTGCCGCCCGCAGGTACTCGACGGTGCCGAAGCCTTCGCCCCACTGCTGCGAGGCGGTCACGGCATCGATGAGTTTTTGCGGAACGACCTCACCGGTCTCAACGTGCTTCGCGTAGTTCGGCAGGATCTCCGGGTGGAACATCCACATCTCGTTGACCTGGCTCGGGTACTCGACGATGTCGCGTTCGACGCTGAGACCCGAGAGGGTTTCGTACGTGACATTCGAGAAGAGGCCGTGGAGAGCGTGGCCGAACTCGTGGAAGAGGGTGCTCACCTCGTCGAGCGAGACGAGCGCGACATCGCCATCGGCGGGAGCGCTGATGTTGAGGTTGTTGACCACGACCGGCTTCGTGCCCTCCGCGAGCGATTGATCGACGATGTTGTTCATCCATGCGCCGCCGCGCTTCGTGTCGCGCGTGAAGTAGTCGCCGAGGAACAGGCCGAGGCCTTCACCGTTCGCGTCAAAGACCTCCCACACTTTGACCTCGGGGTGATAACCCACGAGGTCTTCGCGGCGCTTAAAGGTGATGCCATAGAGCTTCTCAGCGGCATAGAACACGCCGTCCTCGACCACGCGATCAAGCGCGAAGTAGGGGCGCAGAGCCGCGGTGTCCACGCTGAACTCTTCGGCCTTGACCTTGTCGCTGTAGAAGGCCCAGTCCCACGGCTCGAGAGTCTCGATGCCGTCGCGCTTCGCGCGGGCCGCGATTTTTTCGGCTTCCCGGTCGGCGTTCGTCATCGCGGGCTCGCTGGTTTTGGCGAACAGCTCATCGACCGCGGCGGTGGTGCGGGCCGTGCGATCGGCAACGGCGAGCGAGGCGAAATCCTCGAAGCCGAGCATCGCCGCCTTGCGGGCGCGCAGAGCAGCGATTTCGGCGGCCATTTGCCACGTGCGATCGCCGCGTTCGGTGCTCGCCTCGTACAAGCGCTTGCGAACCTCGCGGTTCGTGAGCGAGCTGAGCGCCGGCTGGTTCGTGGGGAGGATGAAGGTGAGCAGCCACCCTTCTCGGCCGGCCTCCTTCGCGGCGCGGGCGGCAGCGGCCTTGGAATCCTCACTCAAGCCCGCGAGCTCGTCCTCGCTGGTCAGGTGGAGGGCCGCGGCGTTCATGTCGCGCGTGACCTGCTGGCTGAATTCCGTTTGCGCCTTCGAGATCTTGAGGTTGAGTTTTGCGAGATCCTCGCGCTGCTCCTCGCTCAGGGCCGCGCCCGCGAGTGTGAAGCGCTGGTGGAACTTCTCGGTGAGGCGCACTTGCTCGGCATCGAGCCCGGCTGAATTGCGATTCTCGTACACCGCATTGAGGCGCTCGAAGATCTGCGGGTTGAGGTGGAGCTCGTTGTCGAGCTCGGTGAGCAGCTCGGAAACCTTCGACTCGATTTCGAGCAAAGGCTCGGTGCCATCAGCGCTCGCGACGTTGTAAAACACGGTCGCGGCACGGTTCAGGGTGCGGCTCGGTTGGTCAAGCACGGCCACGACATTCTCGAAGGTTGGTTCCGAGGTGTCATTTGCAATCGAGGCGTAGGCCTCGCGTGCTTCACGAATGCCGCGCTCGATCGCGGGCAGGTAGTGCTCGTCGCGGATCGCGGCGAAGTCGGGAAGGTTGTAGGGGAGGGCTGAGGCCTCAAGGAGCGGATTTGACGTCACTGTTACTTCTTCACTCATGCGGCAACCGTACCGAACGCCGATCCCGTGCGCACCGGTGTACCAGAGTCCAAAACGCCTGACGTCCGCCCCGCCGGATAAAACCCGGGGGGGACGGACCTGGAACGCGCGGTCTTGCGGGGTCAGTTCACGCGCGTGAGCTGGAAAAGCACGGTGTTTTCGGGGTTCAGGATCGGGGTGGTGATTCCGACGTTTGCCCACGCCCTACCGCTCAGCACCTGGTCCGTGATGCCACGCTCGTGAAGCTCGGCGTTGAGGCGCTCGTACTCGCGCGCATTGCCTGGCGTCGGTGCGAGGAAGCCCGAAGCGTTGCTGATGACGGGCGAAGGCACGTAGCCCGAGGGCTTCGCTCCCGGCATGAGAACCTCGAGCTTGTACCGCGCCTCGTCGTCGAGTCCCGGGAAATAGAGGCGGCCCGTCTGGTTGGCGTCGCTCCTCGAAAGCGCGGTGAAGGCAAAGAGGGCCTTGGAAGCGTCGGACGCCACCACGCCGTGTAGCGCAACCGAGTCGTCGCCGAGGTCCACGCGCACCCGGTCGCCCGTGAAGAGCAGCTCGCGCACGTCCTTATAGAGCTGCACCCACTCGCGTAGCTCCGCCATTTCCTCCGCGGTTGCGAGGCGCAAGTCCCATTCGATGCCGAGGTGACCGAACAGGGCTGTTGCGGCACGGTAGCCGATCGAGTGGAGGCGGCCCGTTGTGTGCGAGGCGCCGGAAGCCACGTGCGAGCCCATGAGTTCAAGGGGGATGAGCTGATTCGTCCAGCGGTTCATCATTTGCCGCTCGAGCGGGTCGATGCAGTCCGATACCCACACTCGATCCGTGCGCTCGAGAACACCGAGGTCCACACGTGCGCCGCCCGAAGAACACGATTCGATTTCGAGGCCCGGGAAGCGCTCCTTGAGCTCGTCGAAGAGGCGGTACGCGGCAAGGGTTTGCGCGTGAGTCGCTGGCTGGCCGGTCTCGCGGAAGCCTGCCTCGATGAGGTCACGATTGTGGTCCCACTTGAGGTAGTCGATGTCGTTGTTCTCGAGGATCTCGACCATTTGATCGCGCACGTGCGCGTATGCTTCGGGAATCGCGAGATTGAGAACCTGCTGGTGGCGGGATTGCTCGGGCAAACGCTCCATCGTGGTGCCCATGATCCATTCGGGGTGTTCGCGCGCCACGTTCGAATCCTCATTCACCATCTCGGGCTCGAACCACAGGCCAAATTGCATGCCGAGGCCCTTGACATGTTCGATGAGTGGCGTGAGGCCGTTTGGCCACACGTCCTCGCTTACAACCCAATCGCCGAGGCCCGCGTAGTCATCGCGGCGATCGCCGAACCAGCCATCGTCGAGAACGTAGCGCTCAACACCGAGTTCGGCAGCACGATCCGCGAGGTCCTTGAGCCGCTCGAGATCGTGATCGAAATACACGGCCTCCCACACATTGAGCGTCACGGGGCGCTGCGTATCCACGTGGTTCTCGCGCGAGCGCAGCCACGCGTGGAAGCGCTGCGCGACCTCGTCGAGTCCCACGCCGTGACTCGCGTACACGAACGGCGATTCATAGCTTTCGTTCTCGGCGAGAACGACCTCGCCCGCGAAAAGCCCTTCGCCGCCCGCGAGGATCGTTTCGCCCGCGCTCGTGTGCTCGACGAGGTGTCGGTGTTGGCCGGAAAAGCCCGTGTGTAGCGCCCATACCTCGCCCGAGGAATAGGTGAACCCGCGCTCGCCCACGTGCATGAGGAATGCGGAATCGGCACCCGTGCGCCCACGGCGATTCTCGCGCAGGTGCTGGCCTACGCGCACCGGCAGGCGCTGGGGTTCGCGCTCGCGGGTCCAGCGGCCGGCAAAGTCAAGGATCTCGTTTGCTTCCGACGGCACCGGGAGCGCCATCGTGAACGATTGCAGCCGGTAGTTGCCTTCTCCTCGATTCGTGAGTGTGCCGCGCATGCGCACGAGGCCCGAATTCAGAAGTTCGAGGGTGAGCGTGACTTCGAGGCCGAGCGTGGCGTCTTCGAGCGTGAGAGTAAGAGAGTCTTTTTCGCCGGAACCGTCGGACACGTTCTGCTCGAGCGTATGTGCCGTGAGGCCAAGCCGTGGGGCGAAGCCGGCGCCGTTATCGCGCCCGCCGAGGAGGCCTGGCTCGCCGAGCCAGCCGTCGGCGTCCTGGGGAAGAAGGCCAGTGCGGGGTGGGATGTCGAGGGCATTTTGGTTGGGGGCGACCGTGGCGGCCTCGAGGATGAGGTCGAGTTCGCTACGTGTGAGTTCGCCGAGGTCGGAGCCCCAGTAGGCGACGGCGGGCATGCGCCCCTCGGTGAGGTCGAGGACGATGCCGACTCCCGCGCGGCTCAGGTAGAGGGCGCTTTCGGTTTCGAGGGCGCGGTTTTCACAGGTGCGGAAGGCGCGGAAGGAGCGCGAGGCGGCGGGGGAGTGGGCGGTGCGGGCGAGAGACATGAGGAAGTCCTTTGTGCTCGTGCGGGCTCGGGGTCGTCCGTGACCCACTTATTTTTGCACCAAAATAAATTAGCGTCCACCTTCTCCTTCAAGGGGGAGAGAAACGAAGTACGGCGGCGGACTCGGATATGAGCGGTCCGTTTTCTCCACCGTGAGTGCCAAGGCCTTCTCACGTCGACCGCGAAGGCCGGGGAGGCGCTACACTCGGCCCATGGAATTCACGCAGGCGGCGAAGCTACAGAACGTCCTCTACGACATCCGCGGGCCGGTCCTCGACGAGGCCGCGCGCATGGAAAACGAGGGCCACCGCATTCTCAAGCTCAACATCGGCAACCCCGCGCCGTTCGGCTTCGAGACGCCCGACGAGATCCTCGTGGACTTCATCCGCCAGGCGCACGTCTCCCAGGGCTACACCGACTCCAAAGGCATCGTTGCGGCCCGCCGCGCCGTCGCCCAGCACTACCAAACCCGAGGCCTGCCGGGGCTGAGGCTTGACGACATCTACCTCGGCAACGGTGTGAGTGAGCTGATCCAGCTCACCGCGCAGGCCCTCGTGAACGACGGCGACGAGGTCCTCATCCCGATGCCCGACTACCCGCTGTGGACGGCATGCGTCACCCTCGCGGGTGGCACCCCCGTGCACTACCGCCTCGATGAAGACGACGAGTGGCTTCCCGACCTTACCGATATTGCCGATAAGGTCACGCCGCGCACCAAGGCCATCGTCGTGATCAACCCGAATAACCCCACGGGTGCGGTGTACACGAAAGAGAACCTTCAGGGGATCGTGGACATCGCCCGTAAGCACGGGCTCATGATCCTCGCCGACGAGATCTACGACAAGATCCTCTACGACGACGCGACCCACACTTCGATCGCCTCACTCGCCCCTGACCTCTTCACGATCACCTACAACGGCCTCTCCAAGGCCTACCGCGTCGCGGGCTTCCGCGCGGGCTGGATGGTGCTGTACGGACCGAAAGAGCACGCCAAAGGCTTCATCGAGGGTCTCGACATGCTCTCGAACATGCGCCTTTGCGCAAACGCCCCCGCTCAGCACGTGATCCCCACGGCGCTCGGCGGCTATCAAACGATCAACGACCTCGTGGCCCCGGGCGGGCGCCTGCGCGAGCAGCGCGACGTCGCCTACGAATCCCTCGCACGGATCCCCGGCGTGAGCGTGAATAAAGCCAAGGGCGCCCTATACATGTTCCCGAAGCTCGACCTCGACATGTACAAGATCGAGGACGACGAGGAATTCGCGCTCGGCCTGCTTCGCCAGAAGAAAATTCTCATCACAAAAGGCACGGGATTCAACATCCCCACGCACGATCACTTTCGAGTCGTGACCCTGCCGGACGTGGACGTGCTCGAAAACGCGATCGACCGTATCGCCGACTACCTCGAGGGAATCCGCCGCTAGGCGCGCCGCAAGAACCCGGCGGCGGTGGGTTATTCGCCTCGCGCGATCCGAATCATCTGCTCGCGATCGATCTGCTTGAGCGATGGTCGGGGGCTGCCGTCGGAATCCTGCCGCTTCGCCCCCTCCTGAATTTCGTGCTCGTGCAGGCGCAGCCACCCGTCCCAGTCGACATAGCGGATGCCGCGCTCGTCGAGCAGGTGCATGATCGAATCGGGGTCGCGGTCCGGGCACGGCTCGAGCACGCCGCCCTCGATGTCCTCGATCAAGTGGGTCACGGTTTCGATCGCGTCGGATTTCGTGGCACCGATGAGGCCCACGGGGCCGCGCTTGATCCAGCCATTCGCGTAGCACGCGGGCACGACCTCGCCCTCGGCTGTCGTGACGCGGCCTTCGTTGTTGTGGATCACGCCGCGCTTCGGATCGTACGGCACGCCCGGCAGCTCGGAGCCGAAATAGCCCACGGCACGGTAGACCTGCTGAACGTCGTACTCGACCATCTCGCCCGTGCCTTCGAGCGAGCCGTCCGCCGCGAGGCGCGTGCGCTCAAACCTCATGCCGGTCACGCGGCCGTCCTCGCCGAGCACCTCCACGGGACGGTGCCAGAAATGAAGGTGGAGCCGACGCTTGACCTCGCCACCATCACGGTCGGTGGGCTCAGCGCCGCTCTCCTCACGTTCCTTCTGCTCCTCGAGCCAGCCCTCGAATGTGCTGACGACCTGATCGATGCGTTTATCTGCCCGGATGCGCTCCCATTCCTCGTCGCTGATCTGCGCGAAATCGCGCTCGTCAAGGATCACCTGCACGCCCTTCGGATGAGCGAGCTCGCGGGTCTCGAGCGGGGAGAATTTCGCCTGGGCGGGGCCGCGGCGGCCAAAGACGTGCACGTCGGTGATACGCGAAGCCTCGAACCCTTCGTAGACGTTGTCGGCGATCTCGGTGGCAAGGAGCTCGTCGGCACTCTTGGCGAGCATGCGTGAGACGTCGAGCGCAACGTTGCCGTTGCCGATCACCGCGACGGATTCGGCGTCGAGGTTCCACTCGCGCGGGTAGTCAGGGTTTGAGTCGTACCACGCGACGAAATCGGCAGCGCCGTAACTTCCTTCGAGGTCGATCCCGGGGATGTCGAGCTGGGCGTCTTTGAGTGCGCCGGTGGCGAAGATAATCGCGTCGTAGCGCTCGCGCAGGTCTTCGAGGCTCAGGTCCTTCCCGAAGGCGACGTTGCCGAAGAAGCGCATGTCGCGACGGTTGAGGATGCGGTGGAGCGCAGTGGTGATGCCCTTAATGCGCGGGTGGTCGGGCGCGACCCCGTAGCGAATGAGGCCGAACGGCGTGGGGAGCGCGTCGAAAATATCGACCTCGATTTTCAGGCGTCCCTTTTTGACGTGCGGTGTTTTGTTGAACGTCTCCGCCGCATACACGCCGGCCGGGCCGGAACCAATCACGGCGATACGGAACGGGATGTCGGTGAAGGTGCTGCTCACGGAGGTCCTTGTGCTCGGCGGGTACGCGTGCGGCGCGCCTAGTGCGCCGCAGCTTTTCGATACTCGAGCCTAGCGTTAAAGGTCGGACCGGGCGAGGGGAGTGTGAGCAGGGAGAGACGAGTAGCGGGCGGTGAGCCGGCTACCCGGCATCCACTCTGGCCGTGAGCGCATGGCTGAGGGCGGAGAAAACGACCTCGCACCCCTCATGTGGGGCATTCCTGGTCTTTTTCTCCACCCTCACAAGTGGGGAATGAGTTTAGTACTCGGCCGGCTGCACCACCACGAAGCCGGGGCCGTGGAAAGCGAGCTGGAAAGCTTCGCCCGAGCCGCGGCCAATAAGTGCACCGGCGTTAAAGTCGTTCTTGATCTGCGGCTGGAGGTTCGCCGACCAGCACACGACGGCCTGCGGATCCACGTACGTGGGCTGCTGCGAGCAGTCGAGCAGGAGCGGCTCACCGTGCGAGGTGATCGCGACCATGCCGTGTCCCTGGAGGAACAGGTTCGTGAAGCCGCCCGCGACGAGACCCGCGCCGAGGCCGCCGCCGATCATCTTGATGTCCCACTCGATGCTCGAGTCGAAAGCGAGCATCTTCGAGGTGTTGAGGGAGAGGGCTTCGCCTTCGAGCTGGATGAGGAAGATCTGCGAGCCATTCTTGGCGAAGAAGATTTCGCCGTTGCCGGTGGTGCGCATCATGTTGGCGCCCTCACCTGTGGCCAGCTTCTTGACGAGCTTCATGCCGCCGCCTGAGCCCTGGTACTTGAATTTCATCTCGCCCTGGTAGGCAACCATGGCGCCCGAGGAGGAAACGATCTCGGGTGCGCCGGGATTGAGGCGGCAGCGCAGCATTCGCTTGGACTGGAGGGCCCAGCGGTCGTTGGTTTGGACTTCCTGGTGTTCTGGTGAAAAGAGTTCAGATCTCATGGCTTCACCCTAGAGTGAGCTAGCTCCTATCTTCCTGGAGATCATGAGAAAAGAACGATTGTTATTGGAACCGCTTGAGCCGTAGCGAATTGCTCACCACGAAAACGCTTGAAAACGCCATCGCCGCGGCCGCGATCACGGGGCCAAGAAGCCCGAGCATCGCGAGCGGGATCGCGATCACGTTATAGATGAATGCCCAGAAGAGGTTCCAGCGGATCGTGCGCACGCTCGCCCGCGAGAGGCGGATCGCGGTGGGAATCTGTGCGATATCGCCGCCCGTGAGCACGATGTCGCCCGAGTTCATCGCGGCGTCGGTGCCGGTGCCCATCGCGAAGCCAAGATCGGCTTCGGCGAGGGCCGCCGTGTCATTAATGCCATCGCCAACCATCGCGACGCTCGAGCCTTCGCCGCGAAGGGACTTCACGAGGTCGAGTTTTGCCGCGGGGGTGAGCGAGGCGTGAACCTTCTCGATGCCGACTTCGCGCGCAATGTGCGCGGCCGCGGCAGGGTTGTCGCCGGTCGCCATGACGGGCTCGATGCCGAGCGCGCGAATCTCCTCAACGACCTTCGTCGCTTCGGGCTTCACGGTGTCGCTCACGCGCACGAGCCCCGCAATCTCGCCGTTGACGCGCACGAGGGAGGTCGTGTGACCCGCCTGCTCGGCTTCGCGGAGGGAAGCGGCGAGAGGGGCGGGCAGGCTGGGCACGGTGGGATTTTCGGTTCCGACGCTTGCCTGGCCAGCGTCGGATGCCGCGGTAATCTCCACCTCCCACGGCCCCTTGTTCTCACCGAGCGACCCGCTCACGCGCGCCGTGAGGCCTCGGCCGACGTGAGCCCGCGCATCCTCGAGTGTGAGGGCATCGCTGCTGCCGCCGGCCGCTTCCACGATGGCCCGCGCGATGGGGTGTTCCGAACCGGATTCGGCGGCGCCCGCGAGCGCGCGGATGTTTGCTTCGCTCCAGCCTTCGACGGGTGTCACGGAGTGCACACGCATCGCGCCGCTCGTGAGGGTGCCGGTCTTGTCGAGAACGATCGTTGCGATGTCGCGAGAGCTCTCGAGCGTACTTGCCGAGCGAATGAGGATACCGAGTTCGGCGCCACGGCCCGTGCCCACCATGATGGCCGTGGGGGTTGCGAGGCCGAGCGCACATGGGCACGCGATGATCAGAACGGCGACGGCCGCGGTGAACGCCTGTTCCGTGGTGCCACCGAGTGCGAGCCACACCACGAGCGTGAGGACTGCGAGCGCGATGACGATGGGCACGAAGATGCTCGAGACCTTGTCGACGAGCTGCTGCACGGGAGCTTTGGAAGCTTGCGCATCCTCGACCATTTTCGCGATGTGGGCGAGCTCGGTATCGGCGCCCACGCGCGTAGCGCGCACAAGGAGCCGGCCCGTGGTGTTGACGGTTGCGCCCGTGACCTCGGTTCCGGGCGCGACGTCCTCGGGGATACTTTCTCCCGTGAGCATCGAGCGGTCGATGGCGGAGGTACCCTCGAGGACCACGCCGTCTGTCGCGACCTTCTCCCCGGGCCTCACGACGAAAACATCGCCGACCTGCACCGCGCCGATGGGAACCTCAACTTCGGCGGTGCTGCCGTCGGACTGAAGCTCCACGATGGTGGCATTCTTCGCGCCGAGGTCAAGCAGTGAACGGATGGCTGCGCTCGACTGGTGGATGGCGCGGGCCTGCGCATAGCGCCCCGCGAGCACGAGGGTCGTGATGACCGCTGCCGATTCGAAGTAGATTTCGTGCGCACCGTGGTGGTTCCGGCTGAAAGCGGCGCCGAGGCTCATGTCCATCGTCATGCCGATTTCGCCTGCGCCGCCGAAGAGAAGGGCCCAGATCGACCACAGGTACGCGGCAAACGTTCCCATCGTGACGAGGGTGTCCATCGTGAAGCCGCCGTGCTTGATGTTCACCCAGGTCGCACGGTGGAAGGGTGCGCCGCAGTAGAACACGACCGGCGTCGCGAGAATGAGCATCGCCCACTGCCAGCCGGGGAACTGCAACGCCGGGATCATTGAGATGAGGAAAATTGGCGCCGAGAGGATGGCTGCGAGGACCATGCGGATTAGCGTGTCGCGCTTGTCGCGCGCGGCGCGCTCCTCGGCGCCCGTGTCAACGTTGGCCGCTTCGGTGGCCCCGGCTGCCGCCTCCCGCACGTGCGCCCCATAGCCGCCCTTTTCGACGGCTTCGACGAGCTGCGCATCGGTGATCGACGGGTCGCTCACCTGCACGCTCGCGCGTTCGAGTGCGAGGTTGACGACCGCGTCGACATCGCCCACGCGCCGCAGCTTCTTCTCCACACGCGCGACGCAGCTCGCGCACGTCATGCCGGTGACGTCGAGGGTGACGGTGCGCGGTGCGGTGTGGGTTTCAGTGCTGCTCATGGGGTCCTTCGGGGTGTGGTGCGGCCGGGTTCGGGATGGGGGAGGAGTTATCCGACGATGGCGTAGCTTTCGCCGGCTTCCTCGATTGCGGGGGCGATGTCGGCCTTGGTGAGGGCGCGATCTGCCTGGATCGTGAGGGTCGATTCGCCGCCCTTGACGAGTTCGACCTCGGCGCTCTCAACGCCAGCGAGCTCGCCAACTTCTTCCTTGACGGCATTGACGCAGTGGCCGCACGTGAGGCCCGTGATCTTGAAGGTCGAGGTGGTCATGGTGTGCTCCTTGATGTTTGTGATGGTCCTAGTTCGTGTGGGCGCGGTTGGTGGCCCGGTATCCAACATACCCCCTAGGGGTATCGACTTCAAGGGGGTGTGGCGACTTCAGAGCAATGAGGAGGCGGATCGGTAGCATGGGGCGCATGAGTACCCCCACGAATCCAGGCGGCAACGTCGGCGCGCGCACGCCCCAGCGCCGCCCCAGTTTCTATGAATCGCACCTTCGCGAAATGCTCGCCGACTCGGGCTATGCCATTCATGAACGCCTCGGCAGTGGGGGAATGGGGATCGTCTATCGCGCAACCGATGCGGCCGGACTCGACGTCGCCCTCAAGGTGCTTCGCCCCGAAATTGCCGGCGACGAGCGCGCCCGTGCCCGCCTCAGCCGCGAGATGCGCGCCCTGCAGCGCGTCAACCACCCGAACGTCTCTCGCGTTCTCGACGCCGAATTCGACCTCGACGTCGCCTTCCTCGTCACCGAGTACATCTCGGGCCCCACGTTCCAGAAAGTCATTGACGACTGGGGGCACCTTCCGCTGCGATGCGTACGCGAAATCGGCTTGCCGCTCGGCAAGGCCCTTCTTGACGTTCACGAGAAGGGGATCGTGCACCGCGACCTCAAACCAAGCAACATCATGCTCCGCACCGGTCATGGCTCGCACTTCGACTTCGACATCGATCCAGTCGATCCGGTCATTATCGATTTCGGCATCGCCCAAGCCGCCGAAGAGTCCCGCATGACCTCGACGGGGCTCATGATGGGCACGATCTCCTATCTTGCCCCCGAGGTGATCAGCAACAACATCGTCGACGCCGCTGCCGACTGGTGGGCCTGGGCCGCAATGCTCGCCCACGCTGCGACCGGCTTCCCGCCCTTCGGTAAGGGGCGACTCGGCACGGTCTACAACCTCGCCACGATGGGCGGACCCGACCTCGAGGGGTTGCCGGAGCCGTGCGTCGAATGGTTCAAGGGGGCATTTGCCCCTGAGCCCGCCGATCGCACGCCGCCGGAGAAGCTCATGGAGGCACTCGAGCACGATGTGGATGCATGGGTGTATGGGAACTACGATCCAACCTCCTCGTCCCCGTCTTCCCCTTCCACCTCCGCCGAGCTCCCCACCTCTCGGATTGAGGCGGGTGAACGCGGCACACCGGGTGGTCCAATCGGCGCCGGAGCGTCGGGTTTGGGTGCCGCGGAATCTACGGATGCAGCAGCTCGCGCAGCTGAGGCGACTGCGTCGATACCTCCGCATAGCCCACTGACGCATAGCCCACTGAGTCCCGGAGGGGGAGAGGAGGAGAGCACGGGGGCAATGCGCGACGCCACTGATGAATTGGACGACACCGATGAGTGGGATGTCTCCAACGAAGATCCCACCCAAGTCATGCCCGTCCTCGACGAAACACCGACCGCGAAATTCGCCCCCATCTCGACCCCCGCGGCCCCGCCCACTCCCCACTACGAGGGAGCGACGCAGGGGTGGCAAGCGTCGGACCACATGCCGCAGCCGCCCGCCCCCACACCCGCTCCGCAAAGCCCCTACCAGCAAGCGCCCCTCGCACCGCAGCCCTACGGCGCGCAAAACTATGGGATGCCGCCACAGGGATTTATGCCGCCACCCGTGCCGTACCACTTGCGTGAGCCCGAGCGGCGTACCGTACTCGTGCTGCTTGGCATGGTGCTCTTTACAGCATTCGGCGCGCTCGTGCCTCTCGCCGCGCTGATTTTGCTCGTACTGATGACGGCGCTCGCACGCACGTGGCAACGCTCGTGGATTGCATCGGAAAAGGGGACTGACAAGGGAAGAAGCTCAGGAAGCATCACGACAGCGGCGGTGCTCCTCGCCGTGCCGCGCCTGATACTCGCTCTCCTCGAGGCGATCCTTCAGGCACTCATCCCCGTGATCGTGACGGCGGGTGTGCTCCTCGCGATCGATGCCGCGATCGTGTGGCTCACCAACTTCGAGCTGCACTACGCGATCTACGCCGGTGTGCTCGTGGGTGTCACGACCCTGTCGCTGTGGTGGGGAATCGGCGCGCGCACCACACGCTACGGCGGCCACAGGCTCGTGCATGCGGCAGCCCCTAGCGGGCTATGGACGGTGATCATCGCGGCGCTGCTCATCCTGCTCATCGTCGCGGTGGGCTTCACTCTCGCCTCGCGCGGAGGCACGATCGATTACTTCCCGTACGTGGGGGAGTTCCGCCTCGAAGATATCTCGCCCTGGCGACGCTGATGCGCCCGCGAAGGCATCCGTTAGGATGGCACGCGGCGAAAGCCCCGCTCACCGTTCATCTTTGACCCTTCCGGAGGATTCATGGCCGAGAAGCCCTCAGCTCAAGACGTGCGCGAAGCGCAGCGCGTGGAGCTCCGCAAGCAACGCGAAAAGGAGCTGAACCGCCAAAAGCGCGTGCGCACCGCCGTCATCGCGGCGATCGTTGTGGTCGCGCTCGCGGTGGTGGCGGGCCTCGGCTACCTCATTTATCAGGCGAATGCTCCCGAACCGGAACTCGAACTGAACCAGCCAACTTCGATCAGCAAGGACGAGCCTACGCTCGCGTTCAAGGCCGACGACACAAAGCCCGTCGTTGACGTCGTGTTCGACTACATGTGCCCGTTCTGCGGCGCTTTCGAACAGGTCAATAATGCGGACATCAACGAAATGATCGACAACGGCGAGGCGACCGTGAACTTCCATGTGCGCACCTTCCTCTCCTCGAAGATGTCCACCACGGAATACTCGGCTCGCGCGGGCGGCGCCGCCGTGTGCACCTACGAGGATTCGCCCGAAGTGTTCCTCAAATTCCACGAGCAGCTCTTCGCGAACCAGCCGGCCGAGGGCGGCCCCGGCCTGAGCGACAAAGAACTCGAAACCTACGCGAAGGATGCAGGCGCGAGTGAGGAAACGCTCTCGTGCATCAAGGACCAAAAGTTCCGCCGCTACGCGGTCGACGTGCTCGAGCCCGTTGGCGCGAAACTCTCGCCCGCCACACCCGCCGTGTTCATCAACGGCAAGGAATGGGGGGCCGACGGCGCCTGGCAGAAGCCCGGTGCCCTGAAGGAAGCCGTGGCCTCCTCGGGTACTCCCGGCGCGAGCGATGCTGGTGGCGCAAGCGATTCCGGTAACTAAACTCGCGGCGCACGCTACACTGGTGCGAGCGCCGCAATGCTGAAGTAGCTCAGTTGGTAGAGCAGCTGTCTTGTAAACAGCAGGTCGTGGGTTCGAGCCCCATCTTCAGCTCCAATAAAAGCCCAGGTCTTACGACATGACATCGTAAGGCCTGGGCTTTCTTTAGGTGCGTTGGCCGATCACGATCGTGATTCGGCCGGAGACACGCGCGGGGGAGGCGTCATGCACCGCAAGTCCCCTCCTCTAGCGACGTAGGGGCGTAGTGTGAGTCACAAGTGACTAGTGGCAACCGACACACGATAAGGACATCCCTATGACTGCGACCACGCAGACCCAGCGCACTCTCGCCACACCCTTCACGATCAACACCGTTGAAATTCCCAACCGTCTCGTCATGACCCCGATGGGCAGCGACCTCGCAAACGCCGACGGCACCGTCGGCCCGCGATTGCTCAAGTACTGGCTCGAGCGCGCCGAAGGCGGCTGCGGCCTGCTCATCACCGAAATCACCCGCGTGAACGACGAGCACGGCGCCGGCACCCCAAAGCAGCTCTCCGTGACCCGCGATGAACTCGTCCCGCAGCTCGCCGAAGCGATCGAGGCCGTTCACGCGCGAGGCACGAAGATTTTCCTCCAGCTCCAACACCCCGGCAACCAGGGCATTCCCCAGCTCAATAAGGGGCAGGTCACCGTCGGGCCTTCCGCCGTTCAATCCCAGCTCACCAAGGCTCCCGTGCGCGCCCTTGAAAACGAGGAAGTGAAGAGCCTCGTGCAGGACTTCATCAACGGCGCGCGCCGCGCGAAGGAAGCCGGTGCGGACGGCGTGGAGATCCACGGCGCCCACGGCTACCTCATCGACGAATTCCTCTCGCCGCACACCAACAAGCGCGAGGACGAGTACGGCGGCTCGTTTGAGAACCGGTGCCGCTTCCTCGTGGAGATTCTCGACGGCGTTCGTGAGGTTGTGGGCCCCGACTTCCCGATTTCGGTGCGTCTCTCGATCTCGCAGTGCTACGACCTGATCGGCATGCCCGGCGAAGGTAACGAGGTCGCCGACGGCGTGCGTATCGCGAAGCTGTGTGAGGAGCACGGTGCTGACCTCATCTCGGTGTCGTCGGGCACCTATGAGACCGGTGTGACGGTCATCGAGCCCGTCAACACTCCGCGCAACTGGCGCGACCCGATGATTCGCGCCGTGCGCGACGCCGTGAGCATTCCCGTCATGGGCGTATCGATCATCCGCGAGCCCGAGCAGGCCGAAAAGATGCTCAACGACGGTCTCGTGGACCTCATCGCCATGGGGCGCTCGTGGCTCGCCGACCCGCAGTGGGGCATCAAGGCCATCGAAGGCCGCGACGCCGATATCACTCGCTGCATCGGCTGCATGTACTGCTTCGAAGCGCTCTTCTCGGGCGGGCACGTCGAATGTGCCGTCAACCCGCGTTGTGGCTTCGAATCGGAGTTTCCGCTTGAGCCCGAACGCAATGCTGAAGGTCGCACGGCCCTCGTGATCGGCGGCGGCCCTGCGGGCTGTGAAGCTGCGGAAACGCTCGCGAAGCGAGGCGCCAAGGTGACGCTCGTGGAAGCTGAGGATACCCTCGGCGGCCAGGTCGTGCCCGGCACGAACCCCCCTGGTAAGGATCCCATGGGTTGGCTCGTCGAGAGCTACACGCATCGACTCGAGCAGGCCGGCGTCGAGGTGCGACTCTCGACGCGCTTCAGCGCCGACGAGGTGCGAGACTTTGGTGCTGACGCGGTCATCGTCGCAACGGGTGCCGTGCCGGTTGTGCCACCAATCCCGGGCATCGACGGCGATCACGTGGTGGACGCGATTGACGTGCTTGGCGGCACGCGCGAGGTACGCGGCCGCGCCATCGTCGTGGGCTCCGGCATGACGGGCCTCGAAACCGCAGAGCTCATTGCTGCGAACGGCGGCGAAGTTGCCGTTTACGAGATGGCGCCGCAGCTTGGCGCAGGCGCGTTCCACATGAACCTCATCTCGGTCACCTCGAAGCTCAAGAAGGCTGGCGTGCCCATGCTTACGGGGCATCGCCTCGTGGAGGTGAACGATTCGGGTGCGGTATTCGAGGCCGACGGTTCCTCGGTGAACGTCGAGGCCGAGACCGTGGTACTCGCGATCGGTATGCGCAGCGAGAACACGCTCGCGTCTGAGCTCAAGGATGCGGGAATCGACTTCCGTACCGCGGGCGACGTGTCGAAGGTCGCCAAGGTTGCGCAGGCGGTGGCTACGGGCTACCGCGTAGGGCTCGAGGCCTGAAATTAGCTGAGGGGGCTGCTGCCACGGCAGCATCCCCCTTTTCTTTCCTCCTCACCCTCCTCACCCTCCCTCCCTTATCCTCCCTGCCCTCCCTCCTCACCCTCCCTCCTCACCCTCCCTCCCTTATCCTCCCTGCCCTCCTTCCTCCCCCTCTCTGCCCTCCTTCCTCCCCCTCTCTGACTCGCGAAAGTGGTGAATAACCGCGTGAGATCATTGAGCCTTGCCGTGAGGCGGCTGTTTTTCACCACTTGCGGAAAGTGGCGGCAGGGAAGCCGGGGCCCCGACTCGTGCTCCACATTCGCCGGCTATCCACGAGTGCGGCTTGCTCCTGGTGCGGGGAGTTCTAGCGCACCAAAGTGGAGGCATGACGCCTCGCCAACCAGCACCCCTGTTTTCAACGTCGCAGCTTCGCGAGCAGGGGTGGACGCGCGCTCGCATAAAGGAGTGTGCGGAACGTGGGGACCTCCTCGAAGTTTCACGCGGAAGATTTCTTCCGATGCGAAAGTCAACGCCCGAGTCGGTCCGCGTTGCCGCAAGAAGTGGCTGCTGGGTGACGTGCTTCTCGGCGCTCAAGCTCTATGGGCTCTGGGTCCCGCCGATGGATATAAGGCCGCACCTCACGACGACGTGGCGGCGACTTGAGACCGGCCGTGCACGCGCATCTGACTTGGGAAAACATCGCCGTTTGAATCGCCCAGTTCGGGGCGGCCTTGTTGTGAGTCCCAAGGACGCGCTGATAGCGGCTGTCAAGTGCGGCACGCCTGAGCAGGCCTTCATCGTCCTTGAATCGGCCCTAAAACTCGGGGTTGCCACTCGGGACGAAGTTCGCGAAATTCTTACGCACGTGAGTAAGAAGAAGGCGCGGAAAATTGGAGTGCCCGGCTCCCGGTCCGATTCGGGTTCGGAATCCGCTCTCGCCTTTCGCTTACGGAAGCTCAAACTCGAATTCGAGCAGCAGGTGTGGATTCGTGACGTGGGTAGGGTTGACATCCTTGTGGGCCAATCGCTCGTCATCGAGCTGGACTCATGGCAGCATCATCAAGCCGACCGAAAGGCCTATCACCGAGACCGTGAGAGAGACGCGGTTCTCATTGCCCGCGGGTATACGGTTGTGCGCCTTGCCTATGCTCATGTGTTTTTCGATTGGCAGAAATATGAGGCGTTGCTCAGGGGATACATCAAGCGAAGGTTGCACAAGCGCCCTGTGCGGGCGTGGTGATATGAGCCCGCGAGGAAGCAAGCGTTAAAAGTGGTGAAAAATTGCCGAAAAGATCGCGATCTGATCGCGTGGTGGCTGTTTTTCACCACTTACGCAAAGTGGGAATCGGATTCGGAATTCACCCTCGCGGCGGGCTAAGAATAGGTTGTAGCTTGGCGGCCCAGAGCTGAGCACTGGTGGCCCAGAGGTAAGCACTGTTGGTCCACGGCTGAGCACTGATGTATTTGAGGCTCGGCTGCGTAGCAAGTGCTGGGGCGGAGGCTGACGTAGGGGTGGGCGCGTGGCCGAGGCTGGGCCTCTTTACTCGCGGCTCGCCTTGAGCGCCGCCTTGACCATCGCGTTCACGAAGTCGTGGAAACCGGCCGCGTCGATGAAACCCTGGATTTCAAGGTGGGTCCAACCGTGGGCGCTTGCCCACACTGCGCGCAGAAGCGTCGTGGCATCCTCGGGAGAAATTTCGCCACTTGCACCGTATTTCGAGCGGCCCTCGGTCATGGCCTTCGAAAGATGCTTGGCGATTGCTTCGAATTCGTCAACGTTGGTGCCGAGTTCACGGAATGCGGTGAGCAGGTGGTTGTCGCGACGCGAAAGACCGGACCCAGTAGAGCCGGAGGTGGCGTCGGACTCGGTGGCGCCTGCCGCACCCGGGGCCCCATTGGCCTGTGCTGCCCGGCCGGGGACTTGGTTGGCTTGGGTGAAGATGACGTCGAACAGTTCGGGGTTGTTCACAGCCCAGTCGTGGAGGGCGGTCGCGAGGGCGATGAGGTAGTTTTCCGGATCCTGGTCGCGGTCAACTTCGGTGAGGTGCTTCGCGAGGTCGCCAGCGGAGGTGACGACAACTGAGTTGAGGAGCTGCTTTTTCCCGCCAAAGAGGGAGTAGACGGCGGTGGTGGAGGTATTGCATGCGGCGGAGATGTCGCGAAGGGAGACCGCTGTGGGGCCGCCTTTGGCGAGTGCCTTCGACGCTTCTGCGATGAGTTCGGCGCGCAGTTCTTCGTCGTGGTGGCGGGGAGTATTCATGCCCATGGACTCCAATCGGGTGCGGTGTTGGCGGGTCCGGTTTGTAACGACTTCGTAACTATAGGCCTTAATTCCATGAATGCAACCCCGAAAGTCCCGGCGTACGGCACGCGTAGCGCAGTCATTTAAGAGCTTTAACCTGGGGTTTTGCCAAAACTTTAATGGTTGGTGCAGTTTCGTAGAAGTCTAGACCCGTGCGAGGGTGACGGATGTCACTCTCGAGGGTCGGGTTTGAGTCCTGTAGTGATGGTTACGGCGTGCTCCAGTCCACAGGCTCGGCGCCACGGTCGGCGAGCAGCGCGTTCGCGCGCGAGAACGGCCGTGACCCAAAGAACCCGCGGCGCGCCGACAGTGGCGAAGGGTGTGCCGACTCGACAGTGCCCACGCCACCCGCATTGAGCATTGGCGCAAGAGAACGAGCGTCGCGCCCCCACAGAATTGCGACGAGTGGACCGCCACGCTCGATGAGTGCGTTGATCGCCCGCATCGTGATCTGCTCCCAGCCTTTGCCACGATGCGAGGCGGGAGCCCCCGGTGCAACTGTGAGTGCTCTGTTGAGGAGCATGACGCCCTGGCTTTGCCACGCCGAAAGGTCCCCGTGTTCGCTCGGCGGGATGCCGAGGTCAGCCTCGCGCTCGAGATAAATGTTTTGAAGTGACCGCGGCAGCGGGCGCACGTGGCGTTCGACGGCGAAGCTCAACCCGATGGGGTGACCCGGTGTGGGGTAGGGATCTTGGCCAACGATCAGCACGCGAACGTCGGCAAGCGGCGTTTCGAAGGCGCGAAAGATGCGATCGCCGGAGGGGAGGTAGTGGCGCCCCGCGGCGAGTTCGGCGCGCAAGAAAGCCCCCATGGCGCGGATATTCGGCTCGACGCCCGCGAGGGCCTCGGCCCAGTCGGCGGCCATAACGTCGGTCAGGGGAGGTGGCGCGGTCTCGTTCATGCCCCCAGGGTAAGGGGTGTGCCTAGACTTGAACCCATGACCGATGAGTCGCTAACCGATGAGTCGCTGACCGATGAACCGCAGCTAAGCGAAACCGATCGCGCGATCCTCGACCTCGAGGCGCGTGTCTATCGCAGTGTGGGAGCGAAGGAGCGCGACATCTTGCGTCTCACGGGCCTTACGCCGGCCCGCTATCATACGCGGCTCGTGCGGCTCATGCGGGATCCGGCAGCGGTGCGGTATGCACCCGGTGTGGTCCGACGCTTGCTGGGGCGTACGCGTTCCTGACGTGATGACCGGAGTGCGGCGCGCCGCGGGCGCAATCGCGCGTTCGGTGCGCTACTGCCGATAGCATGTTCTCGTGGCAGATCAGAGCACGTACCCGTACGAACCGGACCAGTTTGACCGCGAGGCCGATCAGGTGGGCGCCCACGGCGCGCACCGTGCTGAGGAGCCGTTCTTCAAGCGGAATCTTTCGACGATCATCGTGATCGTCGCGGCACTTGTGGCGCTTGCGCTCGTGCTCTGGGCTGTTTCGGGTCTCGGTAAGGGGAGCGAGAACGCCCCTGCCCCGGCGGAATCCTCCACTTCTGCGCCGGCAGATTCCAGTGAAAGCGCTCGTGCTCCGAGCAGTGAGAGCACCGACGAAGGTGAGCAGCCCATCGAAGAGGCGAGCGAGGAGCCCTCCGAGGAGCCCGCCCCCGAGGTCAATAAAGAAGCCCCCGTGCTCGTGCTCAACGGTAAGCGCGTGCAGGGCATGGCTGGCCGCTGGCAGAAGGCCCTCGAAGAGCAGGGCTGGACCAAGATCGATACCGACACCGGTAAGCGCTCGAAGAACGCCGGCGTGTACTACAAGAACGACGAGGATCAGGCCACCGCCGAAGCTCTCGCGAAGTACGTGGGTGTTGAAGCCGAAAAGACCGATAAGTACAAGGCGAACATCACGGTGGTCATCATCGACGAGCCGGGCGACCTTGCCGAGATTGAAGGCGAGGATCACGAGGGCGACGACGGCGAATAGCGCCCTCCGTGACGGCCCCGCCGCGCAGGCCGTCACGCTCCCAGAGAAATTCCCAGCGAGCGTTAGCACTCTTCGCCTCAGAGTGCTTATGATGGTTTAGCACTCGCATGGCGTGAGTGACAACGGATTCCGGCAACCGTCGGACCCACCGCCACCCGCGCCGCCGCGAGCATTTCAGTGAGGTGAGAGCCCCACCAACCCAGACGTGAAGGGGAGGGCAAGGCTCGTCCGTCGCGGGCACCTGGCTGGAGCACACTCATACACTTTGGGAGTTACCACTCATGGCAAAGCTCATCGCATTTGACGAAGAAGCACGCCGCGGCCTCGAGCGGGGCATGAACCAGCTCGCTGACGCCGTGAAGGTGACCCTTGGACCGAAGGGACGCAACGTCGTCCTCGAAAAGTCCTGGGGCGCACCGACCATCACCAACGATGGCGTGTCGATCGCGAAGGAAATTGAACTCGAGGATCCGTACGAGAAGATCGGCGCGGAACTCGTCAAAGAGGTCGCGAAGAAGACAGACGACGTTGCCGGCGACGGCACGACCACCGCAACCGTTCTCGCGCAGGCCCTCGTGAAGGAAGGCCTCCGCAACGTTGCCGCGGGCGCCAACCCGATCGCCCTCAAGCGCGGCATCGACAAGGCTGTTGCCGCCGTGAGCGAGAAGCTCATCGCGCAGGCCGTCGAGATCGAGTCCAAGGAGCAGATCGCGAACACCGCCGCGATCTCCGCCGCTGACCCGGCAATCGGCGAACTCATTGCCGAGGCTCTCGACAAGGTCGGCAAGGAAGGCGTCATCACGGTTGAGGAGTCGAACACGACTGGCCTCGAGCTCGAGCTCACCGAGGGCATGCGTTTCGACAAGGGCTTCATCTCGCCCTACTTTGTGACCGATCCGGAGCGCCAGGAAGCTGTTCTTGAGGACCCGTACATCCTGCTCACCTCGTCGAAGGTGTCGCAGCTCAAGGACCTGCTGCCGCTTCTCGACAAGGTCATCCAGGCGAACAAGCCGCTCGTGATCATCGCCGAGGACGTCGACGGTGAGGCGCTTCCCGCGCTCGTCGTCAACAAGCTGCGCGGCGTGTTCAAGTCGGTTGCCGTGAAGGCCCCCGGCTTCGGCGATCGCCGCAAGGCCATGCTCCAGGACATGGCGATCCTCACCGGCGGCACCGTGATCTCGGAAGAGGTTGGCCTGTCGCTCGAGACCGCTGACCTCAACGTGCTCGGCCGTGCCCGCAAGGTTGTTGTCACGAAGGATGAGACGACCATCGTTGAGGGCGCTGGCGACGGCGACCAGATCGCCGGTCGCGTCAAGCAGATCCGCAGCGAAATCGAAGTTTCAGATTCGGATTACGACCGCGAGAAGCTCCAGGAGCGCCTCGCGAAGCTCGCCGGCGGCGTGGCTGTCATCAAGGCGGGTGCCGCAACCGAGGTTGAGCTCAACGAGCGCAAGCACCGCATCGAGGATGCCGTGCGCAACGCGAAGGCTGCCGTCGAAGAGGGCATCGTCGCCGGTGGCGGCGTGGCTCTGATCCAGGCCGGCAAGGACGCGTTCGCGTCGCTTTCCCTCGAGGGCGACGAGGCGACCGGCGCATCGATCGTGCAGGTCGCGATTGAGGCTCCGCTCAAGCAGATCGCCTCGAACGCTGGCCTCGAGGGCGGCGTTGTGGCATCGAAGGTCAAGCAGCTCCCCGTGGGCGAGGGCCTCAACGCTGCAAGCGGCGAGTACCAGAACCTCATCGAGGCTGGCGTGCTCGACCCGGTCAAGGTGACCCGCTCGGCTCTTCAGAACGCCGCGTCGATCGCGGGCCTGTTCCTCACCACGGAGGCCGTTGTTGCCGATAAGCCGGAGCCGGTGAAGGCTCCTGCCGGTGGCGACATGGACGCCATGGGAGGCATGGGCGGCATGATGTGATCGCCCCCTAACGGAAGAGAACCCTCGCACCGACCTTTTCGGGTGGTGCGAGGGTTCCTTTATGCCTCGGTGGGATAGTTAGCCTTCCTGCTCCTCTTCGCCTGGCACGCGGGTGAAGAACTCTGAGGAGATCGCGAGGAGTTCGCGCATGAGTTCAAATTGGCCGCCGTGCATATCCCAGATTTCATCTTCGCCGGCTGCTTCGGGGCGCTCGTAGATCGATTCGGTCGTGGTGACGTCGGCGAGCCAGCCGTTGTCGTAGTACGCCATGAGGGGCTTCATAGCCTCGTTGTACGCCTTAATGGCTTCGAGCCCTTCAACGGCTTTTTCGTAGGCTTCGCGGGATTTTACAAGGTTCTCTTGAGCCACGGAAAGGCGTTCGAGGGCGGCCTTTTGTTCGGGGGTGTGCTCTTCGGGAGCGGCGTTAATATTCATGGCTTTAGTGTGGCATGAGTGTTTGACGTAGCACTGGGAGACACCGTCGTCTTTGTAGGGGGCGAAGAGGTAGGGGAGGCGGTGCCATCCGGTTTTCTCGTAGAGCGCGATGGCATCGTGTTGGAGGCTGCCGGTGTGGAGGTAGAGCTCGGTTGCGCCACGGGCGGCGGCGTCCCGTTCGATGTGCTGCATGAGTGCTGTGGCGATGCCGCGGCCTCGGTATTTTTTTCCGACGATAAGTCGTTTGACCTCGAGACGGTCCGGTAGTGCGCGAAGCATGACTGTACCGACGGCAGTGTTGCCGTGGACAGCGAGGAGTACGGTGAGAATGGTTTCCGGGTCGAAGGCTTCATCGCTGCGGCCCTGGTATTCGGGATGAGCAGCGTAGTAGGCGCTGTAACGAGGTTCGAGTTCGGCGTCTTTCTCGGCGTGGAGCGCCGTGACGCGCGGGTCGTCGTAGCGGGCCCGGATGATGCGCACTTGTTCGCTCATATTTCGATGTTAACGGGGGTGGCCCCCACTCCCGAAGGAGCGGGGGCCACACCGTTTTTTAGCTACTGAACGCTGGTGAGGTGTGAGCTCACTGCTCGTTCTTGCGGCGGCGGGTCACGAGAGCCGCACCACCAGCGAGGAGCGAGGCCGCAGCGGCGAGGAGGCCGCCGGTCTCAGCACCGGTGCGCGGGAGGGCGTGCC
>NZ_RBLW01000004.1:0-129959 GCF_003989295.1 Dermabacter sp. HSID17554 | reverse complement strand
CCTTGAGGGCGAACGTGGTGCCTTCGGGCATGTCGCGCTCTTCGCCGGTCTCCTCGTCGGTGAAGACGGGGGCTGCGACCTCGGCAACGTCACCCTGGGTGACGGTGACCTCGGTGTAGGCCGGCTGGTAAAGCTTGACCTGCGGAGTCTCTACGACGTGGATGGTCACGAAAGTCGTATCGGTCGAGCCATCGGGGTAGGTCACGAGGACCTCGTACACGTGATCCGCAGGCGACGCGAACGTTGCGTTCGAGGAGATCGCACCTGTTTCTTCGTCGATAGTGACGCCTTCAATCTCTCCGTCCTTGAGAGTGAACTTCGTGCCCTCAGGCGCGAACTCCACCTCGTCGGTCGCGAGATCATCGAAGGTCGGCGCATCGACGAAAGCCGTCTCGCCGCGCTCAACCGTGACGTCGGTGTACACCGGCGTAAGGTTCTCAGCGTCGGTCGGGCCAACAACGGTGATGGTCTCGTAGATGGTGTCCTTCGAGCCATCGGGGTAGGTCACGTCAACGGCGATCGGGTAGCGGCCCGGCTCGGCGTCCTCAGCAACGATGATTTCACCGGTCTCCGGGTCGACAGTGATGCCTTCGGGGAGCGGGGAGTACTCGTTCGGGCCGAAGGTCGTGCCTTCGGGAACGAACTCGACTGCATCCGTGGTCGGATCATCGAACGTCGGAGCATCCGAACGCTCTCCCTGCTTGAGGGTGGTGTCAGTGTACTGCGGGTTGTAGTCGTCAGCGGCTGGCTTCGCCTCGACGTTGACCGTCACCTCGACCTCGTCGGTGGAGCCGTCGGGGTAGGTGACCTCGACAACTACCTTGTGCTCGCCGGCGGGAACGTCGTCGCCGATGACAAGAGCACCAGTCTCTTCGTCAACGGTGATGCCCTCGGGGCCGTCCTTCTTCTCGAACTTCGTGCCCTCGGGAGCGGACTCGACTTCGTCAGTTGCCGGGTCGTCGAAGGTCGGAGCGTCCGAGACATCACCCTGCGTCAGATCCGTGTCCGTGTAGGTCGGGTCGTACTTCGACGAATCCGGCTTCTCGGTCACGGTGATGGTGGTGTAGATGTCGTCGGTCGAGCCGTCGGGGTAGGTGACATGAACGACGACCGGGTAGGTGCCGGGTTCGACGTCGTCACCAACGATGATCTGGCCCGTGTTGGGGTCGACCGTGATGCCTTCGGGCAGCGGGTAGTACTCGCTGGGGGCGAAGGTGGTGCCTTCGGGCATCGTTTCGACAGCATCAGTGGTGGGGTTGTCGAACTCGGGTGCGACACCGGTCTGGCCCTGCTCGATTTCGGTCGAGGGGTAGAACGGGTTGAGGTTCTCCGATTCCTTCTTCGCCTCGACGTTGACCGTCACCTCGACCTCGTCGGTGGAGCCGTCGGGGTAGGTGACCTCGACAACGACCTTGTGCTCGCCGGGTTCGACGTCGTCACCGACAGTGATCGCGCCGGTTTCTTCGTCGACGGTGATGCCCTCGGGGCCGTCCTTCTTCTCGAACTTCGTGCCCTCAGGTGCCGACTCGACCTCGTCGGTTGCCGGGTCGTCGAAGGTCGGAGCGTCCGAGACATCACCCTGCGTCAGATCCGTGTCCGTGTAGGTCGGGTCGTACTTCGACGAATCCGGCTTCTCGGTCACGGTGATGGTGGTGTAGATGTCGTCGGTCGAGCCGTCGGGGTAGGTGACATGAACGACGACCGGGTAGGTGCCGGGTTCGACGTCGTCACCAACGATGATCTGGCCCGTGTTGGGGTCGACCGTGATGCCTTCGGGCAGCGGGTAGTACTCGCTGGGGGCGAAGGTGGTGCCTTCGGGCATCGTTTCGACAGCATCAGTGGTGGGGTTGTCGAACTCGGGTGCGACACCGGTCTGGCCCTGCTCGATTTCGGTCGAGGGGTAGAACGGGTTGAGGTTCTCCGATTCCTTCTTCGCCTCGACGTTGACCGTCACCTCGACCTCGTCGGTGGAGCCGTCGGGGTAGGTGACCTCGACAACGACCTTGTGCTCGCCGGGTTCGACGTCGTCACCGACAGTGATCGCGCCGGTTTCTTCGTCGACGGTGATGCCGTCGTCGCCTTCCGTCTTCTCGAACTTCGTGCCCTCAGGTGCCGACTCGACCTCGTCGGTTGCCGGGTCGTCGAAGGTCGGAGCATCCGAGACATCACCCTGCGTCAGATCCGTATCGGGGTACTTCGGATCAAAGTCATCCGACTGCGGGGGAAGGACACGCTCGAAGCTGGCGACGATGTCGTCGGTCGAGCGGTCCGGGTAGGTCACTCGGACCTTGAAGTCGAGCTTGCCTGGGTTGCCCCAATCGTCATCGGTGGTGCGACCCTTTTGGCCAGCAAGAAGCGGGGTGATCTCGCCGGTTTTCTCGTCGATCCAAGCACCGTAGTCCTCGTCCGGGCCGAACTCGAACGTCGTGCCCTCGGGCGCTTTAACGGTGTTGCCGTCGGCGTCGGTGAAGGTCGGTGCCGGAACCGGCTGGCGTGTGCCGACGAGCACCTTGATGCCCTCGGCGTAGGCAGGGGTAAGGCCCTCAGTCTGCTCGGGCTGAGTATCGGCCTTTGTTACCAACGAGAGCTTGAGGTAGTTCTCACCGTTGCCTACCGGACCGTCGCCAGTAGCAGCGTTGTTCTCCTTAGACAGTGTAATCGTGTCACCGTTCACGACGCTAAGAACGCCGTGATCGGCTGCGATCGAGTACTTGTCGGTGTTGACTCCCTCAACCTTGACCCTGTAAGTGCCGTACTCCACGTCGCCGAGACGTGCGTGGTCGACTTTGCCGCCTGCAGCGTCAAACCAGTCTTTTGCTTTGCCGGTCGTGTAGGTCTTGTTGTTATCTGTATTTGTGAGCGTTACAGAAATATTCTTCAAGTCTTCATCGCTCTTAAGATCGGAACTCGACTTGAAGTTTCCGTCTACGAGAAGCGCGAGCTCCATGTCCTGGCCAGGGTAGCCACGATAGAGCTCGATCTCAACGGTGGTTTCAGCGAGAATATCTTGACCGCGAAGAAGCGCAACGCGTACTTCGTACTCGTTATCTTGATCGAACCTGTTCGGCCCGACGGTGATTTCGCCAGTGCGCTTGTCGATCTTTGCCTTCGGGGTAGTACTCGAGCTCTCAAGAGACTGGACAGGTTTGCCGTTTTCGTTGATGAAAGCGAAGTACTCGTCGGTGCGACGCTCGCCGTCCAGCTTTGGTGCGGGGAAAGTAGCAGTGGTGGTGTCGCTCCCCTCGGCCGCGGTCTGAATAGTCTCGACGCGAACCGCGGGGTTTTCGTAGGCAATTTCAGTGACGCGCGATGCCTCCGGAGTGGGATCCGGCTTCGGCGGTTTAGGCTGGTCCGGCTTGTCTACAACTTTGAAGCTGGCAGTGATGGTGTCGGTGCTGCCGTCGGAGTAGGTGACAACGACATCGTAGGTGAGAGTCTGCGTACCCATCTTCCAGTTCGACGGGCTAGAAATCTCACCTGTGTCCGAATTGATTTGGAGGCCTGCGACGTTCCCCTTGTAGGCAAACTTAACACCCCCGGGGCGTGCAATCTCAGCGCCGTTTGCGTCGTAGAACTTAGGAGCAGGAACGATATCGGCTCGACCATTCCAGACTTCAATGCCCTCCGCGTAGCTCGGGGCGTAAGAATCGGTCAATTGGGTTTCGGCGGCGTTGTCTCCAGGGTTGGGCTCCACCGGAGTGGGGTCTTCGCCTGGCGTGGGCTCTACCGGGGTGGGGTCTTCGCCTGGTGTGGGCTCCACGGGGGCGGGTTCAGGAGCTGGTTTCTTAGGGGCGTTCTTATCGACTTTTACGGTGCCAGAAACCTGAGTGGTTGAACCATCAGGGAACTTCACTTTAACCGTGTAGTTGTGGGTCACAGGGTAAGTAGAGGTCTGGTAGCCGCTGTACGCGCCTGTTTCCGAGTCAATGCTGCCCGAGAAGTCCCCTACCTTGGTGAAAGTTGTGCCATTGGGGACGCTAGCTGCAGAGCCGGCCGCGTCGGCCACGGTGGGAACGACATCGACAGGGTGGAACGGCTTCACTGTATACGTCGGGTAAGAAATCGAGTACTGCTCTGCCATAGTCTGCGCGCCAGGCTCCGCCGCGAACGCGCTCGGGGCATCGATGGCGCTCGCGCCAACAACGCCGGTGGTGCCGAGGACGGCGCCCACGGCGAGGGCCGCAGCACCGCGGCGCCACAGGGGGGTAACTGAGGATTCCGCGCGGTGGCTGTTCCGCTTACGGAAAGCATCGAAGACCATGAGTTCTCCAACTTTCTGTGTATGGGGGAGCAAAAGGAATCGCCACACAACACCTGTTGCAGACGTCCAAACTCGACGCTAACCGCTTTTGGGCGATTTGTGAAGTGAGCAATTTTCCTCGAGGGGCCGGGCCTCATGTGGGCGCGCGAGAGACGTCCGACGGGCGGTGCGGTTGAAGCAGGGCTGGCTGGAGGGAAGGGGATTCGAGCATAGCGATCGCGTGGGGAAACGTTGGTATAGCAAATGTTACGACAATGTTACGGATTAGCGATCCGCCCCTCGCGACCCCGATGGTGGCTCCGCCATGGAAGCTCGCATGTCACAGCGTTGCGTAGGCCTTACTTCTTAGTGGAATGGTTGGTCGCTAAGAATGAAGAAGGACTTTCGTGAGGTCGCAAAAGAAAGGGAAGTAAGGTGTTTATTAGTCGAAAATAGTCACCAGTTGTTAACCGTTCTAAAAATTACCTTCGGGAAAGAAAACGCCGACCGACAGCACCTCGTGGGTGCCGCCGGTCGGCGTTGGTAACGAAATCGTTATCGTGACAAAAAGTGAAGGCGGGACTTAAGTCCGCTCCTCACTTGAGCCATGCTTCGGCGAGCAGGCGCTGGCTCTCATAGCGCTTTGCGGGGTCATGGAAGTAGTTCGAGACGATGAACTCGTCAGCGTGGGTCTCCTCCGCGAGGCGTGAAAGCTCGGCCTCGACCGTGCTCGGGGAACCCA
Source organism: Dermabacter sp. HSID17554 (assembly GCF_003989295.1). Lineage (NCBI taxonomy): Bacteria > Bacillati > Actinomycetota > Actinomycetes > Micrococcales > Dermabacteraceae > Dermabacter > Dermabacter sp. HSID17554. The sequence goes on along the minus strand of NZ_RBLW01000004.1, from coordinate 124,977 downwards.
CAGCGCGCACCGCAAGCGCCCCGTTGACGCGCTCGAGTACAGGGGCGGGGAGCAGCGCCGAGATTTCCGCGGGTGGCTGAATCAACTGTCGCTTGCCTGTTCCAAGCGCCGCAAAAGCCTGTTGCAGGGTGGAGAACTGGCGTTCAGCTTCGTGATCCGTTGAAGCCACATACACGTTCACACCCACCATCACGTGCGGCTTCTCCACTTGCGCGGTGGGAGCTTCGGCATTGAACTCGCGGCGATAAAGCGCGATCGCCTCCTTGTACTGGAAGGGCGCGAAGTGGCTTGCCACAGCGAACGGCAACCCGAGCTGCGCCGCAAGACCTGCGCCCGCGAGGGAACTGCCAAGCACCCACATCGGTACGTTCGTGCCTTGCGCAACGTATGCGCCGATCCGGTACCGCGAAAGCGTGTCATCGCTTGCCCAGGCCTGCATGTCGGCAACGGCCCGCGCGAAATCCGCCGGCTCTGCGCTCGTGCGCCCAAGAAGCTGCGCGGTAAGCGGGTCGGTGCCCGGCGCGCGGCCAAGACCCAAATCAATCCTCGGACCGTGGAACTGCGTGAGCGTGCCGAACTGCTCGATCACTTGGAGTGGCGCGTGATTCGGCAGCATGATCCCACCCGAACCGACGCGGATGCGTTTCGTGCGCGAAGCTGCGCGGTCAATGAGAAGCGACGTTGCATTCGAGGCAAGATTCAAAGTGTTGTGGTGCTCCGCGAACCAATACCGCTTGTATCCCTGCTCGTCAGCGAGCTCGACCGCCCGCATCGACGCTTCGATAGCCTCGGCGAACGATTGCCCCTCGCTCACCCCCACGAGATCGAGAATTGCCAGGTCGGGACGCTTAGACATAGGAAACCTCCACAGAAGTGCGCTCGATAGGTGCGCGAAACCGTCGGACTCTCACCAAACGCCCTTTGAGCGCACCGCTATTCCACCCACCCGCCCGGCTATTCAGGGCCTGTGAAAAAATATGGCCATGACGATCACCGCAGCAGCAGACGGCTCCGCACTTGGCAACCCTGGCCCCACCGGCTGGGCCTGGTACGTCAGCGACGAGTGCTGGAGCGCGGGCGGAAGCACCCACGGCACGAATAACATCGGCGAGCTCACCGCTGTGCGCGAACTGCTCAGCCAAACCCGCGAAGCCGGTCACGCGGCCGAGGAACTCGTGATCCTGTGCGACTCGCAGTACGTCATCAACTCCGTCACGAAGTGGATGCCTGGCTGGAAAAAGAAGGGCTGGAAAAAGAAAGACGGCAAGCCCGTGCTGAACGTCGAGCTCATGCAAGCGATCGATCGCGAAATGCAGGGCCGCAACGTGCGCTTCGAATGGGTCAAGGGCCATGCGGGCCACGACATGAACGAGGCCGCTGACGAGCGCGCCCGGGCCGCGGCGACCGCCTACCAGAAGGGCACGGCGCCGAACGTGGGGCCTGGTTTCACGGGTGCGGTCCACGCGGGTGCCCCGCGCACGGTTCCGACGCCTGCCAGCCTAGAGCGCTCCCTGTGGTGTGAAAGCGCGTCCCCGCGTGAGCGCCTCGGCGAGGATCCTCATTTCATTGATACCCGCGCTCGTGTGATGAGCATCGAGGAATGGGTGAGGGGGGTCGAGGCTTTGCGTGGGCGAGGGGTGAAGCTTTGTGGTGAGGTGACTTCGCGCGAGGTCGGCCCGCACCTCCACCTGACCGACACCGTGCTCGAAGCTGCCGGCCGGAACTTTCGCATCGTGACCCTGTGGGGTGGCGAGACCCCTCGGATTCTCCACCAGCATTGGAGCGCACTTAGCTGAGCTCGGCCGCCGGGAGCTCCACGCGGAACGTTGCCCCGCCGCCGTCCGTTTGATGGATCGAGATCGTGCCGTCGTGATGCTGCATGATTGTGGCCGCAATCGAGAGGCCAAGCCCCGCGCCGCCGCCTTGAGTTTGCTGGCGTTGGCGAGACTCGTCGGTGCGGAAGAAGCGCTCGAAAACCCTCTCGCGGATGTCCGCCGGAATGCCCTCACCATGGTCGCGCACCTCAATGATGGCCTTACCATCGCGGCCATTGCCGAGCGCGACCTCCACGGGTGAACCCTTCGGCGTGTGCCTGTTCGCGTTACCCACGAGGTTCACAATGACCTGTCGAAGTGCAGCTTCGTCGCCAAGCACCCCGAGCGGCGGAACGGCCGCGGGCGTGAGAACCGCACCCGCGAGGTCAACGATCGCGACTTCTCGCGTGGGATCGAGTGCCCGCAAATCCTGCACCACGTCCTTCACGATCCCCGACGCATCGAGCGGCACGAGATCGAAAGAACGCTGCTCATCGAGCCTCGCGAGCTTCAAAAGCGATTCGACGAGGGACCCCATGCGCTTCGCCTCATCCTCGATGCGGCGCATCGCCTGCGCGACATCCTCGTCGCGCGGCATCGCCCCCATGCGATACAACTCGCCATTGCCGCGGATCGCCGCAAGGGGAGTGCGAAGCTCGTGCGAGGCATCCGCAACGAAGCGCCGCATGCGCGACTGGCTCGCGAGCGCCTCCGCCTGCGACTCGGCCTGGGCTTGAAAACCCTTCTCGAGGCGAATGAGCATCTCGTTGAGGGCCACACTTAACGAATGCACCTCTTGCGAGGAGTAGCTCACGGGAATGCGCGTGCCGAGAGTACCGGCCGCAACGTTCTTGGCGGCCTTCTCCACATCGCGCAAAGGCTCGAGAGCATAGTGGAGCACGTAGCCGCCAAGCCCCACGCCAACGAGCACCACCATCGTTCCCACGAGCACGATGATGAGCGCCATCTCATTCATCGTGTTCTCCACGCCACGAAGCGGGAGCGCCACGAAAACCGAGGGACCATCCGGATCGTTCGACGCAACCGCGCGCACGCGCCACGACTCGCGGTCACCCGCCACAAGAGTGAAGGGCTTTCCCTGGAGAGACACAACCTCCTCGCGCGTCAGCGCAGGGAAGTCGAGAGACGGGTCGCCGTCGGAATCCTGCACCACGCGCTGCAAAACCCCACCGGACTGATCCTGCCACTCCACCACGTAATCCACGGGCGTGTACTGCGCGCTCGGTGACCCCGTGGTGATGAGTGAAATGTTGCGGCGTGGATTGGCGATCGCGCTTGGGCTGACCGCCGCGGCGAGATCAGCGTCCACGCTTTCAATGAGAGTGCGCTTGAGGAGGAACAGTGAAAGCGCGCCCGTCACGATCGTTCCCGACACGAGAACGAGCGCGATGAGCGCGACAATCCGGGTCCATAGGGACACCGGGCGATTGGCCCGCGAAACGCGGTCCTTCTTGGGGGCGTCGGTCAAGGTCAGCGCGGATCGGCCGGACGCAGCACGTAGCCGATGCCCCTCTTCGTATGAATCATGGGTTCACCAACCACGTCGATCTTGCGGCGAAGATACGAAATGTAACTCTCGACGATGCCCACTTCGCCCGACCAGTCGTAATCCCACACGTGATCGAGGATTTGGGTTTTTGACACCACGCGACCCGCGTTCAGCATGAGGTAACGCAGCAGCTTGAACTCGGTGGGGGAGAGGTCGATCGGCGAATCGGCGCGCGTCACCTCGTGCGAATCCTCATCGAGGCGAAGATCGCCCACCACGAGCGCGCTTTCGCTCGGCTCGGCGACGCCCACGTGAGTGCGGCGCAGTACCGCGCGAATGCGAGCCACGACCTCTTCGAGGCTGAACGGCTTCGTCACGTAGTCATCGCCACCGACCGTGAGGCCAGCGACCTTATCCTTCGTTTCGTCACGTGCCGTGAGGAAAAGGATCGGGTAGTGGTGGCCCTTGTCGCGAAGGCGGCGGGTCACCGTGAAACCGTCGATGTCGGGCAGCATGACGTCGAGAACGATCAGATCCGGTTCGTTCTCAGTCGCCAGCTTGATGGCCTCGGCACCATTGGAGGCCGCAAACACCTCGAAGCCCGCGAAACGCAGGCTCGTGGCGAGAAGGTCGCGAATGTTCGGTTCATCGTCGACCACGAGGAGGCGTGCCTCGTAGTCCTGCTCCTGCTCCGTGTTCATGGGTCAATGGTGTAACCCGAAGGTGAAGTTTGGCTGGACGTTGCCTGTGACTTGCGGGCAGGTGTGGCGAATCAGCTACTTCTGATCGCGGCGATACTTGCGAAGCTCCCAGCCCATCTGAATCATGCGCACCGAACCGGCGAGCGCCATGATGAGCGCGCCCGCGATCGCCGCGAGCAGCATCGCTACGCCAAGCGGAAGGTTGAACTGCCACGTGAAGTACTCGAACTGCGTGGACACATTGTTCTGAATCACGAACACGAGCAGCAGAATCAAAAGGAGCGCGCCCACGATGAGCGACGCCCACACGACGCCCATGCGTGACTTCGGCGCGGGCTGGGCAGCGTGCTGATCATTCTGAGGCGCAGCCGAGGGAGCGGCCTTCGGCGCTTGCTGGGCCTGCGAGGTGCGCTGGCGCGTGGGTGCGGCGCTAGGCGTGGCCGGCTTCGCCTGCGCGGCGGGGGCACTCGGGGCGCTCTTGGGGTCCGACGCCTGCCCGGCTCCACCGAAGCTCGGTGCCTCGGGCGCTGCCTGCGCCGCAGAAGAAGCGGTGCCAGCGCTGTTCACGCCCGCAGCAGCCGGATTTGCACGCGTGACTTCTTCAGCCTTTGCATCGCGAAAAGAATCGGAGAAACCGTCGTATTCCTTAGAGTTCATACGTCAAGCGTACTCGCCTTGACCAAACGCATGGTGACCGCCGTGCAAAGAACGAGTGCAGCAATGGGGCCCGGCTAGCGTCGGACCCCTCACTTAAGCGCTTGGGGCCGAACGGGTGGCTAGACGTTTCCCGGCTCCACATCGCGCGCATCGAGGATCCGATACCCGTACCCCTGCTCCGCGAGGAAGCGCTGCCGATTCTGCGCGAAATCCTGATCCTGCGTATCGCGCGTGACCACCGTGTAGAAGTGTGCCGTTCGCCCATCGCGCTTCGGCCGCACGATCCTGCCGAGCCGCTGTGCCTCCTCCTGACGCGAGCCGAAAGCGCCGCTCACCTGGATGAGCACGCTTGCTTCGGGAAGATCGAGCGAGAAGTTCGCGACCTTTGAGACGACAAGCAGATCGATCTCGCCCTCGCGGAACGCGGCAAAGAGTTTTTCGCGATCCTTGAGGGAAGTGTCGCCCGTGACGACCGGCGCATCGAGCCGATTCGCGATCTCCTCGAGCTGATCAAGATATTGGCCGATCACGAGGATCCCTTCGCCTCGGTGTCGCGCGACGAGCTGCTCGACGACGGTGACCTTCTCAGGGCTCGTTGCCGCGAGTCTCTGCCGATCCCTTGCCTCCGCCGAGGCGTACACCTTCCGCTCGGTGCTCGACATCGTGACGCGCACCTCCGTCATCTCCGCCGGGGCGATCCACCCTTGAGCCTCGATCGACTTCCACGGCGCGTCGTAACGCTTCGGGCCAATAAGCGAGAACACTTCGCCCTCGCGGCCATCCTCGCGCACGAGGGTCGCCGTGAGGCCAAGCCTGCGGCGAGCCTGCAGGTCGGCGGTCATGCGGAACACTGGGGCGGGAAGAAGATGCACCTCGTCGTAAATGATGAGACCCCAATCGCGGGCGCTCACGAGCTCGAGATGAGGATGGATGCCGCGGCGCTTGGACGTGAGCACCTGATACGTGGCGATCGTGACCGGGCGAATCTCCTTCTTTGCGCCGCTGTACTCGCCGATTTCGCTCTCCGTGAGCGACGTGCGCTCGAGAAGCTCGCGGCGCCACTGACGGGCGGAAACCGTGTTCGTCACGAGCACGAGACACGTGCGCTCGAGCGCCGCCATCGCGCCCGCTCCCACGGTCGTCTTCCCCGCCCCGCACGGGAGCACGACCACGCCGCTGCCACCTTTTGTGAAATGCTCGACCGCCTCGCGCTGATACGGGCGAAGCTGCCACGTGCCCGGGGAATCCGTGAGCGCAATCGGGTGGCTCTCACCGTCCACGAAACCCGCGAGGTCCTCGACCGGCCAGCCGAGCTTGAGGAGCTGCTGCTTGAGGGCGCCGCGCTCGCTCGGGTGTACGAGCGAGGTGGTCTCATCGATGCGCGCACCCACGAGCGGCGCGACGCGCTTTGAGCGAAGAACTTCCGTGAGGATCGCCGGATCCTTCGCGAGGAGCACGAGGCCGTGCGCGGGGGAACTCTGGAGGCTCAGAACACCGTAGCGATCCATCGTGTCCGCGACGTCCACGAGAAGGGCGTGCGGAACGGGAAATCGCGAATGCGTGAGGAGAGCATCGACGACCCACTCCGCATCGAACCCCGCAGCCTTCGCGTTCCACAGCCCGAGGTTCGTGAGTCGGTAGGTGTGGACATGCTCGGGTGACTTCTCGAGCTCAGCGAACGGCGCTATCGCGGCGCGCGCCTGCTCGGCCGAAGGGTGAGCGACCTCGAGGAGGATCGACTTATCCGACTGAACGATGAGGGCGCCCGAGCCTGGGCTGCCGGCGCTAGACAACGGGTGCCGGGCGTGTGCCCTCGATGCGGTTGATCATCGACATGTAGAAGAGCGCCACAAACGGCAATGCCGCGGGGAGCAGGATCAGCCCGATGCCCGTGATCGCGAGCACGAACATCACCGCGAAGGACACGAGCGGGGCGAGGATCACGTGTGCGGGCTTCGCGAGAGCTTTATTCGCTGCTTCCTTGAATGCAGTGATGGGCCCCGCATCGCGTCCCGCGGAAAGATACGGCGCGAGCGAGAAGAAGAACAGGCACGCGAGCTGGCCGAGGAACGGGATGATGATCGAGAAGATCGAGATGACTCCGTACAGAATGGAGGTGAGGAACGTCTTCCAGTGGAAGAGACCACTGCCGATCGTAGGCTTCTCGCCCCTCGCTACGAGGCCGGCCGCCCTGTACGCCCCGCTTATCCACGCGGCCAGCGGGAGTTGAATCAGGAACATGACGAGGAAGACGATGAGCACGAAAACGAGCACCGCCACAGCTTCCGCGCCGTCGTTATTACCCGATTCGGCGCCATTGGCGAGTGCGATGATCGACGCGAAATAGCCCACAAAGAAAATGGCCAGCAAGGCCGCGTACACGACTGCCCAGATGATGCCTGGAACAACGAGTGCGACCCAGTTTTTCGTGAAGGCCTGCCACGCCCACGAAAACGACTTCGAGATGTCGTTGCCGACGTCGGTTCCGGGAGGCGGGCCGTCGTAGGCGCTACCGGTGGTGAATCCGGCATTCGGCTGCTGAGCCTGTGCCTGGAACCGGGGCTGTTCGAAATTCTGCTCTCCAGGCGCCGAGTAACGAAATGTGCCGGGGGCCGGTTCATACGGATCGGTCATGATCTCTCCTCTATTCGGCTTAGGTGCCGGGACCGTTGGCCCCCATTATTGCGTATAGGGGCTGTACACAGCACGGACTCTTAGACTGTTCTTGAACGAGCGCCACCATGCGCCACACTCACCACATACCGAAGGAGCCGCACGAGCATGGCCAACTTTGATCCCGCCCCCCACTCTGTTGCCGACATCGGCGTGACCGGCATGGCGGTCATGGGCTCGAACCTCGCCCGCAACCTCGCCCGCAACGGATTCAAAGTGGCGATCCACAACCGTTCCGTGGAAAAGACCGAGCGCGTGATCGCTGAGCATGGCCAGGACGGCGAGTTTGTGCCCGCGGAAACGATGGACGAATTCGTCGCGTCGCTCCAGCGGCCGCGCGTCGCGATCATCATGGTCAAGGCCGGCAAGGCCACCGACGCCGTGATCGAAGAGCTCGCAAGCCGCATGGACGAGGGCGACATCATCGTGGACTGCGGCAACGCACTGTTCACCGACACCCTGCGCCGCGAGCAGGAGCTTCGTGCACGCGGCCTTCACTTCGTGGGCGCGGGCGTCTCCGGCGGCGAAGAGGGCGCCCTCAACGGCCCCTCGATCATGCCCGGCGGCTCGAAGGCAAGCTACGACCGCCTCGGCCCCATGTTCGAGAAGATCTCCGCGCATGTGGACGGCGTCCCCTGCTGCACCCACGTGGGGGAGAATGGCGCCGGTCACTTCGTGAAGATGGTCCACAACGGCATCGAGTACGCCGACATGCAGGTCATCGCGGAAGCCTACGACCTCATGAGCAAGGCGCTCGGCATGAGCGCCCCCGAAATCGGCAAGGTCTTCGAGAAATGGAACGAGGGCAACCTCAACTCCTTCCTCATCGAGATCACGGCGGCCGTGCTCAACCACACCGACAACGTGACCGGCAAGCCGTTCGTGGACATCATCCTCGACCAGGCGGGCCAGAAGGGCACCGGCGCGTGGACCTCGAAGACGGCCCTCGACCTCGGCATCCCCGTCACTGGCATCGCCGAGGCAACCTTCGCACGTTCCACCTCGGGTGGCACGGAGCAGCGCGAAGCTGGCCGCGCCGTGCTCAAGGGCGAGGCGCAGACGATTCAGATCGACGACGCCGAGCAGTTCATCAGCGACCTCCAGCAGGCGCTGTACGCCGCGAAGCTCGTGAGCTACTCGCAGGGCTTTGACGAGATCAAGGCCGGCGCGAAGGAATACGAGTGGGACATCAAGCTTGGCGACATGGCGCGCATCTGGCGCGGCGGCTGCATCATCCGCGCAGGCTTCCTCAACCGCATTACCGAGGCTTACGAACGCAATCCCGAGCTCCCGCTTCTGCTTGCCGATGAGTACTTCACCGCCGAAATTACGAAGTGCATCCCCGCGTGGCGTCGCATCGTCGCGTTTGCGGCAGCCGTCGGAATCCCGGCCCCCGTTTTCTCCTCGACCCTCGCGTACTACGACGCGGTGCGGGCCGAGCGCCTCCCCGCGGCCCTCGTGCAGGCGCAGCGTGACTACTTTGGCGCGCACACCTACCGGCGCGTGGATGCGGAGGGGACGTACCACGTGGAGTGGACGGGCAACCGCACGGAGACCCGTCAGGACTGACTCTTTCCCCCGAATTGCATAGGGGTTGCGGGGGTTATTCGCCGCAACGAAACCCCCACAACCCCTATGCAATTCACAAGTACAGGGTTAGGGGAGGAGCACCCGGTGGATCAGCACCGTGAACTCCTCGCCCGATTCCCTATCGCGCGCACGCAGCCTCCCGCCCTCGAGCGCGAGCGGCTCGACCCGCAGCACGCGCGTGCCGCCGCGGCCGTCAACGATCCCGATCTGTATTTCGTGCTCGTCCGCGATCGCCGCGAGTAAACGCTGCGGGACACTCACCTCGTCGAGACGACCCGCCTCAGCGGCGCGAATCCGCGCGAGTGCCTCGGAAGGCTCCACGTCGAGGGCCTGCTCGCGCGCATCAGACTCAAGCTCGAGCCCCACCGGGCCGCCACGCACGGTACCGAGCATGCGTTCATGAGCCGCCGCGCCGCTCGCCCCCGCCGCAAGAGGCGCGAGACCCGCCGCACGCGCCGAGCCCATCACGAACCCCGGATCGCCGCTCGAGATCACGACGGTCGGAGCGAGCCGCTTGAGGCCCAGCCGGCTCGCCTCGCTCGAGGTCATGAGCCGATCCAGGTGCTCTTCCTCGCCTGTAATGAACGAGGTCGCGGGGCCGACGGTGACCTGGCCACGCTTGCGGGCCTCATCCCGCACGAGGTAGGCGAGCACATCGGGAACGCCCGTGAGTGAAAGCGCCGCGAGCTCGTCGAGAAGGGCATCGGCGGAGCCGCCCGCACTGAGCCCCCGCGCGATCGAGTCACCCGTCACGCGAGCCACGACTCCCGCCCCGCGCGAGGTCACGTCAGTCCACTCGAGCACCGCTGCCACTCGCGGGCCGGGAAGCCCCGGAACGGTCACGGTGAGGTCGGAATCGAGGAGCACGTGCTCAACGGGCTCCGGCAGTCGCTCGGCAAGAACAGATTCGAGATACTCGAGAGCTTCGACTTCCTCGCACGCGAGAGCCTCGAGCGCCGCGGGAGCGAGGGCGCTCGGCACACCATCCACGAGCAGCCCGAAAGCCTCTGTCTCGCGCGTGAACGCATACGCCTCCTCGATGATCGCCGCGCGCTGCACCGTGGGAAACGCCCACGCGAGCGACTCCGCAAGGCTCGCCGCCCTCGCCTCCCGCTCGGGATAGTCCGCAAGGTGGCGCAGCATGTGGCGCCGCCTCACCTTCACCCCTTTTCTTCCGACGCTTGCCGAGAGCGCAGCGCGCGGACTTTCGCCCGTGCGGGCCTCTCCCTCATGAAGACCATCGAGGCTCACGTCTCCGAAGCGCGTCCCGGCGAGGGAGCCGAGGTAGTTGGAGCGCAAATACGCCAGGCAAAGGTCGGCCCAGCGGCGTGCCGGGGAGGCGTCGGAAAACTCCTCGAATTCGCGCGTGACCTGCCACGTTTCGCCGTCGTTGCCAATGAGCCCGCCCACCCACGAGGCGTGAATGATGCTCGTCCACGTTTCGTGGCTCGTGTGTGCGGCGGCGGCGAGGCGGCGCGCCTCTCGCAGGGGGATGCCGCCGCGCTTGAGCACCGACGGGGGGTCGGCGTGCCACGTGGCGATCGTTGCGGCGATGCGGCTTGCCTCGAGTGCGGCCTCGAGCGCTTGGGCGTCGCGAGCGCCCTCGAATCGTTCGGGCGAAGCTTCGGGGCCAGGGGTTGGGGCGTGCGCGAAAGTGCGGTGAACGACGCCGCTGCGAAGGGCGAGGTGAACAGTGCGGGGAATGAGGAGGCGCGGGCCTTCGGGCCCGTTGACTTTGGTGACGAGGCGCGCTTTGGTGAGCTGCCGTGCGAGCGAGGAATCGGGAGAGCCCGTGAGACGCGCGGGGGCGAACGCGAGAGAGTCGGCGATCTCGCGAAGTTCAGCGGGGAGGCTCTCGACTATTTCACGCGCGTCGTCCGGTGTGGGGTCGCTCGAGAGGCGAGGGGCGAGGCCAGCCGGGTGGGGGAGAGCTTCGGAGAGTGCCCGAACGGGGATCAGAGCTCGGCCGTTTTCGTCCGTGTACACGAGGGCAAGGGTCGCAAGCCGGTACACGTGAGGCGCGATCTGCTCGGTTGAGGCGTTCACGGCATGCGCGAGCTGTTCCGGGGCAACGGGTCCCGCGTAGGCGGCAAAGACTTCGGCAAGCTGAAGTTCGGGAAGAACGAGACTGCCGATCGCTTTGTGGACGCTCCCGGGCTGCGCGGCTCGCGCGGCAAGTGGGCCGATCCCGTGGGGGATCGGGGAGGTGAGATCTTGGCGTGCACGCAGAAGCTCGATGAGCCGTGCATCATCGAACTCTCTCAGGGCATCGGCAAGAGTGCGGGCCATGCCTTCAGCCTATCCCCTAGGATGGAGGGGCCCTTCGGGCACGCCCCCATAGCCCAATGGCAGAGGCAGAAGACTTAAAATCTTTTCAGTGTGGGTTCGAGTCCCACTGGGGGTGCCATGCATGCAGGTCCCGCCCCGTGCATGCGCTCGCGTGATATGACGGAGGCGTGGGCTTATTACGGTCGATGACCCACGCACTAAGCAACGGTGAAAGGGACGTGAACGGTCATGATGAGCGAAAAGATCGACGAGCTTCTTCCTCGGATCGAGGCGGCGCTCGCGCGAGGCGGGCGGTCGATGGACGGCCTCCTCATTTTGCTTGCGACTAAGACGCGCACCGCGCAAGAGATTCGCGAGGCCGTGGAGCTTTTCGAGAAGCGGGGCGTAAAGGTGGATGTGGGCGAGAACCGCCAGCAGGAATTCGCGAAGCACGCCGAGCTCGAGGATCTGCACGAGGCTGGAGTCATGCGCCACTACATCGGCACGATCCAGTCGAACAAGGCACGCGACATTTCGCGCTTTGCGGATCTCGTGCATTCGATCGATCGCGAGAGCGCCCTCACGAGCATCGAGAAGCGCGCAGCGAATGACGGGAAGGTGCAGCGAGTCCTCATCCAGGTGAACACCTCGGGCGAGGATTCGAAGGGCGGCTACGACCCGGATCTCGGCCTGCTCACGGAGATCGCGCAGCGCTGCGACGAGAGCGAGTCGCTTGCTCTCGAAGGCCTCATGACGATCGGGACCAACACGGACGACGAAGTGGAGATTCGTCGCTCGCTGCGACAGTTGAGGGAGCTTCGCGATGGGCTCGGCATCGAGGCTGTCAAGGAGTTGTCGATGGGCATGAGTAACGACCTCGAGATCGCGATCGAGGAAGGCGCCACTATTGTTCGCGTTGGTTCGGCGGTATTCGGCCCGAGGGACTATTCTCACTAGTACATCCGGGCCCGAGGGCGCGCAGCGGATTGGCCCACCCGCCACTTCCGAAGAAGGATCCTCGTGCGCCCTACCTCCTATGACACCTTGACGCCCCTCCAGCGTGCCTTCGCGCTTTTCGCCATTGCGATCGGCGGCTTCGGCATCGGCTCGAGCGAGTTCGTGTCGATGGGGATTCTGCCCGACATCGCCCACTCGCTTCTTCCAGAGCAGATGGCGGCGAATCCCGAGCACGCGATCGCGCAGGCCGGTTGGGCAGTGAGCGCCTATGCGTTCGGCGTTGTCGTGGGTGCCCCCACGGTGTCGCTTCTCGGGGTGAAGATCGCGCGGCCAAAACTCATCATGCTGCTCGCGCTCGGGCTGCTCGTGGGGTCGGTTCTTTCCGCAACGATGCCGGTCTTTGGTCTGCTTGTGCCCGCGCGTTTCCTCGCGGGTCTTCCGCATGGCGCATTTTTTGGCGTGGCCGCCCTGCTCGCTGCCGATGTCATGGGCCCCGGCAATCAGGGCAAGGGCATTGCGCTCGCTCTCATGGGCCTCACCGTCGCGAACCTCGTGGGCGTCCCGCTCCTCACGGCGTTCGGTCAGCAGCTTGGCTGGCGCACGGCGTACTGGATCGTCGCGGGAGTGTTTGCCCTGTCGATCCTCCTCCTGTTCCTCGCGATCCCGCCGCAAGAGGCTCCGAAGGGCCGCAGTGCAAAGGATGAGCTCGCCGCGTTCAAGCAGCCACGCATGTGGATGGTCATCGTGATTGAATGCGTGGGATTCACGAGCTTCTTCGCGATGTATGGTTACATCGCCGACGTCACGGTGAGCGTGGCGGGCATCGATAAGCACCTCATTCCCGTGATTCTCGCGCTCGCGGGCGCCGGGATGACCCTCGGCAATTGGATCGCGGGGCACCTCACGGACTGGTCGTATCGCGCGAGCCTGTTCATCGTGTTCCCGATTTTCATCGTGATGTTCATCGTGCTCATTGCATTCCGCGAGAATCCCGTGGGCTTCGGCATCGGCGTGTTCCTCGTGAGCGCCACGAGCTCGATCACGAGCCCTCTCATGCAGGCCTGGCTCATGACGAATGCCGGCAAATCCGTCACCCTCGCCGCTGCCTCGCACCATGGTGCGTTCAACGTCGCCAACTCCCTCGGAGTGATGTTCGGCGGTTTCGTTTTAAGTGCTGGTCTTGGCTTTTCCTCGGTGCTCTCCCTCGCGGGTGGCCTCGCCCTGTTCGGCATGGTGGTCACGTTCGCAGGCCTGTGGATCGACCGCGACGGTGTGCACGACATCAATGCGCTCAATGAGGAGAGCGAGGATCAGACTTTCGGCGTGAGCATTCTGCGCACGGAAACGGGGGAGATGCTCGCGATCGCGGCGGGTGCGGGCGGCGAGAGCGTTGCGCTCGAGGCCGACGACTCTTATCTGGAATCGCACCACCGCAAGGAATAGTGCGTCCCTGAAAGTCGTTGAAAGAGGTGTAACTAGACTGTGGGCTCGTAGTGATGCCCTCGAGAAAAGGACACCCCGTGGCGAGAAACAACGGAATTTTGAAGAACAGCCCGGCTTTCAGCAATTCGGGCGGATACGCTCCCGCTCCCGAGTACAACCAGGCACCGGGCGCCCAGCAGCAGTGGGGTCAGCCCCAGCAGCAGTGGGGTCAGCCCCAGCAGCAGGCCCCGCAGTACCAGGCACCCCAGTATCAGCAGGACAACTACAGCCAGGCTGATCTCGAGGCGATGTACAACCGCCCGGCCGCCACGGGCTTTGACACGGGCCGCATGACGTGGCGCAACACGATGAATGCGATCACGGCGACCTTCGGCGTGATCATCGCCGTGGCGTTTGTGGTCATGATGCTTCCCACCGTTGCCTCTCTCGTGATCGGCACGGAAGAAGGCCGCCAGATTGGTTTCGCCCTCTCGTCGATCCTCGCGATCGTGGGCGCGATCGGCTCGTTCGTGGCCGTCATTGTGAATGCGTTTAAGAAGCAGCCGAGCATGATCGTCACGCTTGCCTACGCCTTCTTTGAAGGTCTTCTGCTCGGCGGCATCAGCGTGTTCTTCGAGAGTGTGTATCCCGGCATCGTGTTCCAGGCCGTGATCGCGACGCTGGCCGTCGCCGGCGCGATTGCTGTGCTGTTCCGCATGGGGAAGCTGCGCACGAGCCCGAAGCTCACGAAGATCTTCTTCGTGGCGTTCGGTGCATATTTCGTCTTCACGCTCGTGAACCTCGTGCTGGTTCTTCTCGGCGTCACGAATATGCGCACGGGCATGCTCGGAATCGTCATTGGCCTCGTCGCCGTGGCCCTCGCGAGCTACAGCCTCGTGATGGATCTTGAGCAGGTCAAGAACGGGATCGACAACGGTGCCCCGAAGGAGTTCGCCTGGACGGCGGCGCTCGGCCTCGCCGTGACGGTCGTGTGGATGTACACGGAGATCCTCCGCATCCTCGCGATCCTGCGCGACAACTGACCGCGCACAGCCACTACCGGCCCGGGCCTCGCTTTGGAGGTCCGGGCCGGTCCTTTTTGAGGGGCGAGGTCAAATGCTCAGTCGGTGACCTCGAGCGAGGCGATTGCCTCCTCGAGACCTTTCACGTGGTCGGGGTGATCGGCGGCTACGTCGGAAACGAGGGCGCTCGGCCCCTTCGGGGTTTCCACGACAATCGCCGTGACGATTGACGCGTCCGTTGTTTCAAGTGGCATACTCTGGCTGTTCTCATCGAAGCCGTAGGTGGCTTGGACGATCCACGCGGGGTAACCATCGACCGTGAGTGACTCGCTCTTGTAGTTGGTCACGGTGGGGTTCTTGCCGAACTGCTCAACGACATTAAAGTGGGTCGCGTAGCACTGGAACATCGTGACCGCCATCTGCTCGGTGCCGGGGTATGTGCCCTCGATATCTTCCTGCCATTGAACGCGGCCAACGGTCACAACGCTGTACCAAAACGACTCGACCTGCTTCGCGTAAGCGCCCGTGTCATAGAGGTAGGGCACGTTCTCGTTCTGGTACCACGGCGCGTCCCATCCCTTGGGCGTCGTGAATTGAAGCCCGCCGCCCTTGATCCTGCTGCCACGTTGGTCGCGTGACACCGTTGGTTTCGTGGACATGAGGCACTGGCTGGTGGGTGCCTCGGTGAAGATCTCGGGTGGCGGCTCGTTCGGGGCTGCCGGCGTTGGCTGCTCTTCCTTTTTGTTCGGGTCACCCTTGGTGTTGACGCCAACCGTGGAGTCGTGCCCCGCGAGGGGTTCTTGTTCGATGCTGCGCATGGCGACTTGTGAAACGAACAAACCGAGTGCGGCAATGAGTGCGATGCCGCCAATCACCACACCGATGACGACCTTGCGAGAGTTGCTCTCCTCATCACCGTCGTGCATCTGCGCATTGAGTGCAGCGCCCGATTCGGCTCCGAATGATGATTCGCCGGGAGCGCGAGAGGCGTCGGACCCCTGCCCGCCCATGCCGGCCGAGCCTGCGGAAAAATCGGGGAGCCGGGGCTCCGTGGAGCCTTCTGAGCCGGGGCCCTCGTGATCGGGTGTGCTCACGCGCGTCCCTTTCCTTTTCGCCGAGCGTTGTCGTGTGTGCCCTTATTCTCACACCCCGCGCCCATAGGAACATTCAGAAGGCGTCGACCCAGGTCGCGATAGGGTTGAGCACTGTGACTCGGGGTGCCCCGGGCCCAATCGTGGGCCGCGAGGGCTGAGATCAAACCCGTCGAACCTGCTCTGGAAACCTACCTGCGAAGGGATGTCACTCGTGACACAGTCATACTCTGCTGGAATCGAAAAAGCCGTGAGCGCCGCGCGCGAGACCACGCCGCTCGTGCACTGCATGACCAATACGGTCGTTCAAAACATCACCGCGAACGTGCTGCTCGCAGCGGGCCAGGCCCCCGCGATGGTCGATCATCCCGGAGAGGCCGCGACGTTCGCGCAAATTGCGAGTGGCGTGCTTCTCAATACGGGAACGGTCGCGCCGCACCAGGTCGAGTCGATGCCACTTGCCGCCGAAGCTGCGGTAAAGGCCGGTGTCCCGTGGGTTCTCGACCCGGTCGCGATCGGCGCCCTGGAAGTGCGCACCGCTCTCGCGCATCGCCTCCTCGAGCTCGCCCCTACGGCGATCCGCGGTAACGCCTCGGAAATTTCCGCGCTCGCGGGCCTCGGCGCCGGTGGGCGAGGCGTGGATGCGACCGACTCCGTCGAGGAATCCTTGCCGGCTGCCGCGTCCCTTGCGGAGCGCACGGGCGCGGTTGTCGCCGTGTCGGGCAAGCGCGACCTGATCGTGTGGGATCGCGATGGCGAGACGCGTGCGCTCTGGCTCGAATCGGGCCACGACCTTATGCCGCGCGTGATCGGTACGGGCTGCGCGCTCGGCGCCACGATGGCCGGTTATGTCAGCATCGCTCCCGCGCTCGAGTCTCTTTTTTCCGACGCCACCTTCGCCCCCATCGATGCGAAGGCTCTCGCGGTGCTGACTGCCCATGCACACTTCGGCGCGGCCGGTCAGCTCGCAGGTGAGCGCGCGGAGCGTCCCGGCTCGTTCGCGGTCGCCTGGATCGATGCCCTTGATGAGCTCAGCGGCGCCGACATCGCCTCGCGCGTGAGCGTGACCGAGGCGTCGGCATGAGTGTTTCCGCTTCGTGCGAGCGCGCGGCGAAAGCCGATTGGGCGCTTTACTTCGTGACAGATTCGGCGATGGCGGGCGGTGCCGAGAAGGTTCCCGCCCAGGTCGCCGAGGCGATCGAGGGCGGCGCCCACGTGATCCAGGTGCGCGATAAGGACCTCGACGACGCTGCCTACCTCGCGCTCGCGCGCCGGGTGCGCGATGTTGCCCGCGAGGTGGGTGAGCAGCACGGCCGCGACATCATCGTCATCGCGAATGACCGTGTGGAGGCAGCACGCGAGCTTGGCCTCGACGTTCACGTGGGACAGGGCGACATGCCGGCCTCCCAGGTGCGTGGGCTCCTCGGCGCCGAGGCGATTATTGGCGTGAGCGTGTCGAACGCTGAACAGCTCGAGAGCGTCATCGCCGAGGGCTTCGCCGATGTCGTGGGGATCGGCCCGATCTGGAACACCGCGACGAAGACCGATACCGACCCGGCCGTGGGGCTCGAGGGCCTCGCCGCTCTCACCGCACGTGCACATGAAGCCGGTATCGTGGCGGTCGCGATCGGCGGGATTTCGATCCGCAATGCTGGCGAGGTTGCGGCGACGGGTTGCGACGGTATTTGCGTCGTCTCGGCGATCGCCGCCTCTGACGATCCAGCGACCTCGGCGACGTTCCTTCGCCGCGAATTCGTGATGAACCAGCCACTGTAGTTTCGTATCGCTCTGAACAGCGAGCTTTTTCGAGGAGGAAAATCCCATGCGCCCACCCATTGCCCTCACGATTGCCGGAAGCGACCCGAGCGGTGGCGCAGGCATCCAGGCCGATCTCAAGACCTTCACGGCACTTGGAACCTATGGCTGCGCCGTTCTCACGTCACTCACCGCGCAGAATACGCAGGGCGTTGACGGTGTGTTCACGCCGCCCGCGTCGTTTGTGCGCGATCAGCTCACGACCCTGCTCGACGATGTGTACGTTGACGCGACGAAAATCGGCATGATCCCGAACGCGGAGATCGCCGGGGTGATCGCCGATGTCATCGAGGAACGCCGAAGCGATTTTGGCAAGATCGTTCTCGACCCCGTCATGGTCGCGACCTCGGGCGACATGCTCATGGGCGAGGATGCAATGTCGATTCTCCATGATCGCCTGCTTCCGCTCGCCGACGTGCTCACTCCCAATATTCCTGAAGCGGCCCTCCTGCTTGGCGAAAATCCGGCAACCGACGAAGCCGAAATGAAGGAGCAAGGCCTCAAGCTCATTAACCGCGGCCCGAAATCCGTGCTCGTCAAGGGAGGCCACCTTCGCGGCTCCGCACTCGTGGATGTGTTTGTGCAGCTCGGCAATGTCGTGGACGTGCTCACTGGCGACATGATCAACACCCGCAACACTCACGGCACGGGCTGCACGCTCTCTTCCGCGATCGCCGCACAATACGCACGCGTCGCGGGCGGTGCTGACGCAACGGACATCGGCGTTGTGGCGAGTGCACGCGAATTCCTCCAGAGCGCGATCCTCCACGCGAAAGAGTGGGAGATCTCGAAGTCGCCCGAAAGTGGCCACGGCCCCACGAACCATCTCATTACCGTTCAGGGAGTTTAACCATGGCGCTCATCGAACCCGCAGGCGCTCACACCGCCCGAATGTGGGAGGCTACCGCCGATATCCGCGCGCGCATCGACGCCCTGCCGTTTCTCACTGAACTCGGCGCCGGCACGCTTGACCCGGAAAAATTCACGTTCTACATCCAGCAGGACGCGCAATACCTCGTGGCCTACCAAAAGTCGATGACGACTCTCGCGGGCAAAGCACCCGGCGCGGATGAGCTTCGCTTTTGGGCGCAGTCAGCCGTCGGCGCCGTTGCCGAAGAAAAGGCGATGCAAGAAGAGCTGTTCACGAACGACACGCTCGCCGCGCATCGCGTTGAAAGACTCGGCATGAGCCTCCATACCGCTGCCTACAGCAACTTTCTGCTCGCAAGCGCCACCTACGACACGTACGCGGTTGCCGCCGCGGCTGTGCTTCCGTGCTACTGGATCTACGCTGAAGCGGGCGTGGCCGTGCTCGAGGCGAGTAAGGGCGCGCTCGAGGGGCACCCCTACGGTACGTGGGTCGAGGCGTATGCAGACGACTCCTTCACGAGAATCGCGCGCAAAGCCGTGCAGATCGTGGAAGAAGCGTGCGATGCCGTGGGCGTGGCCGAACGCGAACGCGCCATCGAAGCATTCCGCCAGGCCACTCGCTTCGAGGAACTGTTCTGGACGCAGCCCATGGACGATCCGGCAGATCGCATTCTCATTTGAGGCGCGGCGTTTAGGCTTGATCCAGAACTGAACACCGCCGTGGGAAAGAGGAGACTCCATGAGTGACCCGCATCTGTGGCTCGAAGACATCACCGGCGAGAAGCAGCTCGCGTGGGTGCGTGAACGCAACGCCCGCACCGAGGCCGAGCTCGACGCCGATCCACTCACCGCTGAACTCGAAGCGGAGATCCTCGAGATTCTCAACGCGAGCGATCGCATTCCCAGCGTTTCTAAGCGCGGCGACTTCCTCTACAACTTCTGGACCGACGCCGAGCACGAACGCGGCGTGTGGCGCCGCACAACTCTCGAGTCTTACCGAACCGAGAACCCCGAATGGGAAACCCTTATTGACGTTGATGCGCTCAACGACGCCGAGGGGGAGGACTGGGTGTGGCATGGCGCCCACGCGCTGCGCCCCGCCGAGGGAGAGCCGTATCGCCGCTTCCTCGTGAGCCTCTCGCACGGGGGAAGTGATGCCGACGTCACCCGCGAATGGGACCTCGAGACCCGCAGTTTCGTGCCGGAAAGCGAAGGCGGCTTCGTGCGACCCGAAGCGCGCGGCTTCGTCTCGTGGATCGACGACGACACCGTGTGGGTCGGCACCGACTTCGGCGAGGGGACGCGAAGCAACTCCGGCCACCCGCTCCAGGCGCGCGTGTGGAAACGCGGCACGGCCCTCGCTGATGCCGAGCTCGTGTTCGCGGGCGATCCGAGCGACATGCTCGTCTACCCAAGCCACGACCAGACTCCCGGCTTCGAACGCGACTGGGTCACGGTCATGCACACCTTCTACACCTCGACCACGTATGCCGTTGCTCGCGAAGGCGACGAGTTTCAGCTCCTCAAGGTAGACGTCCCAAGCGACATCGACGTGAGTGCGCACCGCGATCTCGCGATCTTGAGGCCCCGCACCGAATGGTCGACGGGAGACCGCACGTACGCCGCGGGCAGCCTGCTCGCGTGCGACTTCGACGCGTTCATGGCGGGAAGCCGTGACTTCGACGTGCTTTTCGATCCCACCCCAACGACGTCGCTCGATGGCCTCACCATTACGAAGGACTACCTCGTTGTGACCGTCCTCGACGACGTCAAACATCGCCTCGACGTTCACTACCGAACCGGCGACGGCACGTGGGTGCGCGAGGACCTCTACCCGGAACTCACAGGCTCGCTCTACGTGGCCGCCGTCGATTCCGACGAGAACAACGACGTGTGGATCACCCGCAACGACTTCCACCTGCCCGCAACCCTCTGCCTCGCGAGCCTTGACGGAATCCGCGAGGGCAGCGGCGCGGGCGAGATCGAGACGATCAAAACGACGCCCGAACGCTTCGACGCGAGCGACGTCACCGTTACCCAGCATTTCGTTGACAGTGCAGACGGCACGCGCATCCCGTACTTTGAGATCGCGAAGGCCCAGGCCACCGTCGGCCCCCGCCCCACCCTGCTGTATGGCTACGGCGGTTTCGAAGTGTCGCTCACCCCGGTCTACCTCGGCGCGACCGGTAAGGCGTGGATCGAGCGCGGCGGCGTGTACGTGCTCGCGAACATTCGAGGTGGCGGCGAATACGGGCCCGCATGGCACCAAGCGGGACTCAAAGACAACCGCCACCGGGTCTATGAAGACTTCTCGAGCGTGGCGCGCGACCTCATCGAACGTGGTGTGACCGATACGAAGCACCTCGCCGTGCGCGGCGGCTCCAACGGCGGCCTGCTCACAGGCAACATGCTCACGCAGTACCCCGAGCTGTTCGGCGCCGTCGTAATCCAGGTGCCGCTTTTGGACATGAAGCGCTACTCGCACCTTCTCGCGGGCGCGAGCTGGATGGCGGAGTACGGGGACCCCGACACCGACGACTGGGACTTCATCAAGACTTTCAGCCCGTACCACCTGCTGCGCGATGACGTGGAGTACCCGCCCACCTTCGTGCTCACCTCGACCCGCGACGACCGCGTACACCCCGGCCACGCCCGCAAATTCACGGCCGCGCTCGAGGAGCTCGGCACTCCCGTCAAGTATTGGGAAAACATCGAAGGCGGGCACGGCGGCGCCGCGTCCAACGCGCAAGCGGCACGCATGAACGCACTGGTCCACGCCTTCTTGTGGGCAACCGTCGGAAAGAAATAAACCGAGCGTATGGACCTCTACGACCGCCCCGCCGCGAACGAGCTTCTCGCCTCCCGCAATGACGTGATGACCGTCTACCGGGAGTTCGAGAACTCCGAAGGGCGCCTCTTCCCGCTCAGGTATGTGCGGGCCGGCTAT
Organism: Dermabacter sp. HSID17554; assembly: GCF_003989295.1. Classification (NCBI taxonomy): domain Bacteria; kingdom Bacillati; phylum Actinomycetota; class Actinomycetes; order Micrococcales; family Dermabacteraceae; genus Dermabacter; species Dermabacter sp. HSID17554. The sequence continues at coordinate 103,640 of NZ_RBLW01000004.1, read as the reverse complement.
CAGTCGGAGCTTCCCACGATCATGGTGCTTCCCGACGGGCCGGGCGTGGCGAGCGTGTTCCCGTACGAGATTCTGCGGCGGGACATGGTCAAAAAGGGACTCGACGTCATCATGATGGAGCATCGCGGCGTGGGCATGAGCCGCGCGGATGCGCAGGGCAATGACCTTCCCGTTGGCGTGATGAGTGTGGAGAACGTGCTCGACGATGTGCGTGCCGTGCTCGATCACGCGCAAGTGCCGCGCGTGGTGCTGTACGGAACCGGGTACGGTGCCTACATTGCGCAACGATTCGCGCTGCGCCACCCGGAGCGCGTGTTTTCCATGGTGCTCGACTCGCCGTTTACGGGCGTCCGCGACGGGCGCGCTCTGCGTGAGCTTATGCGAGATTTGTATTGGCGCGGCACATTCGATGCCACCGAATCGATCGCCCGCGCTGTGCGGATGCTCGTCGAGCAGCGAATCGTGCCCGCCGAAGAAACCGGTGCGGTACTGGCCGCCGTCCACGAATACGGCGGCGTGAACTCCGTGCGGGACCTCGTGGATCTTCTCGTTCAGGGGCGCGGGCAGCTCGCGTGGGCGTCGATCCACCAAATCATCACGGGCCGCGAATGGTTCAACACCACGCCATACGTGTACGAAAACGACCTTGCGGGCCGCATCTCCGCGACCGAGCTGGGATTCGCTGAAGCAAGCGACGGCAAGCCGCTCGACCCGCTCACCGTGTATGCGCGGCGCGCCGCGAAGTTCCCGCCATTTACGGGGGAGAGCTTCGATTTGGAGACGGCGCGGCGCTCGATCACGACCCCCACTCTCGTGGTGGGTGGCGCGCGTGACGTGATCGTGCCGCTGTGGCGCTCACGGCTCGCGGCCGAGGAGATCCCCGGGGCACACGTCGGTTCCGACCCCACGAACCCGCGCTTGCGGTTCATCTCCGCGCACAACGTGGGCCACGCGCTCATCGACTCGCACATTGAACTTTCGGTTGTCGCGATGCGCTGGGCGGCCGCTGGCGCGATCGATCCGCTCCTCGACCGCGACATCAGCTCCCTTAATCGCAGCGTGCGCAACGAGGCTTACGGCCGGGGTATCCGTACGGCGCTCCTCGCCGAGCAGTACTCGCCACTGAAGCTTTGGTCGGTGCGCTCGCTCGCCGCGGGGCCGCTTGCCTCAGCCGACGCGCGCGGTCCGCGAGGTCTCACTCGCCGCTAGCGCCGCCCTGGCATGCAACCTGCACGTACGCGTTCGCAAACACCAGATCGTAGGGCTTGCGCGCGCTCGTGGTGACGGATGCGCCGTTGAGTTGCTCAGGTTTTGCGCTTGCGTTCGCGGGCCACTTCTCGTTCGCCCACGCGGCCCAGCCGCCGGGGAACTGCTCCTGCTCGTTTTTTCCATACACGCCCGCGATGCATTCGGGTGCCCGCTTCGTCTCGCCGTGCATCCACTGCACGTCGTTCGTGGGAATGAGCGGCGCCATGAAACGGATATCGGTGGCGACTGTGACCCCTTCGGGCACGTGGGCTTGCGCCTCCCGCGCGGCGTTCGCAAACTCGGAATTCGGGTCGAGGCCGCCGGTCACGACCCACGTGAGGGGCAGCGAGGTTGCGAGATACGCGGTCGAGGCGAGTGAGGCGGCAACGCCGAGGCGTTTCGTCCATAACTTCGCGGTGTTCGGGGCGATGGGGCGTTCGCGCAGCTCACCGAGTTGGGTGAGCAGCGTGCCGTTCACGTGCGGCAAGGTCGCAAGGAGAGCCGCGAATGCGATCGCCATGAGGAACGAGTTGTAGTGCCACTGCCAGGTCCAATAGTGCTCCACGGAGCCAAGGAAGCGCCAGGCAAGCGTCGGAAGAAGACCGAGCGCAAGGGGGCTTTTCACCCCCACGAGCCCCATGAACGCCACGAACATGAGCACGGTTTGCCACTTCACGAGCGGCGTTAGCACCTGCGTGATCGGGGCGAAATTCTCGGTGTACACGTACGCGCTCGCGGGACTGAGCGCCGGCAAAATCACCCACGTGGCGAGGCCAAACCACACGAGACCCCACGCGGCCATTAGCAGCGCGGAGCGGGGTTTCTTTTCCGACGCTAGCTTCGCCACCGACCTGCGGACCTTTTCGGATGAGCTTCCCGCCTTCGGCCCCGGAGTGCGCCACATCCACGCCATCGCGAAGCCGAGCATCATGACGGTAAGGCCTAGATCTTCTTTCACGAATACGAGTGCGCCGATCCAGAGGAGTGCAGCTTTGGGGCGGTCCTCAAGGAAGGCCGCGAGACCGAACGACACGAACAGCACGGCGAACGCATATTCATGGAATTGGACGTTTTGGCTGCCCTGAAGACCGAAGGAGAAGGCGTAGCTGGCGCCTGCGAGCATGCCGAGCCTCGGGCCGAGTTTCGCCATTGCGACGCGTGTGAGCGGGTAGGCGCTCGCTCCGAACATGGCGGCTTGTGCCCACAGCAGCATTGCAGGTGAGGGCCACAGCCACCACAGGGGCGCGAGCAGTGCGAGAACGGGGTGGAAGTGGTCGCCGAGAAGATTGAAGTTGTCACCCTTGATCGGCACGATAGGGGCGTTGAAGTGGGCGTATTCCTTGACGGCTTCGGCGAAGATGCCAAGGTCCCAGCTAGGGAAGAAGAAGGAGTCCCACTGGAGCATCGAGAGCCACCCATACAGTGTCGTTGCTGCAAGGGCGAGGCCGAGTGGGGCGAGGCGGCGTGGATCGAGAACCGCGTCGAGAAATGTATCGATGCGGGAACGTGGCTCGGACACGCGTGGAGTTGCGCTTGGGGTGTCCTTTTCGCGTGTACGTGCGATATCGGTCGTGGTGCTGTTCGCGTTTGAGTTCGCGCTCATAGCATCAGGCTGCGAAGGTGTCACGCGCCCCATTGTGCCAGGCATGCGCTTCGACGGGACCGTTTTCACGATGCGCATGCAGCTAGACCCGGCTCGTGGTGGTCGGTTCTTAGCGTTGGGAGCGCCTCGTTTCTTTTCCGCCCCCTTGCCCCGCTTCTTGCTCTAGTTCAAGCGGCGCTTTTCGCTCTTCGGACAGTCCTCGCGACCGGTTGCGGCGCTATAACGGATTCCTGTCAGGGGCTTTCCCCTTTCCTCAGTGGTGCGACCAGAGGGAGAAGGAACATCTACCCCGGTGCACCCGCTGCGGTGATAACGACCCATCGCCCGCAGCAGGTGGCAATCGTCACGGTTATCCCACTTTGGCGAGAGCGGAAAGAACAAGGGGGCGCTTGATGGTGGAGCCTTTCAGGGGCATATGGAGGCAGTGGAGAGAAGTGGTGGATCAGTGGACGGCGGTGGATGCCGGAGTAGGCGTGGTGTGTCCCTCCTTCGACTCGGTCGGAGCCAGGTGAGCCGGATCCAGATCAATGCGGCGCAACAGCTGGGCGTTCAGGGCCACCACGATGGTCGAGGCAGACATCAAGATCGCGCCCACGGCCGGGGACAGCACGAATCCGATCGGGGCGAGCACTCCGGCGGCCAGCGGCACGGCGAGGATGTTGTAGCCAGAGGCCCAGATCAGGTTCTGGATCATCTTGCGGTAGCTGGCCTGGGACAGCTCAATCATCGACAGCACTGCCCGCGGATCATCACTGGCGAGGACCACCCCGGCAGATTCCATTGCCACATCCGTGCCGGCACCGATGGCGATACCGACCTCCGCGCGGGTCAGAGCGGGGGCGTCATTGACACCGTCACCGACCATGGCCACGCTCAAACCCCGGTCCTGCAGCTGAGTGACCTTGGCGTCTTTGTCCTGGGGCAGGACCTCGGCGAAGACCTCATCAATGCCTAAGTCCTGACCGACAGCGTGGGCCACCTGCTGGGCGTCGCCGGTGATCATCGCGACCTTCACCCCGCGGTCCTGCAGGGCTTTCACGGCGGCGCGGGATTCGGGGCGGATCTTGTCCTCGACGGCCACCGCACCGATGATCTGACCGTCGCGGACAATATGGAGCACACCGGCCCCACGCCCGGTCCAGGTGCTGGTGGTATCGGTGAGCTCGGCCGGGGTGGTGAGGTTGAACTCGCGCAGCATGTTCGGCCCGCCCACGAGGATCTCAGCGCCATCGACAGTGGCCCGGACCCCCCGGCCGGAGGCGGCGCTGAAACCAGTTGCACGGATGTGCCGACGGGAGGCCTCGGGATGGGCGGCCGCGGCCGCCACGATGGCGCGGGCCACGGGGTGCTCGCTGTCGGCCTCCGCGGCGGCGGCCAGGGCCAGCAGCTCGCCCTCGGTGACGCCGACAGCTGCAGCGACACCGGTGACCGCGTGCGCACCCTCGGTCAGGGTGCCGGTTTTGTCGAAGAGCACCACGTCGATGGTGCGCATCCGCTCGAGCGCCATCCGGTCCTTGATGAGCACCCCGGATTTCGCGGCCCGCTCGCTGGAGATCGCAATGACCAGCGGAATCGCCAGGCCCAGGGCGTGCGGACAGGCGATGACCAGCACCGTGACCGTGCGTACCACGGCATCGTCCGGGCTGCCGATGATGGTCCACACCACCGCGGTGATCAGAGCGGAGATCAGCGCGAACCAGAACAACAACGCCGCCGCCCGATCCGCCAGGGCCTGGGCCCGGGAGGAGGACTCCTGGGCGTCGGCAACCATGCGTTGGATCCCGGCCAGGGCGGTGTCCCCGCCGGTAGCCTCCACCCGGATGCGGACGGTGTTGTCGGTGGCCACGGTACCGGCGACCACCTTGTCACCGGTGTCGCGGAAGACGGGACGGGATTCGCCGGTGATCATCGCCTCATCGAATTCGGCGGCGCCGTCGACGATGGTTCCGTCGGCCGGCACCCGGGCACCGGCCCTCACCAGCACGACGTCGTCGACGACCAGCTCCGAGATGGCCACGGTGCGGGTGGTCCCGTCGTCGATGACTTTCTCGGCCTCATCCGGCAGCAGGGCAGCCAGCGCGTCAAGTGCGGAGGACGCGGCCCCGAGAGCGGACATCTCCAGCCAGTGGCCCAGCAGCATGATGGTCACCAGCAGGGCCAGCTCCCACCAGAAGTCCAGCTCAAAGCCGCCCAGCCCCAGAGTGGTGATCCAGGAGGCGACAAACGCCACGGTGATGGCCATGGCGATTAAGAGCATCATCCCGGGTTGGCGGGATTTCAGTTCTTTCCATCCGCCCTTGAGGAAAGGCGTTCCGCCGTAGACGAAGATGATCGTGCCCAGCACCGGGGGGATCCAGGTGGATCCGGGGAATGCCGGGAGGTGGTAGCCGAGCAGCTGGGCGACCATGGGGCTAAAAATAACGACGGGAATGGACAGAATCAGCGACCACCAGAAGCGGTCGCGAAACATTGCGGTGCTGTGTCCGGCGTGTTCGCCGTGACCATGAACGTGGTGGTCTTCGTCCATGGCGGAGTGTGGGTGATCGTGGGGCATCGCCTGGCCGTGGGTGTCGGCATCTGCGTGGTGTTCGTGGCTGGCGTGATCCGGGTGGTAGGTGTGGTCTGTTTCCGGAGCGGGGTGATCACCATGGTGATCGCTGGAATGGTGGGGCGTGCTCATGACGTTCCTTCCGCTCAACCCGGTCGGGTCGAGATGATGGGTAAAACTGATCAGGATGAGACGGTGTAGCCGGCCTCCTCGATGGCCCGGCGAACCATCTCCGGAGGTGCGACACCGGTGACCGTGACGGTGGAAACACCACCAGCAGCGAGATTAATCTGGACGTCGTCGACCTGGGGGAGGTCCTGAAGGGCCTGGGTCACGCTTTTCGCGCAGTGCCCGCAGGTCAGGCCGGTGACCTGGTAGCTAGGGGAGGACCCCCCTGCTGACGAGTCGCTGGCGGCAGGGATGGAGGCGGTGTCGGCACGTGAGGCAGGTCCGCAACAGCTGCAGCCGTGGGAGGCCATCGGCAAGAGGCGGGGCGGGGAGGTAATCATGGGAAAGCTCCTACGGGTCGGTGGGATGAGGCGATGCCGCTCTCGAGCGTATACCCCCCGGGGGTATATTTTCAAGGGGTGGAGGGCGCGGTCCTCACGCGGGGCAGGGTGTGGTCACCGCGCAGCCTCCTCACTGTCGGGAGGGGACAGCGGGAGGCGGAGGGTAAACACCGCTCCGCGACCGGGTCCGGGGGAGGTGGCGGTGAGAGTGCCGCCGTGGGCCTCGATCAATGCCTTGGAGATGGTCAGACCGATACCGGCCCCGCCGTCGTCCCGGCTGCGGGCGGCATCCCCCCGGTAGAAGCGTTCGAAGATGTGTCCGAGCTGGTCAGGTGGGATGCCCTCGCCATCATCGGCGACGTGGATGAGCGCGGTGGACGCCCCCTGTCGGTGGACGCTGATCCGGACCTGCCCGCCGGTCGGAGTGTGCCGTAGCGCGTTCGACAGGAGATTGCTCATCACCTGACCGAAGCGTTGCCGGTCCACGAGCACCCGGGCGGTGTCCGTAATGGTCTCGACCTGTAAGTCGACGCCTTTGTCAGCATAAGCTTCCCCCACGGCAGCAGCGGCGGTATGAAGCAGATCCCCGAGCCCTTCCTCCGCCAGGTCCAAATCGATCCGGTGTTCCTGGGCCCGGGACACATCGTCGATGTCTTCCATCAACCGGGTCAGGCGGGTGAGTTGGTCAGCCATGATCGTGTGGGTGGCATTATTCCAGTCCACGACCCCGTCCTGGAGACCATCGAGGTAGACCGTGAGCACCGATAAGGGGGTGCCCATTTCATGGGCCAGATCAGAGAGCATCTGGCGGCGGACCTGTTCGGTGTGTTCCAGCCGGTCGGCCATGGTGTTAAAGGCATGCGCCAGGGTGGTGACCTCGGGGCCTGCTTGTCCGACGGGCACGCGGATACGGGAGTTGCCGGCGGTCAGGCTGGTAGCGGCGCGGGTGAGATCCTGCAGGGAGGTGCGCAGGCGACGCGATAACCACTGGCTAGCCAGCAGGGCGCTGATTAAGGCGGTGGGCAGGGCGACAGCCAGGGTGATCAAGTTGGCGTCCCGGTAGGCCTGCTCGGCATGGAACAGCTCCAGCGAGGGGTCCTCCGGGCCGGTCATCAACATATGATCATGGAACAGGGTCGGGCCCACCATTGTGGCCACGGCCGCGGCCACCAGCAGGCCAATCACCACGACCAACACCTGGGCGGCCAGGAAGCGGAAGGTCAGGCCGGGTCCGTGATTCATGGCTGCCCCACCCGGTAGCCCACGCCACGCACGGTGTCGATAAACCCCCGGCCCCGGGTGTCGGTGCCGAGCTTGCGACGCAAGTTGCCGATATGGACATCGACGATGCGTTCATCACCGACCCACGTGGTGTCCCAGACCTCGGTGACCAGGTCGCGGCGGGTCAGCACCTGGCCGGGGCGCAGGGCCAGGGCAACCAGCAGCTCGAACTCCGTGCGGGTGAGCTCCACGGTTGTCTCCCCCACCTGCACCCGATGGGCGACGGGGTCAAGGATGAGGTCACCAACGATCAAGGGGGTGGTCACCTGCGGTGGGGTGGTGCTGGTGCGCGGGCGGCGCAGCACCGCATGCACCCGGGTCACCAGTTCCCGGATGCTAAAAGGTTTGGTGATGTAGTCATCCGCCCCCAGGGTCAAACCGTTGATCTTGTCGTCCTCGCTGCCACGCGCGGTGAGCATGAGGATGTAGCAGTCCGAGAAGGTGCGTATCCGTCGACACACCTCCAGGCCGTCGAGTTCGGGCAGCCCCAGATCCAGCACCACAACATCGGGGGAAAAGCGACGGGCCTCGTCCACGGCCTGGGTGCCGGTGTGCGCCTGGCGGGTATCGAAACCGGCCCGGATGAGGTAGGAGGCCACCATCTGAGCCAGGGGTTGTTCATCATCGACGACCAGCACCCGCCTCGGGGGCGTGGCGGTGGTCGGTGTGCGGTTAGCCATAGACCCCAGCATCGCTCCGGCCAGGAGGGAATACCACCCTCGCTTAGTGCCCAGCGGGGAAATCTTCATCAAATCTTCAAACATCACCCTTCGACCGCCGTCACCCCTGTGCCCCACCCCGGGCCGGTGGCATCGCCTCCCCTGGTTGGTTCAGCAGGCGCCACCAGGGATTTCACTGCCTGCATCGCATACCCGGGGTGGGTAGAAGGACATCGCCCACGGCTGTGGGGTGGTGTCTCGGTGGTGACCCAGCCCACCGAATTCACCCCCTTTTCGCCCTGTTATAAGGCTGTGAGCAGGGTTTTTGATTTCTAGTTCGTCAGGCACCCGTGCAAGATAAAGGTATGGCATCGGCCTTGAGGCGGTGTCTTCTCACGGTCTTACCACGATCCAAGGAGATTGACGTGAAAAAACGAGCAGCGATCGCAACCGTCGCCCTTGCCCTCGCCCTCGCGGGGTGTTCGGCCGCCGACCCGGAACCCACCGCCGACGGGACGGTGTCCCAGGATGCATTCCTGGCTACCCATGGCCTGGCCGCCATGGACGGGGTGGAGATCATTGATCACCTCGACCGGCAGAAGGTCAATGAGCGTCCCACGGATCTGATCGCCTCAGTGCGTGCCGATGAACTGCTGCTCTCGAGCGATGACCAGGAAGTCGTGGTCGATCTTCCCGACAATCAGACGTATGTCTCGATCGCACCCTATCTGACCTCCACCCACGACTGCTTCTACCACAGCCTCACGACCTGCCAGGGGGAACTCGCCAATGAGGATATCCAGGTCAAGATCACCGATGAGGCGACCGGTGAGGTGCTGGTGGACGAGGCGACAACCACCTTCGACAACGGGTTTATTGGCTTCTGGCTTCCCGATGATGTCACCGGCCTGATTGAGGTCAGCTACCAGGGGCGTACCGGCACCACGGAGTTTTCCACCACCGACGACGGTGCCACCTGTGTCACAGACCTGCGCCTGACGTGATGGCGCAGTCGGCGATCGGCCAGCAGTTCGTCGACGCCGCCGAGGGCGGCACGGTGGGTCAGGGGGTGTCCCCCGAGTAGTGGACACCCCCCTGGTGCGTCATGAGCGCATCCGGCTCCGACGCTACCCAGGCAACCGTCGGACCGTGCACGTGCACGTATGTGCGCAACCGAAGGTGAAGAAAACCGCAAAGGCACCACCGAATCAGGCTGGATAACGTGGTTGTCTACACCTTGAGGGTGGGGGAGAAGGGCAAGAGCGGGCGCACACGGCCAGCAGTGCCTATTGTGGGAAATATGATCGACCTGCTCGTGAGCTCCCCCCTTTTGACCCTCGTTGTCACGATGGCGCTTGGCACCCTCGTGGGTGCGATTCCCTTCGGTCCGCTCCGCTTTGGACCTGCGGGTGCACTATTTGTGGGGCTCGCGATCGGCGCTCTCGATCCCCGCCTCGGAAGCGGCCTGGACCTTGTGGAATCGCTTGGCCTCGCACTTTTTGTGTACACGATCGGCATCGCTTCGGGTGCCTCGTTCTTTCGGCAGATGCGAGCGCAAGGTTCCCTCCTCGTGGGTGGCGTACTCCTCCTTGGCGTTCAAGCGGCACTTTCGCTTCTCACGGGCTACCTCTTTGGGTTTGGAAGCCCCATGGCCGCCGGCATGTTCGCGGGATCGGGTGCCGCGACGCCCGCGCTGAGTAGCGCCAACGAAATCGTTCCGGGCGACACCAATCCGTCGGTTGGTTTCGCTATCGCCTACCCCCTTGCCGTGGTGCTTGGGATGCTGCTCATACCGAAGATCGCGCGCTCGAAGATGAGCGGCAAGAACGACCCCTCCTCCGTCTCGGCAACGGACCTTCTCGACATCACCGTCGAAGTCGAGAACACGATGAAGATCAGCATGATTCCCGGGATCGCTTCCGTTCCCGGCAAGGCTGGTGGCGACCTGCGCATTTCCTACCTCCAACGAGGCGACGAGATTCGCGTCGCGCACCCTTCGGAAACCCTGCACAAGGGCGACCGCGTGCTCATGGTGGGCGTGCCCGATGCCGTTCACGAGGCTGCCGCCCTCCTCGGCCGTGAAAGCGAAACGCACCTCGCGAATGACCGCACGAAGGTGAACTTCCGCCGTTTCGTGGTCTCGAACCCGCAACTCGCGGGCCGTACCGTTGCGGACCTGCACATTCCCACGCGCTTCGAATCGATCATCACGCGCGTGCGTCGCGGCGACACCGACATGCTCGCCCACGCCGAAATGACGCTTCAGCTCGGTGACCGCGTGCGCGTCGTCATGCCGCAGGACCGCCGCAAGGAGCTCACGGAGTTCTTCGGCGACTCCGAAATGCGCATTACCGAGGTCGATTTCTTGAGCCTCGGCCTCGGCGTCGCGATCGGCATTATCGTGGGATTTGTATCGCTCTCAGTAGGCGGCGCGAGCCTCGCCCTTGGAAGTGCCGCCGGACCACTCGTCGTGGGCCTCGTACTCGGGTACATGGGTCGCACCGGTCCAATTGTGTGGACCCTCCCCACGAGCGCGAACCTCACCATCAGGCAATTTGGCCTCTTCATGTTCCTGACCACCGTCGGACTCAAAAGCGGCCAAGCCTTCGCCGGAACTGCCTTCTCCGTGACGGGCTTGCTCGTGGGGATCGCGACCCTGCTCACCCTCGGAATTGCCCTACTTGCGCTGTGGGGAGTCGGAGCCGCGCTCGGACTCAGCGCGGCACGCACCGCGGGTGCCGTCGCGGGTTTCGTGGGCCAGCCCGTACTGCTCAATCACGTGAAAACCTTTGTGGATGATGAGCGCACTGACCCCGGCTATTCAGCGATGTTTGCGGCGGGAATGATCGCGAAGATCCTTTTCGCACAGGCGATCGTGTTGCTCTAAGGATCTTTTCCAGACCCGTCCATGGGCTGCTCAGCCCTGGCGCGTAGGTTCGCCTCATGTTCCAATTTCTCGAGATTATGAATGCGCACAAGAAGGTCATGGTGAAGCCCGAAGACGCGCTTGCCGGCCGTGACGATTACCCGTTCCCGCTGTCCCGCGATCATCTCGTGCTCGACACGGACATGCTCGGCGAGGGCGCGCCGGAAGGAGCACGCGAGCTGATCCTCGCGGGCGGGTGCTTCTGGGGTATCGAACGCATCATGTGGCAGATTCCCGGCGTGTGGACCACCGCGGCGGTGTATGCCGGCGGCTACACGCCCCACCCCACGTACGAGGAAGTGTGTTCCGCGAAGACGGGCCACGCCGAAGCTGTGAAGGTCGTGTACGAAGATGAGGAAGCGCTCGCGCGCGTGCTTACCGAGTTTTGGCAGCAGCACGATCCCACGACGGAGAATCAGCAGGGCAATGACATTGGCACGCAGTACCGAAGCGCGATCTTTTGGACTGATCCCGCTCAAGAGCGAATCGTGCGTGCGTCCCTCGAGACATATCAGGAGGCTCTCACGGCGGCCGCCCGCGGCAGCATCACGACCGTGGTTGCGCCGCTGAGTGAGGCTGGGGCGGGCAAGTACTACTACGCAGAGCCTGAGCATCAGCAGTACCTCGCGAAGAACCCGGGTGGCTACTGCAATCACGGCTTCAACGGCGTCGCGTGTTCCCTTGAAGGCGCACTCTAAGAGGAGTAGGCGTCCCGGGCGCGCCGCAGCGCTTCGCGTTCGGTGATGCCCAATTTTTGGGCGAGGACCTGCACGTCTCGAAATTCAGGTCCGACGGTTGCCACGGAACCGTCGGAACGCGTAGCGATCTTGAAGGCCACCTCCACGCCCTCAACCTCGATCTTTTCGAACCGCCTGGTGAGGATTCGCCTGTGGAGAGGCGCGTAGCGCACACCGAGCGAGCCAGTGAGATCGAGGAGCCGATCGGCGAGGCGGATTTCCTCGCCCAGCCGCGCGAGGGCGTGCACGGTCACGGCGGGGCGGCCGTGCTTCATGATGATCGGGGTGAGCCAGCAGTCCAGTGCGCCGGCCTCGAGCATCGCGTCGATGATGCCGGGCCAAAGGCGCGGATCGGCGTCGTCAACATTCGCCTCGAGTTGCATGACCTGCTCGGGAGTGTCGTGGGCGTCATGCATGGGGGTAGCGCTCCCCGAGGAAGATGCGCACAACATTCGGTCGACCGGGTGTGTCTTTCGTGCCCGCCCCAATACCAACCGCTCGCGTCACCATTTCCGGCATGGGGCCGTAGCTTTCCGCGAGGCCGCGCATGAGGGCAACACCCGTGGGGGTGGCGAGTTCACCAATGCCTGGGGCGACGCCTGCCGGGGGAAGGGCCGCGGCGTGCGGGCCGCCCGCGGCATGCTCGGGCAGCGAGGCTTCATGCTCGTGCTGGTGGTCGTGATCGTGATCGTGCCCATGAGGATGCGCGTGAGCATGGCCGTGATCGTGAGCGTGGTCGTGAGCGTGGTCGTGAGCGTGCGAACGGGGAGGCAAAAGGTCGCCGGCAACCGTCGGCCATCCTTCCGCCAAATAGGCCGTTGCCGGAACCGGCACCGGAATGTCCCCGTGAGCGGCACGAATGCGGCCCGAGCCGACCGAGATCGTGCTGCCGGTCGCTGAAGCGATCCCGAGTTGACGCCACGCCTCGCACGCGCCGATCATGTCGGCGATCGAATCGAGCGCTCCCACCTCGTGGAAATGGACATCCTCGGGGTCAATGCCGTGGGCTCGGCCCTCAGCGTGGGCGAGCAGAGCGAAAACGCGTAAACCGAGGTCGATCGTGCGTTCGGGGACTGCCCCTCGCGCACCCTCGAGCATGTCGCGGATCGAGGTCCACGTGCGGTGCGGCGGGTTTTCCACGAGCATCTCGACATCGACCTTGACGCTGCGCTGCCCGCAGCGGTCCACGACACGAGAGGAGAGTTTCACGGCGTCAGGGATGAGCGAATCGATCACGGACTGCACGGCATCGAGGTCGGCACCCGCATCCACGAGGGCCCCGAGAAGCATGTCGCCCGCGATACCCGCGGTTGCGTCGATCCACGCGATCGTAGAAGAGGAGGCGCTATTGCTGAAGTGCTCACTGTGTCCCATGGCAACCGATTGTAATCCGCGCGATAATGGACACCATGAGCGAACGAGTAAGTCACGTGAAGCCCATTCCCGCCTCGCTAGTGAGCGCCGCCGCTCGCATTGGTGGCCCCAACGACACCCTCACCGACGAGCAGATCGCAAGGTTTGTGGAGGAACAGCTCGCGAACACCGACCTCGATGGCAAGCGCGTGTGCGTGATTATTCCCGACGGCACCCGGTCAGTACCGCTCTCGCGCGTGATGCCCGCCGTCCACGACGCGCTCAAGGATCGCGCCTCCCACGTGACAGTGCTCATCGCGCTTGGCACGCACGCCGCGATGAGCGACGAGCACATCGAGCGGATGCTCGGCACGGGCCCCGGCAAACTCCGCGAGACTTACCCGGCTTTCGAGATCCGCAACCACGAATGGGACAACGAGGCGGAGATCGCGGACCTCGGCGAGATCAGTGCCGAGACCATCGCCGAGCTCACGGGCGGTCTTCTCGATGATGTGCCCATGCGCGTGCACATCAACCGCCATGTGGTTGAGGCCGACGTGAACCTTATCGTCGGGCCAGTATTCCCCCATGAGGTGGTGGGCTTTTCGGGTGGCAACAAGTACTTCTTCCCCGGCTGCTCCGTGCACGACGTCATCGACATCTCCCACTGGGTGGGGGCGCTCATCACGGCGAGTCGCATCATCGGGGCGCTCGGCATCACGCCCGTACGCGAGCTGATCGATGCGGCGAGCGCGCGCATCGAGACCGAAAAATACTGCCTCGCGATGGTCGTGCGCTCCGCGAGCAGCGACCTGCACGCGATGAGCTTCGGGACCCCTGAGAGTGCATGGGCGGCGTGCGCGCAAATCTCGGCCCACACGCACATTCGCTACGTCGAAAAACCGTACAAGCGGATCGTCGCGATCATGCCGGAGATGTACGAAGACATTTGGACGGGGGCGAAGGGCTTTTACAAGCTTGAGCCGGTGTGTGCCGACGGTGGCCAGGTGATCATCTATGCCCCGCATATCACGGAGGTCGCCGCCATGCACCCGGGCCTTCGCGACATCGGCTACCACAACATCGAGTACTTCACGAAACAGTGGGATCGCTTCAAAAACCACCCGTGGGGCGAGCTCGCCCACTCCACCCACGTCACGGGCCTCGGCACCTACGATGCCGAAACCGGCGAGGAGAAGAACCGCGTGCGCCGCGCGTTCGCCACGCAGATCCTGCCGGAGGTGTGCGCGGAGTACAACGTCGAGTACGTGGATCCCGCCTCGCTTGACCTCGAGGCCCTACGGAACGACCCCGATACTCTCGTCGTCGACCACGCGGGTGAGGTGCTGCATCGCCTCGAGAGCGAACGGCAGCCGCTGTGAGCGCACCGCTCACAACCGTGCCTCAGCTGACCGGAGACCTCGCCGCGCGAGCCGAGGCCGCTATGCGCACGCTCGCCGAACACGAGCGCGTTGGCATCGCCTACTCCGGTGGGGTCGATTCCGCGACCCTCGCCGCGCTCGCGGTGCGTGTCCTCGGCCCTGACCATGTCGTCGCACTCCTCGGCGTCTCTCCCTCCCTCGCACGGCGCGAGCGCCGCACAGCCCACGAGGTTGCCGAGGCCATCGGCGTGCGCGTCCGGGAAATTGAGACTCACGAGGGTGAGCGCCCCGAATACATCGCGAATGCCGCGAACCGCTGCTTCTTCTGCAAGGACGAGCTTTTCACGCGCATCGAGGACGAGGTGCTTGACGAACTTGACCTCGATGCCGTGGCCTACGGTGAGAATGCCGACGATGCGAAGCGCCCCGATCGCCCCGGTGCGGGCGCCGCGACGAACCACGCGGTGCTCCGCCCCCTCGCGAGCGCGGGCCTCACGAAGAGCGATGTGCGCGAGGTTGCGCGAGCCCTCGGCGTTCCCGTTGCGGAGAAACCAGCCGCGCCGTGCCTCGCTTCGCGCATTCCCCACGGCGAGAAGGTCACGCCCGAGAAGCTCCGCCAGGTCGAAGATCTCGAGGATGCCGTGTTTGACCTGGGCTTTAGCGACTGCCGCGTGCGCCACCACGGCCGCATCGCTCGCATCGAAGTGCCGCAAGGCGAGCTTGCGCGCGCCGTCGAACCCGAGACCCGCGCGGCCCTCGTGAACGCGGGTAAGAAGGCAGGGTTCCGCAACGTCACCCTCGACCTCGCCGGCCTCCAATCGGGGGCGTTCACGCTCAGCATCATGAACGCGAAGGGAACGCTGTGAGCGCGGAGCGTGGCGCGGGCGCAGGTTCGGGGAAGGGGCCCGACGCCTCCCTCGCCGCCATCGCCAACCTCGACTTCGATCGTGCCGCAAGGCGGGGCGCCCCCGAGGCGATCCTGTGCGACGCGAAAAGCGTGGAGCAGCTTGTGCGAATCGCCCGCGCGATCCGCGAACGTGCCGAGGCCGACGGTGGCGAGCCCGCGCTGCCCACACTCTTTACCCGCCTCGACACCGACAAAGCCGCCGCAATCGGAGAGGAGCTGCCGGGCTTCTTCCATGAGGAAGAAGCATCGCTCGGGGCGTGGCCAGCGTCGGAACCGGACCCCACGGGCGGGCTCGTGACCGTGGCGTGTGCCGGCACGAGCGACCTCCCCGTCGCGCGCGAGGCGGAACTGACAGCGCGCTACCTGGGCCGCCCCACCCGGCTCATCCCCGATATTGGGATCGCGGGACTGCACCGGTTACTCGAGCGCCTACCCGAGCTGCGGGAATCCGCGTGCATCGTCGCCGTCGCGGGCATGGACGGTGCGCTCCCCACGGTGATTGCCGGGCAGGTAGCGTGCCCCGTCGTCGCGCTCCCCACGTCGGTTGGCTACGGCGTCGCAGCCGGGGGAGTGAGCGCAGCCCTCACAATGCTCTCGGCGTGCGCGCCAGGCATCGGCGTTGTCAATATCGACAACGGATACGGCGCGGGGCACCTCGCCGCGCAAATTGCGCGGTGGGCGCCCCGAGAAACCGAGTAGAAATCATCGTTGGAGCTTTACGAGAGCACGCCGAACACGCCGGGCAGGAACATCGTGATCTGCGGAATGAACATCACGAGCAAAAGCCCGATCATAAGTGCAATCAGGAATGGTACGAGTGCGCGAATCACGGGCTCCACGCGTACTTCGCCCACCTTCGCGCCCACGAACAGCACGTTGCCTACGGGTGGGGTGATCGTGCCGATGCACAGGTTAAACGTGATCATGAGACCGAAGTGAATCGGATCCACACCGAGCTGCTCCGCGATGGGAAGGAAGATCGGCGTGAAGATCAAAATCGCGGGAGTGGGGTCCATGAAGGTCCCCACCACGAGAAGAACCGCCATCATGATGAGAAGAATGAGAGTCTTCGAATCGGCGAGCGACAAGAGTGCGTGGGCAACCGTTTCCGGGATCGTCGCGTAGCTGAGGGCCCAACCAAGAGCTGAGGACACCGAGACAAGGAGCATGACCACGGCGGTCGTGCGCGCCGAGGCCGCGAGGATACCGGGCATGTCTTTGAGGTGTAGCTCGCGGTACACGAGACCAAGGATGAAGCAATACGCGACAGCAATCACGGCTGATTCCGTTGCCGTAAACATCCCCGCGAGAAGACCACCCATGACGATGACGATCATGAGGATTGCCGGCACGGCCTTCACAAGCGTCATCGCGGCTACCGAGAGAGGAATGCGCTCGGTGGTGCCGCGAAGCTCGGTGCGCCTGCGCGCCGCGAGCAGGATGACCGCTATGCACGCGAGCACCCACACGAGGCCAGGCCCGTAGCCCGCGACGAATAGGGCGGCAACGGACGTTGAGGACACGAGCGAGTACACGATGAGCGTGTTCGACGGCGGGATCAGCATGCCCGACGGCGCCGAGGCCACATTGACGGCCGCAGCGAACGCAGGGTCATAGCCCTCGCGACGCTGACGCGGGTTCATCGTTGTGCCAACGGCTGCTGCCGAGGCGACTGCAGCGCCCGACACAGAACCGAAAAGTGCATTTGCCACGACATTCGTGTGCGCGAGTGAACCCGGGAGGCGTCCCACGAGCACTTTCGCCGCGTCAATGAGGCGCGTCGCGATGCCACCACTGTTCATGAGGTTGCCCGCGAGCACGAAGAAGGGAATCGCGAGAAGCGTGAAGGAGCTCGACCCCGTGAATATTCGCTGGGCCGCGACGAACACCGCGGAATCCGCGTCAAGAACGGCGATGAGCGCGATGACCGAAGGCAGGCCAATCGCGACAGCGATCGGAGCGCCAATGAGAATGAGTAGAGCAATGCCGATGACAAGAATGGAACCGGCGAGCATTGCGGGATCCACAGCCTACACCTCCGTCGAGTCTGTCGTGTCACCGGTTGTTCGGTGAGGGAAATGAGGGCCAGCATCCGCGCTCTGGCGAGGAATGGCGGGGGCGGGGATAGCGTCGGAAGCTTGAGGCTCGAGGGAAGTGAGAACGCCGTACCTCGCTGCCTCGATCAGGTCCAAGGCTGCCACTACGAGCACGATCGCGCCGCACACGGGAAGCGCAAGGTACATGTGGCCGATCGTGAGGGGCAGCCCCGGAATTGTCTGGGTCCACGTGAGCCCAACGCCTCGGATCCCGCCCCACACGAGGCCGAGACCCGCGAAAAGAGCGATCGCGAGCTCAACGAGAATGGCGAGGAGCTTTTGCACCGCAGGCGGTGCAAGACGAGAGACGATGTCGACGGCGACATGGCCGCGCTCCGCGAAGACGAATGCCATCGAGAACAATGTGAGCCACACGAGCATGTACTGCGCGACAGTTGTCGACCAAGTCGAGGGCTGACCTAGAAGCTGGCGCGCGATGACCTGCCACAGTACGACGAGCACGAGGATGGTAAAGATCGCGATACTCATCCATTTGAGGGTCTCGATGATGCCGCGGCGCAGCGGGGATACTGGCGCGACAGTGTGGGGAGAAGCGCTCGTGGTACTCACTTTGAGTCTCCCTTCGCCGAGTGGTGTTCGCGAACTTTCGTGTAGAGCTCTTCATCCTCCAAGGTCGAGAGGAACTGCTCGGCGACCGAATCGATTGCCGGGCCGAACACCGAAGGGTCGATCTCGTGGATCGTCGAGCCGGCTTCCTTCATCGTGTCGATGGCCTTTTCAGTTTCCGTCTTCCAGAGCTCAACGAAGTAGTCTTGCGCCTTGGCGAAGCAGCTCAGGAAGGCCTCGCGATCCTCGTTGCTCATCTTCGTGAGTGTGTTTTCGCCGGCAACGACGTAGTCGAGACCCACGAGGTGGTTCGTGAGCGTGAAGTGCTTCGCGACTTCATAGTGGCGCTGCGTGACGTAGCTGATTTCATTGTTCTCTGCCCCATCGAGCACGCCGGCCTGGAGGGCCGTGTAGACCTCGCCGTAGGCCATGGGGGTGGGGGAGGCTTTCATCGCGCGCATGAGTGCGATGAATACATCCGATTCCTGCACGCGGATCTTCTTCCCCACGAGGTCATCGGGCGACGACACAGGCGCATTCGTGTACAGGTGCCGCGATCCCTGGGTGAAACCACCGAGCACGCGCAGATTCTTCGAATCCACAAGCGACTCGAAGAGCTCGCCCACGATCGACTCGTCTTTTAACACGGCTGCCTGGTGGTCACTATCGGTAAAGACCCCGGGCAGGTTGAGTGGGCGGAAGCGAAGCGACAGGTTCTCCATCTGCGGGCTAGAAATGACGGCCATATCCACGGCGCCATCGGCGACGAGCTGGACGACTTCCTGCTGAGCACCGAGGCTCTCGTTCGCGTAGACGCGCGCTCCCCAGCGACCGTTCGTGGCGTTCTCGAGAAGTTCCCCGAATTTCGTGAGCGCGAGGTAACTCGGGTGCGTCTCCGTTTGGTTGAGGGATACGGAAAGGACGTGATCTGTGCTCACGCTGCCCTCCGCCCCTCCGCACGCCGCGAGGGTAGCGGCCGCGCCGGCTGCCGTGACGAAGCCGAGAACGGACCTCCTCGAAACGGGGCGGGAGGGGAGGCGGTGACGCCTATCCACCCTCGAAAAAGGGTGCACTGGTGCCATGGTCAATCTCCTTTGATGTCATGCGCTGCCGATTGGCCGGCAGCTTACAAAAGCCCCATCGCGCCCGGCAGCCACAGGGAGAGCGTGGGCACGAACGTGACGATGAGCAGCATGAGGAACAGCGTCGCGAGGTACGGCAGAAGCCTCGGGATGACCTTCTCGATCGTCGTGCCCGCGAGGCTCGTGCCGATGAAGAGCACCGAACCGACGGGCGGGGTCATCGTGCCGATGCACATGTTGAACACGAGCACCACGCCGAAGTGGACCGGATCCATACCGATGCCCTCTGCGATGGGGAGGAAGATCGGCGTGAAGATGAGGATCGCGGGCGTGATGTCCATGAACGTCCCGACCGCAATGAGAACGACGTTGATGAGCAGAAGAATCACGATCGGGTTATCGGAAACGCCGAGGAGCAGGTCGCTGATCGCTTGCGGCATGCCCGTGTAGGCCATGACCCAGCTCATTGCGGAGCTCGCGGCGATGAGCAGGAGGATCACGCCGGTCGTGGCGATCGTGCGGCCCATAATGGCCTTGATGTCGCCCCACGTGAGGCTCCGGTAGAGCAGCGCAAGGATGAGACAGTACGCAACGGCGATGCCCGCGCCCTCGGTGGCGGTGAAGATACCCGCAACGATGCCGCCCACGACGACGATGATGAGCAGAAGAGCCGGGATCGCGTCGAGGATGGTCTTACCGGCCTGAGCGGCGCTCACGGCACCTGAGGTCGGGTACTTCTTGCGGATCGCATACACGAGAGCAACCGCGATCACGGTCAGCCCCATGAGGAGGCCGGGCACCGCACCCGCCATGAACAGCGCCGCGATTGACGTGCCGCCCGCGATCATCGAGTACACGATGAACGCCGTCGTCGGGGGGATGAGAAGACCCGAGGGAGCCGAAGCAATGTTCGCCGCCGCTGTGAAAGCCGGGTCGTAACCGCGCTCGCGCTGCTGCTTGCTCATCGTGCCGCCAATCGCCGCCGCGGCGGCAACGGCCGAACCCGAAAGTGCACCGAAAAGCATGTTGCCCACGATGTTCGTGTGCACGAGTGAGCCGGGCACGCGGCCCGTCACGAGTTCTGCGAGCGCGATGAGGCGCTTGGCGATGCCACCGTTGTTCATGATGTTGCCCGCGAGGATGAACAGGGGAATCGCGAGCAGGGTGAAGGATTCGAGGCCCGTGTTCATCTTCTGCATGACGACGAAGATGGCCTGATCGGGCGGGAGGATCATGAGGATGCTCGCGAAAGCGGCAACGGAAATGCCGATTGCGATCGGCACGCCGACGGCGAGCAGAACGAAGAAGGTGCCAAACAGGAGCAGGGTGACCGTCATGGTGCTCATGCGCGGGCCTCCTTAGTTTCGATGGTCTCGGTGGGGATGTCGGCGGCGGCTTCGGCGACGAGTGCCTCGTCGTCGGCGCCGAAGTCGGTATCGGGGAGCGTGTTTCCGGTGAAGTCCTCCCACAGGTTGATGATCTGGGCGAGCACCATGAAAATGCCGCCGACGGGGGCCGCACCATAGGAGAGACCACGGGGAATCTGGAGGATCGCGGAAGGTGCATCGAGGGAGACGAGCGTGAGCTGCGTGCCGCCCCACACGATCACGATCGCCGCGAAAGCGAGTGCGAGCGCGTCGACGAGAATCATGATGATGCGCTTACCGCTCTCACCGAGGCGGTCGCGGAAGAACACGAGCGCCATGTGCTTGCGGTTGACGAAAGCGTAGGCGCCGCACAGGAAGCACGCCCACATGAGCGAAACGGTGACGAGTTCCTCGGTCCAATCAGCGGGGTCGGAGAGGACGTAGCGCGTGAACACCTGGATGATCACGAGGAGCGCCATCGCGGCAAGCAGGATGCCCGCAATAGCGAACAGGCACACGGTGATGCCCTTTTTGAGCTTGAGCATGGTGTCGTACATGGCCTTACGCCCCCTTGCGTGCGTTCTCGATGGCGTCGAGCACGGTGCTCACGCCGTCGTAGTGGTCAACGAACTCGGGAACGATCCCCGAGGTGAGTTCGCGGAACGGCTCGCGGTCCACATCTTTCACGAACGTGACGCCCATGGCTTCCGCATCCGTGATGGACTGGGCGATCGCCTCGCTCCAAATCGTCTTGTGCTGCTCGGTGGAGGCAACCGCGGCTTCGGTGAGGACCTTCTGGTAATCCTCTTCGAGGAGCTTCCACGTGGCCTCACTGAAGGAGAGGACGTCGGGGATCATCGTGTGCTCGGTGTAGGTGAACACCTTGGCGACCTCGCCGTGTGCGGAGTCGGTGAGGGCGGTCTCGTTCGATTCGGCGCCGTCCACGAGGCCCGTCTGGAGGCCAGTGTAGATTTCGCCGAACGGAAGAATGAGCGGCGTGCCACCGAGCTTGCTAATGAGCTCCGTTTGCGAGCGGAAGTTCTGCACGCGGATCTTGAAGCCGCGCAGGTCGTCGGGTGTTTCGATCGCCGTATCGACCGTGTAGAACGAGCGTGCGCCCGACGTGTAATAGGTGAGGGTGCGAAAGCCGTCTTCGGTGCTCGAATCGAAGAAGGAGCGCATGTCGCCCGAATCCATCGCGCGATAGTAGTGCTTTTCGTCGTCGAACAGGAACGGCAAGCCAAAGGCGTTGTAGCCCGAGGAGTACGGGGCGATCGACGGCGCCGCACAGCGCACGATGTCCACGACACCGCGGCTCAGCTGCTCGATCGACTCGGTCTCGCTGCCGAGAACGCCGTTGCCGAAAACCTCGATGCTGATCTCGCCGTTTGAACGGCTCTCGACCTCGTCCACAAAGATCTGGAGGGCCTTCGAGGTGGGGTGTTTGTCGCCCAGCGTGTGGGCCATGCGCAGTTTGACCTTGCCGTCCTTCGTGAACTTGCCGGACGAGCATCCGGCAAGCGCAGCGGCGGACAGCGCGGCGGCCCCGAGGCCGAGCGCCGATCGTCGTGTGACGCGACGAGTCATGTTGCCTCCTTGCAACGGTGTAGGGGAGGGGCAGTTACATGCCGATCATGTCGAATTGCTCGAACGAGATCACGATTGTGTGCTCGTTCGAGTCCCAGGGGGTTTTGATGCGGACGGTGGAGGTTTCGAGATCGTAGAGCCACACGGTGGCCTGCGAGTCGAAGTCGCTCGGATGCAGGGCGTGCGGGATATGCTCGCCGTCGATGCTCACCCAGAAGGGTGCCTGGCCAGGGGAAATGGCCTGGAGTTCGAGCGTGGTGATGCGGGTGTCGAGGTCGCCTTCCTTCGTAAAGGTGTAGAGCACTCGGTCACCGGCGGTCATGGTCACGGTTGTCGCGCAGAAGGCGCCGCGCGTGTAGTCCATCGTGGCGCCGTCGTCCTCGTACAGGGTGAATTCGCCGTCGCGGCCCGGCGCGGTCACGAGCGTGAGGGAATCGACCTGCTCCCTCGAGACACTCATGTGGTTCTCGCTCGAAAGCGGGACGATGCCACCTTCGCGCACGAACGTGGGGATCGAGGCGAGCGTGACGGGAATGTCGTAGGTGTTCCCGCCTTCGTAGCGCTCGCGCGTCGCGAAGTCGTAGAACACCTCGCCTTCGGGGAGGGCGAAGGTTTTCGTTTCGGCGCCTTTCTCCACCACGTTCGCGATGAACAGTGAGTCGCCGAGCATGTAGTTCACGTCTTCGTCCCACACCGCGGGATCGTGCTGGAAAGCGCTCACGAGCGGCTCTGCGATGGGCAGGCCCGTGCGGTGCGCGCGCTCCATGAGCGAGTACAAGTACGGGAACAGGCGGTAGCGAAGCTGAATCGCCTCGCGCACGAGAGGTGTAAGGCTTGGGTACATCCACGGCTCGGTCACCGAGTTGTCGGAGTTCACGGAGTGGATCGAGAAGCGTGGCTGGAAGATGCCGTTTTGAACCCAGCGCACGAAAAGCTCACCCTCGGGGGCGGGGCCGTGGAAACCGCCGATGTCGCCACCTTGATTGGCAACGCCGGACAGGCCCATGCCGAGCATTGTCGCGATGTTCGCCTTGAGGGTCTCCCAGCACGTGTGGTTGTCGCCCGACCATGTTTGCGCGAAACGCTGGATGCCCGCGTAGCCCGCGCGGCACACGATGAAAGGCCTCTTATTGGGGTGGGTTTTTCCGATCGCGTCGGCAGTCAGCGAGCACATAATGTTCGCCATGATCGAGCGGGCCTCGGCGAGTGGCGCGCCGTAGCCGTCGAAGTCGCAGCGGGCGTCCTCATCCACAATCGAGTCGTACTCGCAGTTGTCGTTCCAGATCGACGCCGTGCCGTAGTCGAGCATGTTCTCGGTGAGGTCTTTTTCCCAGCGCTCGCGGGCTTTGGGATTCGTGAAGTCCACGAGATGCCCGGGGCCACCCCACCAGCGCGCCGGCGCGGGCTCATCTGAGTCAGAGGAGCGCACGAATACGCCGTCCTTGATCAGCTCGGGCATGCGCGGGTGAACGTTCAAAACGCCCGGCTTCACGTTCGGCGAGACGACGATCCCTCGCTTTTCTGACTCGGCAAAAAAGTTTGCGGGATCCTTAAAGCGTTCGGTGTTCCACGTGAGCACGCATCGCTTGAGGCCCGCCTCGGTGTCCTGCTGGCAGAAGCCGGAGGACAGTTGGAAGCCGTCCATCGGGATTTTCTCGAGCGCGGCGTGCTCGTAGAAGTTGAGAATCGCGTCGTCGGCATCCTTCGGCAGTTCGGGGTAGTACATCGAGCTGCCGAGGTAGCCGAGCGCGGCGGCGGGCAACATCGCCGAGGTGCCCGTGAGGAGCGTGTAGCGTGTGACGACCTCGCGCACGCTCGGGCCCGCGATGAGGAACAGGTCGAGATCTCCGCCGTCGGTGCGGTAGGTCGAGTGGGCGGGCCAATAGTTCGAGTGGGAGCGGCCCATGTCAAAATCGCACGCGAACGTGTTGTGGTAGAAGTATCCGACGGCTGCTCCGCTCACCTCGTTCGCCTTGATGTAGAACGGGATGTGCTTATAGAGGGAATCGGCCTTCTCGGCGTCGTAACCGAGGCAATCCTGGGCCCGCATCGTCATGAACGACTTGGCCTTGTTGAGAGCGCCCGTCTTTTCGCCGAAACCATAGAAGTGATCGCCCGGGGCGATCTCGCTCGTATGGATGCGCCGTTGATTGCGGTCCAGCCGGTACCCGCGATCAATCAGATCGGCGTGAAGCAGGGTGCCGTCGGAATCGAAAACCCGAATTCGGAAGGGCTCGCGATCGATCTCGATTCGCAAGCGCTCGCCCTCAACGGTCACGGTGGGGGAGTCGGGGCCCTCGTCCAGGAGTGTGAGCGGGGATGGTTCGAGACGTGTGCGCTTGTCACCCATGTAGTCATCGAGCTCGTCGCTCCACGCTGTTGTGACGAGACAGTAAGACGCTTCGCGGAACGCGCCGTCATCGGTGAAGCCCGCGCGGATGCGAAGAATCTCGGGCGTGAGGGCAAAGACGCGGATGGGGGCGGCATCCGTGTGGAGGGTGACGGTGGCTCCTTCCTGTGTGCAGGAGAGGAGAGTGGTGGCGTGTCGCATCTGCGGGACCCCTTGTCGCGGCGGCGTCGTTGATTCCTGACGTGATCAGGGTCGCACACATCGGAGAATTGTGCAACCGGTTGCCGTCGCGGTGAACTCGGGGGTAATCTCGACACGACGAGAGAAGACAAGGACGTCGCCGAAAGCCCACAATGCCGAACGAACACTCCGCAACGCCGCCCCGCACCCCTGCGCGCCGCGTCACGATCTATGACATCGCGAAACACGTGGGCGTGAGCCCCTCGACCGCCTCGCGCGCCCTTCACAAGCCCGGCCGGGTCAGTAAAGCGACAGAAGAACGCATCAAGCACGCCGCCGCGGAACTCGGCTACCGCGCGAACCCCGCGGCGCGTGCCCTGCCCACGGGGCGCACCGGCACGATTGCGCTCCTCGTCGCCGACATTACGAACCCCGTCTCCTTCGAGATCGTCCGTGGCGCCGAACGCGAAGCAGAAAAGCATGGGTATGTGCTCGTGACCTCAGAATTTCGCGAGGACCACGTGAAGGAAGCTTCGCGCGCCCATTCTCTCGCCCCGTCGGTGGACGCCTTCGTGCTCGCGAGCTCCCGCCTCGACGACGAAGCGATCGCAAAAATCGCGGCTCTCAATCCCGTGGTCACGATCAATCGCGAGTCACCGTCGGCCTTTTCGGTCCTTGCCGATCATGAGCCGGCCCTGCGAGAACTCGTGCGCACCCTCGCCGCCGAGGGACATGACCGCCTTTGCTACCTCGCCGGTCCCGAGAGTTCGTGGACGGACGCGAGACGCTGGAGCATCATCGAAGCCGCCGCAGGCGATCACGGCCTCGAGGCCGTGAGGCTCGGCCCGAACCGCCCCACCCGCAAAGCCGGCTCCGCGGCGCTCGAAGCCGTGCGTGCCACCGGCGCGAGTGCCGTACTCGCCTACAACGACATCATGGCGATCGGTTTGCTCACCGCCGCGCGCGACGCTCGCCTCAGCGTTCCGGGCGACCTCTCGATCACCGGAATCGACGATATTTTCGGCTCCGACTTCACGGCCCCACCTCTCACCACCATCGCCGCGCCGCTCGAAGACATGGGCGCCGCCGCCATCCGCCACGTTCACGCCGCACTCAGCGGCGAGCGTGAACCTGGAACCGATACCTACCCCACGCAGCTACTTATGCGAGGCTCCGTCGGCCCCGCACCTCGAACGAAAGGGAAAAAGTGACCGCGAAACTCGACCTCAACCCGGACCGCCTCTTTCCCGCCGATCCCGAAACGCGCGCCCTCGCGCGCGAAATCTACGGCGAGGTCAAGGATCTTCCGATTCTCTCGCCGCACGGGCACGTGGATCCGCGGCTTCTGCTCGACAACGAACCCTTCCCCGACCCCACGAACCTTTTCCTCACGTTTGACCACTACGTGTTTCGCATGCTTCACGCGAACGGCGTGGACCTCGCGACCGTGGGCGTGGGCACCGCCGAGCCCGTTGACCCGCGCGAGGCCTGGCGAATCCTCTGCGCCAACTGGCACGTGCTCGAGGGCACCGCGAGCGGATACTGGCTCACCGACGAATTCGTGTCGCTCTTTGGCATCAGCGAGGAACCGAGCGAGGAAAGCGCCGACAGGCTCTACGACCAGATCGCCGCGAAGCTCGCGACCGAAGAATTCCGCCCGCGCGCCCTCTTCGAGCGTTTCAAGATCGCCTTCCTCGCGACGACCGACGACCCCCTCGACGACCTCGAGGCCCACGCCGAGCTCGCGCGACTCCACGAATCCGGCGAGCTGTACGGGCGCGTCGTTCCCACCTGGCGCCCCGACCGCTTCCTCGACCCGAACAAGCCCGGCTTCACCGAGGCCGTGACCGCGCTCGCGGATAGCGTGGGTGGCGACCCGCGCTCGCTTGCGGATTACCTGCGCGCACTCAAGGCTTCGCGCGAGCGCTTCATCAAAGCAGGGGCGATTTCCGCCGACCACGGCGTGCCGACCCCGTACACGATCGATCTTGACGATGACGCGCTCGAGGCGCTCCTCATCAAGGCCGTTGACGGCACCGCGACCGATGCCGAAAAGCGCGACTTTACGGGCGCGATGCTCGTGCGCTGCGCCGAAATGAGCGCCGAGGATGGACTGGTGATGACCCTCCACCCGAATGTGTTCCGCAACCACTCATCGGCGACGTTCGACCGCTTCGGTCCCGATACGGGCCACGACATTCCCGAAGGAATCGAATACACGCGCAACATTCGCCCGCTTCTCGAAAAGGTGGGGCTTGAGGAGGGCTTCCACCTCGTGCTTTTCGGGATCGACGAGACGATGTACTCGCGCGAGGTTGCCCCGCTCGCCGGTTTCTACCCGAGCGTGTTCATCGGTGCACCGTGGTGGTTCATTGACGCGCCCGACGCGATCATGCGTTTCCGCTCGGCGATCACCGAGACTGCAGGCTTCACGCGCGGCTCGGGCTTCATTGACGATACGCGCGCGTTCCTCTCGATTCCCACGCGCCACGATATGGCGCGCCGCTGCGACTCGGCGTTCCTTGCCCGCTACGTCATGGAGGGGCGGCTTTCGAAGGTGAGCGCGCTTCGGATTATTCGGGAACTCACGATCGATCAGCCGACGCGCGTGTTCAAGCTCGAGAGCGTAGTTTCGAAGGGAGAGAAGTGATGACTGTTCTCAGCCGCGACGCTGACATTTGTGCGAAGGGTGGCCTTGAGCCGCGCCCCGTGCGCATCGTCCACCTGGGCCTTGGCGCGTTCTTCCGCGCTCACCAGGCGTGGTACACGAGCGAAGTGGATCCCGAAGGGGCGTGGGGGATCTCCGCCTATACGGGCCGCAGCCCCCGCGCCGCAGAGGAACTCTCGGCCCAGGACTGCCTGTACACGCTCGTCGTGCGCGGTGCCGAGGGGGATGACGCCGAGGTCATGTCGGTGATCTCCGAGGCGCATGCGGCCGGCGACCTCGAAGCACTGTGCAATGATCTTCGCTCCCCCGACGTGTCGCTCGTGACGCTCACCGTCACCGAGGCCGGCTACGGCACGGACGCGAAAGGATCGCTCGACCGCTCGAACAGCGCCGTGCAGGCAGATGTGAAGGCACTCGCGCAAGTGGGCGAGGCCTCGGGTGCGGGGGAGGGGGAGTCCGACGCTTGCCTTCCCCAGCTCGAAACCGCACTTGCACGTCTCGTATTCGGCCTCGAGGCGCGCCGCCGCGCGGGCGCCGCAGCGATCACGATTGTGCCGTGTGACAACCTCCCCGGCAATGGTCCGCTTACGCGCGGCGTGATCGATGAATATGCCGCGTGCCTCGGGAGTGAGGCCGCGGCGTGGATCAAAGAGAACGTGTCGGTGACCTCGACCTCGATCGATCGCATCACGCCTAAGGCCACCGCCGACGACCGGGCGGCGGCGAAGGATCTCACGGGCTTCGAGGACGCCTCGCCCGTGGTGACCGAACCGTTCGCCTCGTGGATCATCGAGGGCGAGTTCGTGGGCGACCGTCCCGCCTGGGAAAAGGCCGGGGCGATCTTCACAGACGATCTTGAGCCGTACGAAAATCGCAAGCTGTGGCTTCTCAACGGCGCCCACACGCTCCTCGCGAACGCTGCCGTGAACCGCGGCTATGAGACCGTCGCCGAGGCGATTGGCGACAGTGAGGTGCGCGCCGAAGTGGAGGCACTGTGGGACGAGGCCTCACGTTACCTGCCCGATTTTGTGGAGGCGAGTGCCTACCGTGAGGCTCTTCTCGAGCGGTTCGAGAACCCCCACATCAAGCATCTGCTGTCGCAAATTGGCAACGATTCGCTCGCGAAGCTGCGCATTCGCATCCTGCCGATCGCCCTCAAGGAGCTAGAGGCGGGACGCGACGCAAAAGGCGCCGTGCCCGCGATCGCCGGATGGATTCGCCGTCAGCGCGATGGTGTTGCCTCGCCCGATGCGCAACAGAGCGCGATCGATGAGGCCAAGGCGAAGACCGGCGACGGGGGCGTGGAGCGCGCCCTCCTTGCGCTTCTCGAGCCCGAGCTCATGAACTACCCGGATTTTGTGGAGCGCGTGCTCGAGGCGGCCTAAAGCTTCCCGACGGGTGGCGCGCTCGCGATGAGGGTGGAGAAAGGGAGCAGAGAGGGCGGCTAGCAGGGCTCGGCGATGATCGCGACCCTTTGGCCGCCGGCCCGCGTCGCGATCAGGGTTGCCGAGCCCGGCGCGCGGCGATCGAGCTTGAGGTCCTTCCTCAGGCGCGCCGGATCGATGTCCATGCCGCGCTTTTTCACCTCGAGCGTGCCCACCTCGAGCTCGCGCAGCCGCGCCGCGATTTTCTTGACCGTGAACGGCATGACCTCACGCACTCGGAATGCGCGCGCGAGGGGCGAGGAGAGTGCCGCTTCGGAAGCCACATCGCTGCTGAGGTAGGCAATCGACTCCTCGATCGTGTGCGCTCCGAGCTTCCTCGCGAGAGTTCCGAGCAGACCCGATCGGATCACGGCGCCGTCGGGCTCCCACAGGAACGCCCCGACCTCGCCCACGGGAGGGTTGCGCAGCTCAGCCTCGTCACATGAATCGGGCACGAGCTGGGCCGGGCCACCGTCGGAACCGAGCACGAGGGTGGAGCGGGTGATCACGGCGCCCTCGGGGAGGGCGCCCGAAGGTCCGACGGTTGCCTCGCCCGGCACCGCGAGCTTCCCGTCGCCGACGCGCCTCGCGAGCGGGCCAAAGTACATGCAGGCCTCGAGAACCTGGCCGCGCCAGCTGACCCATTGCGTCTCGGTTCCCTCGACTAGATGCTCGTGGTCGATCGCGGGTGCGAGTTTCGCCCCCACCGCGCCGATCTGCTCGGCAGCCGCACGCACGAACGACAAAGGGGGTGCGGCCTCCTCGGGATCGTGCATGCGGGCCGTGCGGCCGCGGCGAGTTTCGCGTCGAGCAGGATCGAACCACGCGGCATCCACGCGCGAGAAATCGAAATCTTCGGCGCGACCGAGTTCGATGCGCGCATTCGGAAAGGGCCGCACGTTCACGGTCGCGAACGCGGCCGTTTCCTCATCGCACTCCACTCCAAGGACACCGAGGCCGAGCCCGGCCTTCGCGATCGTGTCCCCGCCAAGCCCGCAGCCAAGATCCGCCACGCTCTGCACGCCCGCGTCGCGAAAACGCGCCGCGTGATGCGCGGCCACCTCGAGGCGCGTGGCCTGTTCGAGACCGTGCGCCGTGAAAAGCATGCTGCCGGCGAAGTCCCCGAATTTCTCACGGGCCTTTGCCCGCAGGCGTGATTGCGTGAGGGCCGCCGCGACGAGTTCGGCGGAATAGCCTTCGCCTCGCAATCTCGCGGAGAGCGCAAGAGAACCCTCCTCGGTGTACTCGGGAAGAGAATCGAGGAGGGCCATGCCCTCGGGCGTGAGGAGCTGCGAAAGACCGGAAGAACTCATGCCCTCCAGGCTACGCGACCGACTACTTGAGTGAGCCTGCGCTGAGGCCGCCAACGATGCGGCGCTGGAACACGAGCACCATGATGATGAGCGGAACGGTGACGATCACGCCCGCCGCCATCTTCGTGCCATACGGGGTGTCGAACTGCGAGATGCCCGAGAACTTCGAAATGGCGACGTTCGCGGTTTGCATCGCGGGATCGTTCACCATCGTGAGAGCAATGAGGAACTCGTTCCACGCGGCGATGAACGTGATGATCGCCGTCGTGAAAATGCCCGGCGCGGCAAGCGGGAGGATGATGCGCGTAAACGCCCCGAGGCGGGTCGTGCCATCGACCATTGCGGCCTGTTCGAGTTCCACGGGGAGCTGGCGGAAAAACGCGTTGAGATTCCACACGGCGAGCGGGAGCGCGAAGCTGATCGTTGGGAGGATCATTGCCTGGTAGGTGTTGATCCAGTTGATCGGCGCCCAATCGTAGCCGCCGCTGAACAGCTTCAGAAGCGGAACGATGAGCGTAATCACGGGGAACATCGAGGTCGAGACGATCGCAAACATCACGAGCACCTTGCCCCAGAAGTTGAGGCGCGCGAGGGCGTAGGCGCCCGCGGTGCCGAGCACGAGCACGAGGAGGGTCGTGCCGCCCGCGACGATGAGCGAGTTGAGGAGCGCTCTCCCGAAACTATTCGCCGGGTCGAACACCGCCGCGAAGTTCTCGAACGAGATCGGGTTCGGGATGAGGTCGGTCGAGCGGCCCATTGTGGGAAGGCGCAGCGAGCTCACGAGCATCCAGTAGAACGGCGCGAGGCAGTACACGAGGATGAAGGCGACGCCGAGCCCCACGGTGATCTTCGCCCACACATTGCCCTTCTTTTTCTTGGGCGTGACGGGCGTGCGCGGTGCTTCAGCGGTGGTCGTCGATGCGGTATGGGTAGCGGCAGTACTCACGGCATGCTCCCCTCGGTCACGGTGGCGTTCTTATTGGCGAGCAAGCTCGGTCGTTTCTTCTTCTTGGGTTTTTTCTCAGCGCTCTCACCGAGCACATCCGCGCCGAGGAGCTTGATGAACACGAAGGCCACGAGGCAGATGTAGCAGAACAGCACGATCGAATACGAGGACGCCATGCCGTAGTTCGTTTTCGTTGCGGCATCCTGCGCGAGCATCGAGAGAGTTTGCCCGGATTCGAGCCTGCCGAGGAGCACGTAGGGGAGGTCGAACATGCGCATCGCATCGAGCATGCGGAACAGCACGGCCACCACGAGCACGGGGCGAATCATGGGAAGCGTGATCCGCCAGAAGGTCTGCCAGCGATTCGCGCCATCGACTTTCGCTGCCTCGTAAACCTGCTCATCGATCGTTTGGAGGCCCGCGAGGGTCAAAAGACCAATGTAGGGAGCTGTTTTCCAAATATCGGCGATGAGCACCGCAGCTTTTGCGTGCCACCCTTCGGTGGTCCACAGCACTTGATGTTGAATGAGCTTGTTCGCGATACCGTTCGCATCAAAAATGAGCTGCCACATGAGCGCCGACACCACCGTGGGGATCGCCCACGGCACGAGAATCGACGCGCGAATGAGGCCCGTTGCCCGCATCGCGCGCGCCATGATGAGCGCCATCGCGACGCCGAGGACGGTCTCGATGCTGACGCCGATGATCGTGAACAACGTGGTGTTCCAAAAGGCATTCCAGAAACCCGCGCCCGCGCCTACGGACGTGAAGGCATCGAGGTAGTTCTGGAATCCCACGAACGTGTCGCCTTGCTTGATGAAGCCTGTTTCGGGATCGATGCCGCCGCCTGCGACGAAGAACGACTGCCACACGGACAGCACGAGCGGAAAGCCTACGACGATCGCGAGAAGAAGCAGAGTGGGTAACAGAAGCACATAGGCGAGGCGGCCCTCGCCCTTCGAGGTCCTTGAGCGTGACATGCGGATATTCCGTCCTGTGGCTGAAAAGAATGCCGGGCCCGCAGCGAGCGCGTGGCGGCCGCTGCGGACCCGGTTCGTGGAGATGGGTTAGGCCTGGAGTTCCTCGAGGGTCTTTTGGAGGGCGTCGAGCGAAGCGTTGACCTCCTTGGATCCGGACAACACGTCGTAGGCTGCTTCCTGGATCGCCTGGGTCACATCACCGTACTTGACGACCTGCGGGCGGGCGGTGCCGGCATCGACGGCCGCCTTGAGGGTCTTGTAGTACGGGTACATCTCGAGCACTTCGGGGTCGTCGTAAACGGCGGAGTGCGCGGGCGCTTCGCCGGTTGCGAGTGCTTGGGCCTTCTGCTGCTCCTCGCTGGCGAGGAACGCGATGAAGTCGATCGCCGTGCCCTTGTTCTTCGCGAACGCCGAGATGCCGTAGTTGAGACCGCCAAGCGCGGTCGCGCCCTCGCTCCCGCCGATACCGGGGACCGGGCACACGTCGAACTTGCCGTTGACGGAGGAAGAGCCATCTTCCGCGTTCGCAAGGTTCCACACGTAAGGCCAGTTCTGAAGGAAGGCGAGGCGGCCATCCTGGAAGGCCTGGCGGCTTTCTTCTTCCTTGTAGGTGAGGGCTTCCTTCGGGATGTAGTTCTTGTCGAAACCATCCTTGACCGCCTGGAGGCCGGCCTTCGCCTCGTTGGAGTTCGCCTGCGGCTTGCCGTCCGCCCCAAATAGGTCCTTGCCCGCGGACTTCGCAAGACCCGTGAGCTGCACGGTGAGACCCTCGTACTTCGAGTATTGCGAGCCAAAACCGAGCGTGTCCTTGCCCTCTTCGGTGCCGCGCATCGACTCGATCAACTGGTACATCTCTTCGAAGGTCTTGGGCGGCTCGTTCGAGCCGGCGGCCTCGAGGAGGTCCTTGCGGTAGTAGAGCAGCTCGGCGTTCGTCGTGTAAGGAACGGCGTAGAGCTTATCGAAGTACTTGCCGGTCTCGACGGTCGAGGGGAGGAGCTTATCGAGCTCGAACTTCTCCTCGGGAAGCTCGACGACCCACTGCTGGGCCGCGAACTCGGCCGTCCACACAACGTCGAGGCCAAGAACCGTGTAGGCATCCGACTTCGCCTGGGCGTTGTTGATGAGCTGCGAGCGCTGCTCGTCTGCCGATTCGGGAAGCTCGATGAGCGTGACTTTTTCGTCGGGGTGCTTGTCGTTCCACTGCTTGATGAATTCCTGGAACTTACCGGTGTTGTCCTTGCCGCGCACGACGCTAATCGGGCCGCGCTCCTCAAAATCGGCCTTCGCCGCGCCACCGGCGCCGCCGGAGGAATCATTGGAACATGCAGCGAGCCCCGCGGCGGCGGCACCAACCGCGGAGGCAGCGAGAACTGAACGACGGGTGGGTTTAAACATGGGAATCCTTCCACTGCGTTCCGAAAGCATCGATGCATTCGGGCCCGGGCTTCGTCACTCCGGGTGTTGCCTTCATTGTAGGGTACGTGCGGCTCACCTCACACATGGGTTGGTAAGTGCGTGGCGTGTCGCGGGCGTGTACGTTGGTGAACAATGACTGCCTCAAGAGGAAAGCCCTGGTTATGCATGTAAGCCTCGACGAATGGCGCGCCACGGTTCTTGGCCTCGCCGCGCTTGCCCCCGACCGCACGGAAGAAGCCCCACTCGAGAGGGCTCTAGGCCGAAGGCTTGCCGAGCCTCTCACCGCCCGCCTCCCCGCGCCGGACTTCCGCATGAGCGCGATGGATGGTTTCGCGGTGAGCACGCGAGAACTTGGTCTCGGGGAGGGGGATTCCGACGCATGCCCCGCGCACCTCGAGGTCACGTGTGACATTTCTGCGGGCCGAGCAGCCGTCGGCAACCGCCGCCCGGGAACTGCCGCACGCATCATGACGGGCGGGCTCATGCCCGACGATCTCGACACCGTGATCCCGGTCGAGTTCACTGACGCCGACCCCACCGCCGCCGAAGCCCCCGCCCGCATCGCCCTGACGATCCCCGAAGCCGAGCGAGCAAAGGCCCTCACGCCCGGACGGCACGTGCGTAAGGTCGGCGAGGAGATTCCCGCGGGGGACCTCCTCGCGCGCAAGGGGGATTTTGTGACACCCCAGATCATCGGCATCGCGCTTTCGGTGGGCGTCACCCACGCGAGGCTCACGAGGCCACGCAAGGTCGCGATTGTCATGACGGGCGATGAACTCGTGACCGACCTGCAGGCAGGCGCGGGCGCACGCCCGGGCGCCGTGCTCGAATCGAACGGGCCCATGCTCCAGGCCGCGTGCGCAAGGCTTGGCGCAGAGGCGAGCATCCACCACGTGGGGGATGATCCCGCAGAACTCATCGCTCTCGCGCGGTCGATCGCCCCTCGCCACGATCTCATCGTGACGACGGGAGGGGTGGGCTCCGGGGCCCGCGACGTCGTGAAGGCCGCCTTCGGTGAGGGCTTCGGCGATACGCCGGGTCTTAACTGTTCGCGGTTCGAACACCTCGCGATGCGCCCCGGCGGGCCGCAGGGCGTGGGGCGACTTCCCGTCGATCATGCCGAAGGGGGCAACACGACCCCCATGGTGCACCTGCCAGGAACACCGGTGGGAGCTTTTACGGCGTTCCACCTGTTCATCGCGCCGCTTCTCGGCTCCCCCTCGCGTCCCCTCACCCTCCCGGAGAGGAATGTGCGCCGTGAAGCACAACCTCTCAAGACGGGCGCAACCGTGAAACCCGCCCACCTCGCCATCGAAAACGGAAGCCTCATCGCGACCGAATGCGAGGGGTCGCGCCTTCGCCCCTTTGCCGAGGCCAATGCCCTCCTCATCCTCGAAAAAGACCGTGTGCGCGTCCTCTCGCTCGCCGGGAGCCTTCGCGCCCGATAGGCAATAATGGGCGCAAAGACCCCGCACAAAGGAGAGACAGCATGAGCCCCAAGGCCGATGACCCGAAAATGATCGAAGCCCTCCAGCGCTTCATTGATGCCTCCGCGAACGACGCGGGCTTCGAACCGCCGTTCACTGAGGCCGATCGCGACCTCATTCTCTCCCTCACCGGCGTCGCCGCCCACACCGTCGTGCGCCCCGCGGGCCCATTCGCCTCGATGGTGGTGGGCTACCTCGTGGGTTCCGGCAAGGCCGAAAGTTGGGCCGACGCTCACGATCAGGTCAAGCGTTTCGTGCGCGAGTACATCGGCGATCCCGTCGAAGGCGACAAGTGACCCCCGGATTCGACACGAACGGCGAAAAACCACTCACACTTCGGCCCGCAAGCGCGCTGTGGATCCCCACGGTGACGTGGGCAGTAATCGCTTTTCTCCTCGTCGATGCGATCATCAAGAACCGCTGGGACACCGTGCTCCAGTTCGGTCCGTGGCTCGGCCTCGCCGCCTCCCTCGTGTGGCTCGTCCTCTTCTCACCCGCGACCCTCGTGTACCCCGCCGGCGTGGTCGTGCGCAACGTTTTTCACGAATACAGCGCCCCCTACGCCGCGATCGATCACATCGGCCTCGGCGCCATGGTTTCGATTCGCGCGCGCACCGAAAGCGGCACCACCCGCACGGTCACCGCATGGAACGCCCCGGGCATTGGCCGCGACAAACCCGCTGACGCGCACGTACGCATCTCGGGCCGCGACCGCTATGCCGACCGCGGACACGTAGGCCCCGCCGAACGCCTCCGCAACGACCGAGAACGCTCGCCGTCACGCGTGCTCGTCCACGCGTGGGAAGCATGGCAGGTCAGGCACGAAAAAGATTCCGACGCCGGCCCGGGAACCGGCGTGCTCCACACCAAACCGAGGATCACCGCCCTCGCCATCCCAGCCGCGTTCCTCATTCTCGGGATTCTCACGTCGGCCCTCTAGCGTCGGACCCCAAAACTCCGCGTTAACGAAACGGGCCGGGCCCCACCCCACCCCAACGCTCGGGGGAGAGCGGAACCCGGCCCGAAGCCGGAAAACCGATCAGGCCTTCTTGCCCACGGCCGTCCAGTCCGTCGTCTCGAACTGCGCAGCGCCAACGTTCACGAAGCCCTCGGTGAGGCCGATGATCGTCGGAGTTGCGTAGAACGGAAGCACCGTAAACGCGCCAAACTGCTCCTTCGAGAACTTGTTGGCGATCTCCACGCGCTTGCTCGGGTCAAGCTCCGAGTGAAGCTCCTTGTTGAGCCCCTCGAGGCTCTCCGGCGCGAAGCCCGTGAAGTTCTGCCCCGAATCCTTGAGGAACACGTTCGTGCCCGACTGCTCCGCAAAGAGCGTGCCGCGCCATCCGAACGAGACCGCAGCGAAGCGGCCCGGGATCACGTAGTCGTCAAAGTACTTGTCCGCCGGAACGGTCTGAAGATCAACCTTGAAGCCAATGGCGTTGAGGTTCGTCATCATCTGGCGTGCACGATCCTCGCTCGACTTCGTCTCCGCCGGAATGATGATCGAGAACGCGAGCGGCTTGCCGTCCTTCTCGTACACATCGCCATTCTTCTTGTAGCCGGCTTCTTCGAGGAGCTTCGCGGACGCCTCCGGATCGAACTTCAGGTCGCCGAAGGAATCTTCGTAACCCTCCTGGCCAGGCATGTAAATGTAGTTGTTCACGAGGATCACGGGCGACTCGAGCGGCTCCATGACCGCACGAGCCACGGCGTTGCGGTCGATGCCGCGGAAAATCGCCTCGCGCACCTTGACGTCGCCGAGCGCACCCTCGCCGCCGCCCACGTTGAGCGTGAGGTGCGACCACGAAAGACCGTTCGACTTCTGAATCACGGCGTCCTTGCGACCCTTCGCCTGACCGTAGGTATCGCCATCGGAAATATCGATGTAGTCGAGCTCGCCGTTCACGAACGCCTGCGCCTGGTTCTGCTGGGTCGTCACCTTAAAGACGATCGACTCGAGCTTCGGGGCGCGGCCCCACCACTTGTCATTACGCTTGACGGTGATCACGCCGCCGGTCGCGTCGATGTTGTCAATCGCGAATGGACCGCGCGTGAGAGTCGGCTCGGTCGACAGGCCGTTAAACGCCTCGGGCGTTGCTGTGACTGCCTTCGGCAGGCTCGGGTACAGGTACACGTTCCAGAACGGGAACGTCTCCGCGTACTCGACCTCCGCCTCGAAATCGCTGATCTTGCGGATCTCTTTAATCGAGCTCCAGCCGGTCGTCGAAGCGGTCTGGTACTTGTCGTTTTGCCCGTTCTGGGCCTTCTGCTGAGAAATCAGGTCATCGACCGTCACGGGCGTGCCGTCGCTCCACACGGCCTTCTCATTGAACTTCACGGTGACGATCTGCGGATCCTCACTCGTGAGCTCAGCCGACTTAATGTAGTCGGGATCAGGCTCGACCTCGCCGTTTTCTGAAGCCTTGAGCGGAGTCTCCGGGCAGACGGTCTCCATGATCGCGGAGAGAGAAACCTCGTTGCCGTCAATGTGGCTTTGGTTCCAGTTCGCGGGAACCTGCGAAATGGCGATCGTGAAGGTGCCGCCGTCGGCGACCTGATCGTACTCAACGCGCTCCCACGCGGTCGAGGGCAGCTTCATCTGCTCCTCGACTGCCTTGTCGTTAGCGGCGCCTGCCTGCTTTGCCTGTTCCTCCGCGCTCTTTTGCGAGCACGCCGTGAGGGCTGCGGCAGCGCCGGTGAGCGCGGTGCCCTGGAGGAAGAGACGACGGGTGCTAGTGAAAGCCATGATGGCCTTTCTCGAGAGGGGGTAATTCCACGTTAATGTTATCCACGTTTCATCGGTATTTCGGACATAAGGCCTGTTGAGAGGGGTAGTTGTGGGGCAACGAACATTGGAGATGAACAAAAGTGACCCCGCTTTTGCGCGTATGCACAAAAGCGGGGCCACATCGTGTGCGGCGCGCTAGCGCGACGAAGGCTTAGCCCTCCATGCCCTTCTTGTAGCCCACCGCCGTGTAGTCCACCTTCTCAAACTGCGCGGAGCCGATGTTCACGAGGCCTTCCTTCAGGCCGGTGATGTTCGGCGTCGCATAGAACGGGAGAACCGTGTAGCCCGAAGCGACCTGCTTCGAGTACTCGTTCGCGACCTCGCGGCGCTTGTCCTTATCCAGCTCGGTCTGGAGGCGCTTGTTGATCTCGTTGAGCTTCTCATCCTTGAAGCCGGTGTAGTTCTGGTTCGAATCCGGCAGGTACGTGTTCGAGCTCGACAGTTCCGCAAGGAGAGTACCCACCCAACTAAACGTCGCGAAGTCGAAGTTCTGCTTGAGAATGTAGTCCGTGAAGTACTTATCGCTCGGAACCGTCTTGAGGTCGACCTTGAAACCAGCCTGGTTGAGGTTCGTCATGACCTGGCGGGCACGGTCCTCGTTCGACTTCGTCTCTGCGGGGATGACGATCGAGAACTTGAGCGGCTTGCCGTCCTTCTCGTACACGTCGCCCTTGAGCTCGTAGCCGGCGTCCTCGAGGATCTTCTTTGCCCTGTCGGTCTCAGCGTCGCCCGAAAGGTCGCCATCGAACGAATCCTCGTAGCCCTCTTGGCCAGGCATGTAGACGTAGTTGTCCTTGAGAACAACGGGCGCCTCGAGGGGCTCAACGACGGAACGGCCCACCGCGTTGCGGTCCACGGCGGCGAAGATTGCCTTGCGTACCTCGACGTCTTCGAGAACCCCGCCGCCACCGTTGACGTTCATCGTGAGGTGGGTCCAGGTGAGACCATTCGAGCGCTGGATTTGAGCACCCTTACGGCCCTTCGCCTGACCAAGCGTGTCGCCATCGCCGATGTCGATAATGTCGATCTCGCCGTTCGCGAACGACTGCGGCATGTTCTGCTGAGTCGTGACCTTGAAGATGACCTTCTCAAGCTTCGGGGCGCGGCCCCACCACTTGTCATTGCGTTCCAACGTGACAACGCCGCCGTTGCGGTCAATGTTCGTGATCGTGAACGGGCCGCAGCCAGGAACCGGGTCGTTCACGTAGCCGGTGTTGAAGGCCTGAGGCGTCTCGAACAGTGCCTTCGGGCCCGAGGGATAGGTGAAGCTCAACCAGTCGGGGAACGCAGTCTTGTACTCGATTTCCGCGGTGAAGTCATCCTTCGCGCGGATCTCCTTGATCGAGTCCCAGCCCTGGGTCGTCACAGTAGCGAACTCTTCGTTCTCGCCGTTGCAGGCCTTCCACTCGGCGATGAGATCGTTCACCGTCACGGGAGAGCCGTCGTTGTCCCACACGGCCTTCTTGTTGAACTTCACGGTGACGATCTGGGGATCCTCGCTCGTGATTTCAGCCGACTCGACGTAGTCGGGATTCGGGCTCATCTCGCCCTTCTCGTCCGCCTTGATATTGGCGTCAAAGCCCTTCCATTTCGAGATATCCGTCGTGGATACTTCGTTGCCATCGATGTGGCTGGGGTTCCAGTTCGCGGGGATCTGACCGATCGCGATCATGAGCGTGCCACCGTCGGCAACCTGCTCATAATCGAGTCGATCCCACGCGGTCGAGGGAAGCTTCTCTGCTTCCTTCGCAGCGGCGTCATTCTTTTTCTTGTTGGCGTCCTTCTGCTCCTCGGCGCTCTTCTGCGAGCAACCGGCCACGGCCGCGGCCACACCGGTGATAGCCGTGCCTTGGAGGAAAAGTCGGCGAGTACTCGTGATCTTCATGGTTCTCTCACTTCCTGTGGGAAGCCGCGGCCCGTTTTAAGGGAAAAGGGGGTTTGAGGCTCGCGGCAAAGGGTTTTTACTGATCGTCCACTAGACGCCAGGTCTCCTCGGCATGATGGCATTCCACGCGGGAGGTTCCGAGCTGCGTGCCCTCGGGGTCCGCAGTTCGGCACAGGTTCTGCTGCTCTTCGCTCAGCATCCCGATCAGGGGGCAGCGCGAAGCAAAATTGCAGCCGATGATCTCTTCAGTGGGGCTTGGTTGGTCCCCTTCAAGAAGAACTCGCGTACGGGCGCGCTCAAGCTTCGGATCCGGAACGGGAACCGCGGACATGAGAGCACGCGTGTAGGGATGCTTCGGGTTCTCAAAGACATCCTGGACAGGGCCGTATTCAACGATGCGACCCAAATACATCACCGCGATCTGGTCGGCGATCTCGCGCACAATCGCGAGGTCGTGAGCCACAAACAGATAGCTCAAACCGAGTTCATCGCGGAGATCCTCGAGCAGGTTGATCACGCCGGCCTGGACGGACACGTCCAGCGCCGAGACGGGCTCATCGAGCACGAGAAGCTTAGGTTCGGTGATGAGCGCGCGCGCAATACCAATGCGCTGGCGCTGGCCACCGGAAAATTCGTGGGGGTAACGATCGGCCATTTCCGGGTCGAGGCCCACGCGTTCGAGGAGTTCATACACGCGCTTGTAGCGTTCATCCTTCGGCACCTTGTGAACGGTGAGAGGCTCGGCGATGATGTCGCCCACAGGCATGCGTGGATCGACGGCCGCCATCGGATCCTGGAAAACGATCTGCACGTCTTTTCGCAGGGCGAGGCGTTCCTTCTTGTTCTTGAGGGTCGACACATCCACGCCACTCACCTCGAGAGTGCCGTGCTGCGGCGCAACAAGCTCGAGAATCTCGAGGCTTGTCGTGGACTTACCCGAACCGGATTCGCCCACGAGGCCGAGGGTCTGGCCCGGCTTGATCTCGAAGGACACGTTATCCACGGCCTTCACGACGCCCACCTGGCGGCGGAATACGGCACCCTTATAGAGCGGGAAGTGGCGCTGAATCTCGGTGGCCTTCACGATCGGCTTTTCGGCCGAGTGATCCTTGATCGCGCGCTCCACGTGCGGGGGGCGGGGGAAAATATCCGACGGCTTCAGGGTTCCCGCCGCGATCTCCTTTGCGCGGTGGCACGCGACCTCACGGCTCGCATCGCCAACATGGGTCGTGAGCTCCGGCTCCTCCGTGCGGCAGATATCGATGGCTGCGGGGCAGCGGTCCGCGAACGGGCAACCGGGCTTGAGGTTGGCGAGGCTCGGCGGGCGGCCTTCGAGGGGCACAAGACGATCCTTGCCAGCCGTGAGCATGTTCGGAACCGAGCGGAGCAAGCCCATCGTGTAGGGCATGTGGGGCTCGGCGAAGATCTCGTCGACGCCGCCTTTTTCCACGAGCTTGCCGGCGTACATGACCGCGACGCGATCAACATTGCCCGCAACAACGCCAAGGTCGTGCGTAATGAGCACGACGGCAGCACCCGTGACTTCCTTGGCCTTTTGAAGAACCTCGAGAATCTGCGCCTGGATGGTCACGTCGAGAGCGGTCGTCGGCTCGTCGGCGATGATGAGCTTCGGGTCGTTCGCCATCGCGATCGCGATCATGGCGCGCTGGCGCATACCGCCCGAGAACTCATGGGGGAACGCCTTGACGCGTCGCTCGGCGGCGGGGATACCCACGATCTTCAGAAGCTCGATCGAGCGCGCACGCAGTGCCTGCGAACTCATATTCGAGTGGTGAAGCGTGAGTGCTTCCTCGATTTGCTGCCCGATCGTGTACACGGGCGTGAGGGCACTCAACGGGTCCTGGAAGATCATCGAAATCTCGCGACCGCGAAGGTCGGAGAGCTGGCGATCGGACTTACGCAGGAGCGACTCACCGCGATAGGTGATTTCGCCCGTAATTTTCGCCGAGGAGGGCAAAAGGCCCATGACGGCCATCGAACTCACGGACTTGCCCGAGCCGGATTCACCAACGATGCCGAGGAACTCGCCCTCGTTGACGTCATAGTTCACGCCACGCACGGCGCGAACATCGCCGGCGGCGTTCGGGAAGGTGACCGTGAGGTCTTTGACGGAAAGAAGTGGTTCAGGCACGGTTGACCTCGCTCGTGGGATCGATTGCGTCGCGAAGAGCGTCGCCAAGAAGGTTCACGGCGGTGAGCAGGGCGACAAGGAAGGCTGCGGGAATCACGAAGAGCCACCAGCGGGTAAGAACCGCGTTCTGGCCGTTCGCGATGAGAGTTCCCAGCGAGACGTCGGGCGGTTGAATACCGAGACCGAAGAAGCTCAACGAGGTTTCGGCCAGGATCGCACCGCTCACGCCGAGCGCCGCGTCGATGATGAGCAGCGACGCCACGTTCGGGATGATGTGGCGCGCGAGGATCGTGGTGGTTCCCACGCCCATGTAGCGCGCGGCCTTCACGTATTCGCGGTCTTTGAGGGACTTGGTCTGGTTCTTGACAATCTGCGCCATGACCATCCAGCCGAAACCTGCGATCGCCACGACGATGACGATCCAGCTCACGTTGGAAAGGAGCGGCGAAATGATCATGAGCACGTAGAACACGGGCAGCACGAGCAGGAGGTTAATGATCCAGTTCACGAAGGTCTCGAGCTTGCCACCGATGTAGCCGGCGAGCGAGCCCACGAACGCTGCAATAAGCGTTGCCGCGGGCGCGGCCAGAAGGCCGATGAGAAGCGACTTTCGCAGTGCCTCAACCATCGACGCGTAAAGGTCAACGCCGATCGCGTCGGTACCGAACCAGTGCTGGCCGCTCGGCGGCGAATTGTAGCTGTACGAATCGGTTTCGCCGAGTTCGTACACGTTCGGAATGTTGCCGAAGATCGCAAACAGGACGATCACGCCAAGGACGACTGCGCCGATCCAGAAGTTCGGTTTGCGTTTGAGGCGGCGCCACACGAGAGCCCACCTGGAAAGCGGCTTCTGGCGCTTCTTTTCGCCCTTATTCTTCTTGCCCTTTTCCGGGCCCGCAGCGGTGCCCGCTGCCTCTTCCGCTTCCGTCATGGGAACGGCTTCCGGAGCTTCGGTCGCGTCGCTCACGGGGGGAACTGGATTGCTTGCGCTCATGACGTCACACCCTCACTCGCGGATCAAGCGCCGCGTAAAGAACTTCGGAAAGCATCGAGGAGAACAGAATCACGATCGACGTGAAGCACACGTTGCCCGCGAGGGCGTTCACATCGGATTGCTGAACCGCGTTGATGCCGTACTGACCCATGCCGGCCCACGAGAAGATCATCTCGAGGAACGCGGCGCCTGCGACGAGAGTGCCGAAGGAGTACGCGAAGTAGGTGGACATGGGAATGAGCGCCACGCGCACGCCGTGCTTCACAAGAGCGCGGTTACGCGTTGCACCCTTCGCACGGGCCGTGCGAATGAAGTCGCTTCCGAGAACGTCGAGCATGATCGAGCGTTGGTAGCGCGAGTAGCTCGCCGCGCCGAAGGCCGCGAGGACGATGGTCGGCAGAATCAAGTGATTGACGCTGTCGAGGAAGGCTGTCATGCCGCCCTGGGCTCGGAAAGTCGGCGAATAGGAGCCGCTGAAGCGGATGAGCTGCGTGCCGAGCGCCTGGTTGAGTTTGGTCGCGACGACCATCATCAAGAGGCCGCCCACGAAGGTGGGGGTCGAGATCAGAATGTACGAGGCGTATGAGACGACCTGATCCGAAAGCTTGTACTGCCGAACAGCGCCCCACACGCCGAGGGCGACACCGATGATCGCACCAAGAAGCGCACCGGCGATCAGGAGGCGCAGCGAAACACCCGCGCGCATCGCCATTTGGTCGATGACCCACTGGCCCGAGATGTCCTTGCCGAGCTTCTCGCTCCACGGCTTGACAACGATGTTCGAAAGCCAGGTCCAGGTGCGCTGGAGGATCGGCACCTTGTCGTTCATGTTGAGTTCGTTGAGGGCAGCGTCAATCGAGGCCTCGGGGATCGGGGGGTTTTGCCCGAGCCAGCGGCGACGCGGATAGAAGAAGCTGCCGGCCGCGATGTAGGCGAACACGGTAGCCACGACGGTGAGGATCGCGTAGTTCGCGAAGCGGCGAAGAAGATACTTTGTCACGAGAGTGCTCCGATCAGAGCGGTCTTACGCTCGTCGACATCCTTAGCGCTCCACTGGCGGCGCGGGGGTGCTGCGGCGCGAGGGTCGCTGAGGTTGGTGGACATAAGGGACACGTGCGTTTTCCTTATTTCGTATCGCCGCCCGTGGGCGGTGGGACCGGATGCGCCCTGGGGCGCGGGGATGCTTCAGAGTAGTTCAATTCGCGAACTGGGGCGCCTATTCTCGTAATGTGAACAGTGGCGTCACGGAAAGGTCATGAACTATTCATGGAACGGTTGAACTGTACCCCATGTGAGGTGGTTCACCACGCCATTCTTGTGGATTATTCCGATTCGCCTCATGTGAAGTCAAACTCTGAGACTGGAAGTCATGGTTAATTATGCACCCGAAGGTTCGGGCTCCGCACTGAGCGGTGCGGACTATCGGCGCTACTCGCGGCACCTTCTCCTGCCGGGCTTCACGCCCGAGAGTCAACAAAGACTAAGTTCAGCGAAGGTCGCAGTCGTGGGAGCCGGTGGTCTCGGGGCGCCAATCCTCCAGTATCTCGCCGCGGCCGGAGTGGGCT
This sequence comes from Dermabacter sp. HSID17554, assembly GCF_003989295.1. Taxonomy (NCBI): domain Bacteria; kingdom Bacillati; phylum Actinomycetota; class Actinomycetes; order Micrococcales; family Dermabacteraceae; genus Dermabacter; species Dermabacter sp. HSID17554. The sequence continues at coordinate 59,640 of NZ_RBLW01000004.1, read as the reverse complement.
CATTGACCGTCATCGATGCAGATTTCGTGGATAGTTCCAACTTGCAGCGTCAGGTTATTCATTCCGAAGCGGCCGTCGGAACTCCAAAAGTTTCCTCCGCTGCCAAAGCCGTGCACGCACTCAACCACGCGGTTCACGTGCGCGAAATCCGAGAAGTGCTCACTCCGACCAATGCGCTTGAGATTCTCGCGGGCCATGACCTCGTGCTCGACGGCACCGATAATTTCCCGACTCGTTACCTTGTGTCCGATGCATGCGAGATCCTGAATGTGCCTCTGATCTGGGGATCTATCCTCGCGTTCGACGGTCAGGTCGCAGCGTTCTTCGGCGACGAAGGTCGCGGCGTCACCTATCGCGACGTGCATCCGCGACCGCCGGAGCCTGGCGAGGTTCCAAGTTGCAGTGAGGCCGGGGTGCTCGGGCCACTCGTGGGCGTGATTGGCTCGACGATGGCGATGGAAGCCCTCAAGGTGCTTACGGGACTCGGGTCCCCGCTCTATGGGCGAATCCAGCTCTATAGTGCCCTGACCGGCGACTGGACGCGCATCGACGTCGCACGCCGAAAGGACCGTGCGCCCGTCACCGAAATCGAGGACCTCGTTGAGACGTGCGGCTTCCCCGCAGTAGAAGCCTCCGGGGCCGCGCCGGTGCGGGCGGAGGTTCTTTCGCCAGCGGAGGCACTGCGGGAGGCCGCGACCGGCCGACTCCTCATTGACATCCGCGAAGAGTCGGAGGCAGCAGAGGGCATGCTGCCTCACGCCGTCAACATCCCAAAGACCCAGCTCATGGAGTTTGCGCGAGGGGAGCGGGCAGGCGTCGGGCCTTTGAGCGAGGTAGGTGATCTTCGCGGTGCGATCCTGCACTGCGCGGGTGGTGCTCGATCGGCAGCGGCCCAGGCCGAGCTCGCGACCCTCGGGATTGAGGTTGCGAACATGGCGGGCGGCTACGTGGCTTCGGTGACGCTTCGCCCTTAGCCTCCCGCGAAGGGTGGCAGCACGTCGACGCGCAGCGTGCCGTCTTCCCCAGGGGAAAGCTCTGCCGACGGGTCGTTCTCGCTCACCGTGTTCACGAGGAAACTGCATCGCCTGAGCACCGTAGCGGAGTCGGGCCCTGCCGACTCGACGGCTCCCGCACGCAAGGCCTCGAGCAAGTCCCCGAGAGTTGTCCCCTCGAATTCGACCGTGTGCTGGCTCGTGCCAAAAGCATGGGCCGCGCCGGCAAAAAAGCGAACGTCGGCGCTCGTCATCTCGCCGCTCCTTTCACTCATGTTTCTATCCTCCGATGGCGCTCATGGGCCGCTCGGGCTGCACGAAATCGCTGCGATCCATGCCGTGGCCTGCCTGCTTGCCCCATTGGGCGGCGCGCCACCGCTCAGCGATGGCTTCGTCGCTCGCGCCTTGGCGCATGAGGCTGAGCAGGTCGGTCTCGCTGTGCGAGAACAGGCACGTGCGCACGCGCCCCTCGGCGGTGAGGCGGGTGCGGGTGCAGTCCGCACAAAAAGGCCGGGTCACGGAGGCAATGATTCCGACGGTGCCCAGCGCCTGCTCGTGCGGCCTTTCGCCGGCTTCCGCAAACGGTTCACCGGGGGCGGGAGGCAGAACGCCGCGCACCGCTTCCGTGTTCGCAGGATCGATGCCGCGTGCCTTGAGCTCTCCCGCGATCGTGCCCGGAGCACCGGGGGCCGCAACGGCGGGCCTAGGCCACACGTCGAACTTCTCGGCGGGGGCGCCGCCGCGTGCTTCGCGCACGGGGTGCATCACGTAGTAGGGGCTGAGAAGCTGCCACACATCGCTCGCCGTGACCATGCGTTCGCGGTTCCAGCGACCCGCGCCATCGAGAGGCATGTATTCGATGAATCGAAGCTCGAGTCCCCGCTCGAGGCACCACGCGAGGAGCTCTGCGGCTTCGTGTTCATTGGCACCGGGCTGGAGAACCGCGTTGATCTTGATGGGGCTCAGCCCTGCGTCACGTGCGGCATCGATGCCCTGCAAAACGCGATGGAGGAACGGGCGGCGGGTCATTGCTTCAAACGTTTCGGAGTGCGCCGAATCGAGGGAAATGTTGAGGCGGTCCAAGCCGGCGGCCACGAGTGTTTCGGCTCGCTTCTCGAGACCAATGGCGTTGGTCGTGAGGGAGATGTCCGGTCGCGGCGAAAGCCCTGCCACCGACTCGATGATGTCGGGGAGATCGGCGCGCGTGAGCGGCTCGCCGCCCGTGAAGCGCACCTCGCGAATTCCAAGGTTCTCCACGCCGATGCGCACGAATCTCGCGATTTCATCGACGCTCATGAGTTGCGGCCTTTTCAAGAACTGGAGCCCGGCCTCGGGCATGCAGTAGGTGCAGCGCAGGTTGCAGAAATCCGTCAGCGAAACTCGCAGATCGGTCGCCGTGCGGCCGTAGGTGTCGAGGAGTGCGCCCGTTGCTGGTCGCCCCTCGGTCGAGGGAGTTTCCTCGATGGGGTCCATGGCGCGGGGCTTCGGCATCCCGAGGTCGATCGACATGCTCTCCTTTGGGGTCTCGCGAAAGAGGTGTCACACCAGCTTAGGGGACTTTCGCGCGCTACCCTAGAGGCCCTGGCCACACGAGGAAGGAACAGCACTGTGGAGCACGAGTCGCGCCTCGCGCCTGGTCGCATCCCTCTCGCCGAGCATCGGCGGAGCCTTCGTGAGCTCATGAGCGCCGTGCTGGATTCTCCGCACGCGCCGGGCGTGGCAACTGTCGGAATCGAGAGCGCCCGCGACCGAGTCCTCGCGCGCGACGTGACCTCGCCCGTGAACGTCCCACCCGTGGCGAATTCGCAGATGGATGGCTTCGCGCTGCACGTTGCGAGCCTCGCGAACGCCCCGGATGGGGCTTCGATCAGTCTTCCGCTCGGTCCGCTCATCGCGGCGGGCGAAGCGCCCTCAAATCTCGAGCCAGGCACGGCTCGCCCCATCATGACGGGCGCCCCGATCCCCGCGGGCGCGAACGCCGTGATCCCGGTTGAGGCCACGGATGTTCGGCGTTTTTCACAGCTCACACGCGATGGGTCCGACGCTTGCCGGCTGCCGTCGGACCTCATTTTCCGCCTTGCCCCCGAGCACCGCACCGAGGGGCGTTTCGTGCGGCACGCGGGAAGTGACACCGAGTGCGGCGATGTCGTGGCGCGCGCAGGTCAGCTGCTCACGCCGCGTCTCATCGGTCACCTGGCATCGGTGGGTGTAGCCGAAGTGGAGGTGCGCGAGCCCCTGCGCGCCGTTGTCGTTTCAACCGGGAGTGAACTGCGCGATCGAGGCGATGACGCTGCCGATGATTGGCGTATTTTCGATGCGAATTCGCCGCTCATCGGTGTTGCGCTCGAGGAAGCCGGAATCGAGGTGTGCGCCAGGCTGCGCGTACCGGATGATCCGCGAGCGCTTCTCGACGAGGTACGCGCGGCGTGTGAGGCCGCGAAGGCGCACCTCGTGGTGTCGAGCGGTGGCGTGAGTGCCGGCGCTCTCGAGCCGATCAGACAGGCCGCCGAGATGCCCAGTTCGCCGCTGCGCCTCGCTTTCGACAAAGTGGCGATGCAGCCGGGGGGCCCGCAGGGCCTCGGCGTGCTCGAGGCTGACCACGGAGAGGTCGCGTGGATCGCGCTTCCCGGCAATCCCGTTTCGGCGTTCGTGAGCCTTGAGATGTTCGTGCGTGATGCGCTCGGTGCGCCGCCTCGGCCGCGCATGTCGCTGCCCGTGCGCACGCAAACCGGCGAGACGGAGCCTTCCCCCGAGGGCCTCGTGCAGGTGCGCCGCGCGCGCCTCAACACCGATTCAACCGTGAAGCTCGTGGGCGGAGCGAGCTCGCATCTTCTGGGCGCGCTTGCCCTGAGCGACGCGCTCGTGCTCATTCCTGCGGAGGTCACGCACGTGGCCGACGGAGATATTCACGAGGTGATGATTCTTCGATGACACGCAACAACACCGACGCCAATGCGGATCTTACGCACGTGCGCGCCGACGGTTCGAGCCACATGGTCGATGTTTCCGGCAAAGCCGTGACGACCCGAGAAGCGAGCGCGAGCGCGACTCTCACAAGCCGCACCGACGTGGTCGATCGCATCCTCACGGGCGACCTTCCAAAGGGGGAGGCACTCAGCGTTGCACGCGTCGCGGGCATCATGGCGGCAAAGCGCACGCACGAGCTCATCCCGCTGTGCCACCCGCTGCCGATCACCAAGGTCACCGTGGACTTCGCGCGCATCGCGCCCGAGATTCTCGAGGTGAACGCGCGTGTGAAGACCGAAGGCAAAACGGGGGTCGAGATGGAGGCACTCACGGCTGCGAGCGTCGCCGCACTTACGGTCTACGACATGATTAAGGCTGTTGACCACCTCGCGGTCATCGGCGATGTCAAGGTGCTTGCGAAGTCGGGCGGGAAGAGCGGCGATTGGGACCGCGAGGTCGCGAGCGGTGAGAAAGGCGGCGCGGCGTGAGCCTCGTGGAGGAGCGTGGATGGTCGGCATGCGTGATCGTTGCCTCGACGCGCGCGGCCCGCGGCGAATACGAGGACCTCACGGGGCCAGAGCTTTCGGCTTGGCTTGAGCGGTGCGGGTTTCGCGGGTGCGGGGTCACGGTGGTCCCGGATGGTTCCGACGTTGGCCGCGCCCTTGGTGAGGCCATATCAGCCGGGGTAGATCTCGCGATCACGACGGGAGGCACGGGCCTCACGCCGAGCGACGTCACACCGGAAGAAACTCGCCCGCATCTCACGCGGGAGATCCCCGGGATCGCCGAGGCGCTGCGCCTTAAGGGCTCTGAATCGACGCCGTACGCGGTTGTCAGTAGAGGGCTTGCCGGTTTTGCTGGTCGCACGCTCGTGGTGAATCTTCCGGGCTCACGCGGCGGCGTGAAAGATGGCATGGCTGTGCTCGAGCCGATTCTCGAGCACGTGCTTCGCCAGCGCGATGGAGGAGGGCATGAATGAGTGAAGGTGCGAAGCCCGCGCAGGATGAGCGCGATCCCCACCTCGGTGGTGTCGAGGAACGCGTGCGCCACGCGAGTGTGAGCGGCGAGCCGATTGCGGTCGCCGAGATGGTTCGGCTTGTGGAGGACAGGCGATGTGGCGCCCTCGTCACTTTCGACGGTCTCGTGCGTGACCATGACGAGGGGCGTGGGGTGGAGCGCCTCGCCTATGAGGCGCATCCGAGTGCCGGCGACGTCATGAGGGAGGTCGTGCGCACGATCGCTGAGCGCTACCCGGACGTTCTCGTTGCGGCGGGCCATCGTCACGGTGGGCTCGAGGTGGGGGATTCCGCGCTTGTGGCGGCGGTTGCGGCCCCGCACCGAGCCCGTGCCTTCGAGGCGTGTGCGGATCTCGTGGATGAGGTGAAGGCGCGCGTGCCGATCTGGAAGGATCAGTACTTTTCCGACGGTTCCCACGAGTGGGTTGCCGCGATTGGCTGAGCGCAGTGCCTGACGCCTGGTGCGGGGTATGAAAAAACGCCCTGCGCTGCATCGCTCGGGTGAGCGGCGCGCGGGGCGTTCGGTAGATGAGGCTGAAGTTTTTAGCGACCGAGGCCGAGAGTGGTGAGGCCTTGGGCGCTGCGGGCCTGGGCAATGGCGGCGAAGTCGCCACCGAGTCGGTTCTTGTCCACCGTGTTGTGACGTTCGACGTCTTGCCCCACCATGTGATCAGCGAGGTTTTCGAAGGTCTTGAAGATCGAGCGGATGATGGTCATTTTTGTGTGTTCCTCACTACCGTTTGTTTGGAATTAGGCGCGAAAAGTGGCGGTAGAGGGCGCTCCACCGCTGCATTCTCACGTGCTTCAATCTTACGAAGTGGACTCGCGCTCGCGCTAGGGCGGTAGGTGTGATATGGAACGCCGATTCCGATATGCCGGATATGTGACGCGCGGGACACAGACGTTCGGGACCAACGCCCCGTCTTGTTCTGGATTGCATAGGGGTTGTGGGGGTTTGGGTGCGCACCAAGCTGGCACTCAGCTTTGACGAGTGCTAACCGGCACACTAGTGTGGAATTCGTTGGCAGTCTCAGCGTGAGAGTGCCAAATGGTGCGCCGGGTTGCTCGGCACCGCGACGACGAGCATCCCACCGAGGCACACCCGTCAACTTCACATTGATAAAAGAAGGAGTGAGGTCGCATGTCGGTCTCCATTAAGCCCCTCGAGGACCGTGTCGTCGTCCGCCCGCTCGAAGCCGAGCAGGTGACTGCTTCAGGCCTGATCATCCCCGATACCGCTAAGGAAAAGCCCCAGGAGGGCGAGGTCGTCGCCGTGGGCGAAGGCCGTTTCGACGACAAGGGTGCACGTATCCCCATGGACGTCAAGGTCGGTGACAAGGTCGTCTTCTCGAAGTACGGCGGCACCGAGCTCAAGTACGGCTCCGAGGAGTACCTCGTTCTGAGCCAGCGCGACGTTCTCGCAATCATCGAAGGCTGAAAGGCTCATCGTGGCTAAAGAAATCATTTACGACGAGGAGGCGCGCCGCGCCCTTGAGCGCGGCGTTGACAAGCTCGCGGACACCGTCAAGGTGACGCTCGGCCCCAAGGGCCGCAATGTCGTCCTCGACAAGAAATGGGGCGCCCCCACCATCACCAACGACGGCGTGACAATCGCCCGCGAGGTTGAGCTCGAGGATCCGTACGAGGATCTCGGTGCCCAGCTCGCGAAGGAAGTGGCGACCAAGACCAACGACGTTGCCGGCGACGGCACGACCACCGCGACGGTTCTCGCTCAGGCCCTCGTGCACGAGGGCCTGCGCAACGTCGCCTCGGGCGCGGCTCCCGCAGCGCTCAAGCGCGGTATGGAGAAGGCCGTCGAGGCACTCAGCGAAAAGCTCGGCGAGATCGCAATCGACATTGACTCGAAGGAACAGACCGCGTCTGTCGCGACCGTTTCCTCGCAGGATGCAGAGATCGGCGAACTCCTCGCGGAGGCTTTCGGCAAGGTCGGCAAGGATGGCGTCATCACGGTCGAGGAGTCCTCGACCACGGCGCTCGAGCTCGACTTCACCGAGGGTATGCAGTTCGATAAGGGCTTCATTTCCCCGCACTTCGTGACCGACGCTGACCGCCAGGAAGTCGTTCTCGAAGACGCCTACGTGCTCATTAACCAGGGCAAGATCTCGAACGTGCAGGAGTTCCTGCCCGTGCTCGAGAAGGTTGTCGAATCGGGTAAGCCCCTCTTCGTGATCGCTGAGGACGTCGAGGGCGAGGCCCTCGCGACGCTCGTGGTCTCGAAGCTGCGCGGTTCCTTCAAGGGTGCCGCCGTCAAGGCTCCCGCCTTCGGCGACCGCCGCAAGGCCATGATGCAGGACATCGCGATCCTCACGGGCGCCGAGGTCATTACGCCCGATCTGGGCCTCGACCTCAAGACGACCGAGCTCAGCCAGCTCGGCACCGCTCAGCGCGTCGTCATCACGAAGGACAACACGACCATCGTGGGTGGCGCCGGTGATGTGGAAGCCGTTTCCGATCGCGTTCAGCAGATCAAGGCCGAGATCGAGAACACCGATTCCGAGTGGGACCGCGAGAAGCTCCAGGAGCGCCTCGCGAAGCTCTCGGGTGGCGTGTCCGTGATCAAGGTTGGCGCTCACACCGAGGTTGAGCTCAAGGAAAAGAAGATGCGTATCGAGGACGCGGTTGCCGCAACGCGCGCCGCGATCGACGAGGGCATCGTTGCTGGCGGTGGCTCGGCCATCGTCCAGGCTGCGACCGTTCTCGCCGATGATCTCGGGCTCGAGGGCGACGAGGCCGTCGGTGTTCGCGCTGTCGCCAAGGCCGTCGCCGAGCCGCTTCGCTGGATCGCCGAAAACGCCGGCGAAGAAGGCTACGTCGTCGTGGAGAAGGTCAAGGAGTCCCCGGTGGGCACCGGCCTCAACGCTGCGACCGGCGAATACGTCGACCTCGTCGAGGCTGGCATCATCGACCCGGTGAAGGTAACGCGCAGCGCCCTGCGCCACGCTGCCTCGATCGCGGGCCTCGTTCTCACGACCGAGACCCTCGTCGTTGACAAACGTGAGGACGACGAGGAGTAAGCAGCCGTCGGACCTCATCTCACTCGCCCCGCTTCTTGAGCTTTCTCGAGGAGCGGGGCGTATTCTTGGCGAAGCGCACTCGAAGTGTGCCGAGCGCGCCCGCGCACGCCAAAGCCTGACCTGCCGATACTTGCGAGAGGGAGAGGGGACTGCATGAGCGCTGTGTCTCAATCACCCTCGCGAAGCACGTCGAATCGCGTGCCATCGGCCGAGGAGCCGATGACTCGCAAGGGTGGGAAGCCCCATAAAATCGTGATGCGGCCGAGCCCCGCGGCCATGAGTGCCGCCCTCCTCGCAGCGGTCGTGTTTACGGTGCTGCTCGAGTTCCTCGTGGGTATTAGTTTCATCGGGCAGAGCTTGTGGAGCGATCCGCGCCTCTTCCATGACCACTGGTTCACCCTTCCGCTTTACGGGTGGTTCGCGGTTGTTGTCCTCGCGATCATTGCTCTGCTCCGCATCCTCACGCAACGCGTCGTTCTGTACGACGATCGCATCAAGGTGCGCGGCCTGTTCCGCATCCCTCGTTCAGCGAAGTGGAGTGCGATTTCCGGCATTTGGCTCGTGCGTGACATTTACCGCGGCAAAGAGCCTCGCGACCCCGTGGAAACTGAGATCGATGCCTTCGATGCGGCCCTCATCATGCGTTCACACACGAGCCGCGTGGCGAACCTTTCGGGCGCGTTCTATGGCACTCGTGCTCAGTCGATTCTTGTGCGTGAGGCGGAGGAGCGTGGGGTGCGGATTGAGCACATCGATCACGCACGGCCCGGCGAGCTCGCGCGCATGATGCCGGGCTCCCTCTCGATCATTGACCGCCACCCGAACCTTTTTGTCCTGGCGATTGTGGCGTTTTACGCGGCGCACAATGTCGTCACGTTCATGATCTGGGGGATCTGAGGCCACCGGTTCCTTGGCACAATGGAACCATGCCTGCCCGCCGAACCAAGCGTTTTACTCGCCCGCCCCTGCCGCAACGGGGTGGGCTTGATGCCGTGCGGGTGGTGGCAACGCCGCGTGAAGTAGGTCGGCCCGTGGGGGAGGTTTTGCTCGAGCGATTCCCGGCGCTCGGTTCGGTGGAGGCGCGTGACCTGGGTGAGCGTTTCGCCGCGGGGGAGTTCGTGGATCAGCTCGGTGAGCCGTGGGGCGAGACCGAGGCGGTGACGCGTGCGCGCGAGGTGTTCTTCCACAGGGAGCTTGCCCCCGAGGAGGTTGAGCCGCGCGAGATTCCCGTGGTGTTCGAAGATGAGCATCTGCTTGTGGTCGCGAAGCCGCGCGACATGGCGAGTATTCCGCGCGGCGAGCATGTGCGCCGCAGTGCCCTTGTGCGGCTGAGGGTGGCGCATGCTCTCCCTGATCTCTCGCCGATTCACCGGCTCGATAAACAGACTGGCGGGATCCTTGTGCTGTCGAAGATTCCCGAGGAGCGTGGCGCTTACCAGCAGCTTTTTGCGCGCGGGGAAGTCCGAAAGCGCTATGTGGCGTGGGTAGAGGGGGATTGTCCGACGCTTGCCGGCCTCGAGCGCGGCCCGCTTGAGATTCGTGAGCCCATAGTGAAGAGGCACGGTGATCTATGGGCGCACATCGATTCCGAGGGAAAAGAGGCGTGGACGAGTGTGCGAATGCTGCGGCGGGAGGCTGGCAGCCGTCGGACTTTGCTGAGCCTGACTCCGCACACGGGCCGCACCCACCAGTTGCGTGTACACCTCGCCCACGTGGGCCTGCCCATCGTGGGGGACGAACTGTATCCCGCACCCGCGCCCGATCCGCTCACGGGGGAGCGTTACCGCAGGGAGGTGAGCGAGCCGCTCGCGCTGTGGAGTGTGCTCATGGCGTTTCATGATCCGGTGACGGGGGCGGAGCGGCGCTTCGAGTGGTGGCCGCGGGAGGCGGAGAGCGATGAATGAGCAGATCAGCGCGCGCGTGAAGGGTACTAAAGTGGCGCTTGGACCCACTTTTGCCGCGCGCCTCGTGCCGTGGCTCAGGTGGGGCGCGCCGCTGCTTTCCGCGGTGTTCTTGCCGGTCACGGGGCTGTATGTGCATCGCCAGTTGTGGTGGCCGTGGTGGACTGCTCTTCCCGCAGCGTGGGCCGCGGGGTGGGTGCTGCTCGCGCTTCTCATGCTTGCGGTGCTTCTTCTCACGCACCGCACGACCTGGTGGAACCGGGAGTCGGGGCGCGTGCGCAGGGGGCGGCAGTGGTGTGACGCCGCGCATGTGCGGGCGGTGGTCCCGGATTTTCGCCCGCAGGGTGTCACGGTGCTCGAAGCGGGGGAAGGCCGACGCCTGCTTATCCCCTATAGCGGCTGGGACGATCGCAGTTATGAGGGGATCGCCGAGTTTGAGCGGCATGTGTGCGGTGCGGCGAGTGCATCGCGGCGGGAGTTACTTGCACGCGATCGCGTGGCCCGCAAATCCTGGCAGAACCGCGCCCTTGCGAAGCGCTACGCGATGCCGTGGCGCGAGGAGTTCGAGGATCCGCACGTGTTTCTTGAAGCATTTGATGCGCGCAGGAAGGAACTAGCAAGGCGGCGGCGCTAAGGTTGGAGCATGACGAATGATCCCTTCGGTTTTGTTGGCCTGACCTATGACGACGTGCTGCTTCTTCCCGGGGAGACGGACGTCATCCCGAGCGATGTAGACACGACCGCGCGGCTCACGCGCGAGATTAACCTGAGGGTGCCCCTCGCCTCTGCCGCGATGGACACCGTGACCGAAGCCCGCATGGCGATTGCGATGGCGCGCCTTGGCGGTATCGGTATTCTTCACCGCAACCTTTCGATCGAGGATCAAGCCCACCAGGTCGACCTCGTCAAGCGCACCCAGACCGGCCGCGTGCCGAACCCCGTGACGATTGGCCCGGATGCGACGCTCGAAGACTTCGATGCGATTTGCGGCAACTATCGCGTCTCGGGCCTGCCCGTCGTGGACGAGACCGGCACGCTGCTCGGCATTTGCACGAATCGCGACCTGCGCTTCATTCCCGTGGCCGAGTGGGCCAGCACGAAGGTTTCGGACGTCATGACGCGCGAGGTGTACACCGCGCCTACCGACGTGAGCCGTGAAGAAGCAACGGCGCTGCTGCGCAAGCACAAGCGTGAGCGCTTGCCCCTCGTGGACGAAAGCGGCAAGCTCACGGGCCTCATCACCGTGAAGGACTTCGTCAAGAGCGAGCAGTTCCCGAACGCCTCGAAGGACGCCGAGGGGCGCCTCCTGATCGGTGCGGGCGTGGGCTTCTTTGGGGATTCCTACGAACGTGCCGGTGCACTGCGCGATGCGGGTGTGGACGTGCTCGTGGTGGACACCGCGAACGGCCACGCGCGCCTCGCCCTCGACATGATTCGGCGCCTCAAGAGCGATAAGGCTTTCGACGGCGTGCAGATCATCGGCGGCAACGTCGCGACGCGCGAGGGCGCCCAGGCGCTCATCGATGCGGGCGTTGATGCCGTCAAGGTGGGCGTGGGCCCGGGATCGATCTGCACAACGCGGGTTGTGGCCGGCGTGGGTGTTCCGCAGGTCACCGCCATCTACGAGGCGTCGAAGGCCTGCAAGAGCGCGGGTGTTCCCCTCATTGGCGATGGTGGCTTGCAATACTCGGGCGATATCGCGAAGGCCCTTGTGGCCGGCGCCGATACCGTGATGCTCGGCTCGCTCCTCGCGGGCACCGCCGAGTCGCCCGGCGAAGTGATCCTCATGAACGGCAAGCAGTTCAAGAGCTACCGCGGAATGGGCTCGCTCGGTGCGATGGCCTCGCGCGGCAAGAAGTCCTTCTCGAAGGACCGCTACTTCCAGGCCGACGTGGAGACCGACGACAAGATTGTGCCCGAGGGCATCGAAGGCACCGTGGCCTACAAGGGCGCGCTCGGCACCGTCGTGCATCAGCTTACGGGTGGCCTCGCGCAGTCGATGTTCTACGTGGGTGCGCACACGATTCCGGAGCTCAAGGAGCGCGGCAAGTTTGTGCGCATCACGGCGGCGGGCCTCAAGGAGTCGCACCCGCACGATATGGCGCAGATTGTGGAGGCGCCGAACTACCGCGCACGCTAGGGCTTCGGTGGTGCGGGGGCGGAGGCTTGTGGTGCCTTCGCCCCTTCTGATTTTTCTCCCGCTGCGACCCTAAAGTGGTGAAGCTGTTTCTCTGAAGTGGTGAAAAATCGCCGCCACACGGAGAAATTCCAGGGTCTAACGCCGTTTTTCACCACTTCCAGGATCGGCTGGGGTGGCAGGTGGATACCGGGGGTGACAGGTGGATACCGGGGTATGGCAGGTGGAAACCGGGGGATGGCAGGTCGAAGCCGGGCTGGGGGTCTTGGAAAGCAGTGAGGCAGTGCCGCCCCGATGGTATGGGCTCGCCCAAGGGCTACTCGGAGCGGAGCGCCTCCACCGGGTCCTGCCTCGCCGCACGCCCTGAGGGGATCACGCCCGCGAGCACGGTGAGCAGAACCGAGATCGCCACGAGAATGAAGCCCGCAACGGGCGGCAGGCTCGCAATGTTTTCCACGTCGAATTTTTGCTCGACGATAATGTTCGCCGGAATGCACAGCAGAAGCGTGACGCCAACGCCGATAAGACCCGCGAGAAGCCCCTCGATCACGGTTTCCGCATTGAACACGTGGCGAACGTCGGCCTTTGACGCCCCCACCGCACGCAGGATGCCAATTTCCTTGCGCCGCTCGAGCACGGAAATGTAGGTGATGATGGCGATCATGATCGAGGAGACCACGAGCGAGATCGACACGAACGCGATGAGCATCCACGTGATGACGTTGATGATGCTCGTGACCGAGCTCATGAGCATGCCCACCATGTCGGTGTAGACGATCTCCTTGTTCTTCTCTCCACGCCCCTTCGCCTGCGCGTTGTAGGCGTCGAGAATTGCTTTGACCTGGTCTTTGTCCTTGAAACTGGCCGGGTAAATATCGACTTGATCGGGACTCGTGCGGTCAGCCCAGCCGAGCTTTTCGAGATTGTCCTCGTAACTTGCCGCGCGCGTCGAGACCATGGTCGACATGAACGCCGCGAGCTCTTCTTCGTCCATGTTCATCTCGAACGCGTCGGCGAATTTCTCCGGATCGACGCTCATGGCCTTCGCGAAATTCTCGCCCATCTGAGACATTGCGCCATTGATTTGGCTCTCGATCTCGTTTTGCAGCGAGGTCATGTACTGCTGCATCATCGCGCCGATGGCGTTCGTCAAATACCCGCCAATGGCCTGTTGAATTTGGCTTGCGAGGGCGCCGCCGAGCTGGGTGGAAAGCTGTTCGGCGATGGCGTTCGAAAGATCGCTGCTCACCGCCGAGGAAATCTCCTGGAGCGCCGGGTCCTCACCGAGGGCTTCCGAAAGCTGCTGCTCGAGAAGTTCCCGATTGACGACCTGGTCGGAGTTCGAAATCTCCTCGATTTTCGCGCGGACCTCGTCGGTTTGGAGGTACTCGAGCACCACGTCGGCCGTGTCCCTGTCGGGAATCTGGTCACCGTCGGAATCGGCATGGGCCGCGTAATATGCCTGGAAACCCTGGATGAGCGCACCCGCTTCGCCGCTGAGGTACTCGCCGGCGCCCGGCTGAATCACCTCGCCCTCGAGCGCTTTCGCAAGGACGCCCGGGAGGTCGATATCGGCAAGCTGGGGATAGCGGGCCGTGAGGTCGGCAAGATCGAGATCCTCCACGTTCACGTTCGGGCTTCCGACGGCTGCCGCGCTCGGATCGAGACTCGAGAGGTCAAGGTCGCTCATGTCGAAGGAGCCGGGGTCGAGGTTCGGTTGCGGCATCGAACTGAGATCGAGCCCGCCGAGGTCCATCTGGAGCTTCGACTCGTCGATCTGGAATGCGCCGCGAATTTTCTCCTGGTCGACCGTAAACAGGGAGCTCATATCGAAGTCGTCGCCCTGATCGTCGTTTTTGAGTTCGTCGAATGTCTTTCCGGTGAAAACGTCGACATCGGGATGCGCACGCTGCTCGTGGACGATCTCAGACTGGGCAGCTTCGGTGATGACCTCGTCCGTGAGGGCGGGAAGGTAGGAGAGGCCCTGCTGGAGCGCGCCCATGTCCTCACCTTCGTTCGGGCGCACGATCCCCACGACCCTGAGGCGCTCGCCCTTGTCGATTTTTTCGCGCATGAAGTCGGCATCGTTGCTGCGGTCGATCCACGTGCCCGTGTCATCGTTGTGGGTGTAGGTCTCGAAGGCGTTCACGCGAGAAAATTCAGTGCCAATGATCTGGTCGAAAGCGTATTCGCCCGGCTTTGTGGAGGCTTTCTCACCCGAGGAAGCGTCGGAATCTCCCGTGGCCCGGCCCGCCTGCATGTTCTCCATCATCTCGTCGAGTTTCGCGTGATCTTTGAGCCCGAGCGTGTATTCGTAAAGATCGGGCATCTCACCGTTTTCGTCGAGAACAAGCACGAGTTCGCGAGAATTCTTGGGCCAGTGCCCGCTGAGAACCCGGTATTTCGACGTGTAAAGATCGGTGTTCGCGGGTAGCTGCCGGAAGGCGTTCATGGAGAACATGGAGCTCGCGGGGCTCATGGAAAAGCCGCCCGCGTACTGGGAGAACGCCTGCTCGGGGTGCACCTGCACCGGTTTGTCGGTGCCGAGCGCATAGATCTGAGGTTCGGCCGCATACGAGTATTCGATCGCCTTGACGTAGGAGTTGATTCCTCCTCCGTTAGCGTCGAAATAGTTCTTGAGGGAGGCGAGATCGTTAGTGCTCGTCGAATTCATCGAGCGCGTGTACATCTCCACGGCGCGCACGGTGTTGGCTTTCGCTTCGCCTTTCGGTTTCGCGTTTGCGAGTCCCGATTCCATCGAGACTCCCGTTTTTTGGATGCTGAGCGGGTAGTTCGCGAGCGCGTTTTCCTCGGTTTTATCGATGTAGCTGTTGACGCCGTTGGCGAGCGCGAGAATCGCGGCAATGCCGATAATGCCGATCGAGCCCGCGAACGAGGTCATGAGCGTACGGCCTTTTTTCGTCATGAGGTTGTTGAAGCTCAGCATGAGCGCCGTGAGAGGCCCCATGCGCGTGTTGCGCGTGGGCTTCGCCGCGCGCGTTTCCTCAAGGGCCGGATCGAAAGGAGCGGAATCGCCCACGACCTGACCGTCGGCGAATTCCACGACGCGCGTGGCGTACTCGTGGGCGAGCTCGGGGTTGTGGGTCACCATGATGACGAGGCGGTCGCTCGCGACCTCCCGAAGAAGATCCATGACCTGAACGGAGGTCTCGGAGTCGAGGGCCCCCGTGGGTTCGTCGGCGAGGAGAATCTCGGGGTCATTAATGAGGGCGCGGGCAATTGCGACGCGCTGCATCTGCCCGCCCGAAAGTTGGCTTGGTTTTTTGTGAACGTGATCGCGAAGGCCCACTTTGGTGAGGGCGTCGAGCGCGCGCTCGCGGCGCGCAGAGCGGCCGACGCCTGAGAGCGTGAGAGCGAGCTCAACGTTCGCGAGGACGCTCTGGTGGGGGATGAGGTTGTAGCTCTGGAACACGAAACCGATGCGGTTATTGCGGTAGCGATCCCAGTCGCGGTCTTTGAAGTTTTTCGTGGAAATCCCGTCGATCACGAGGTCACCGGAATCGAAGTGATCGAGTCCCCCCACAACGTTGAGCATCGTGGTCTTTCCGGAGCCGGACTGCCCGAGGATCGCGACGAATTCATTGTCGCGGAAGGCAACGTTCACGCCCGCGAGGGCGACCTGCGTGAAGGATCCGGTGGTGTAAGACTTCGTGATGTTGTGAAGTTCGAGCACGGCTCTCCAATGGCGAACGGCGGGGATTTCCTCGCGGGGGTATCTCCATCGTAGGCGCGTGGAGTTTAAATGTCTCACCCCCGCGTAGGCTTGTGACATGAGTTGGATTGACGGCCCGATGCTGGGCTTTGATACGGAAACGACGGGCACCGATACAGCGAATGATCGCATCGTGACCGCGGCGCTCGTGTTCTCCACGGGGCCGGGCCGCGAGGGGGAAACGATCGCCACGTGGCTCATCAACCCGGGCATGGAGATCCCCGAGCAGGCCTCGCGCGTGCACGGCATCTCGAGTGAGCACGCGCGCGCCTACGGCATGGATCCCGCGCCCGCGCTCGAAGAAATCGCACTCCGCATCGTCGAATGCCTCGAACAGGGCGCGCCGATCGTTGCGTTCAACGGTGGATTCGATCTTTCGATCATCGAAGCGGAACTTCGCCGCAATAACCTTCCCACGCTCGAGGATCGCCTCGGTCGTGCGATCGCGCCGGTCGTGGATCCGCTCGTTCTCGATCGCGGGCTTGATCGCTACCGCAAGGGCAAGCGCAACCTTTCGACCCTCATGGAGGTGTACGGCGTGGAGGAGCCGGAAGGCAATATGCATACGGCCGATGTCGATGTGTCCATGACCCTCGATGTGCTGCGGGCGATGGCGAAGAAGCACACGGTGATCGCCGAAAGCGACCTCGCCGAACTCCACAAGAAGCAAATCGAGCTCCACCGTGCGTGGGCGGAAAACTTCATCGAGTACCTGAAGCGGCAGGGCAAAACACCCGACGTCAATCCCGTTTGGCCTCTGTAGACTGGAAACCGTGCAAAACGAAATCGAAATTGGACGCAATAAGCGGGGCCGCCGCACCTACGGCCTCGATGATGTAGCCGTGGTGCCCTCCCGCCGCACGCGGGATCCCGAGGATGTCTCGACCTCGTGGCAAGTGGATGCCTATCACTTCGACATCCCGATCTTCGCCGCCCCCATGGATTCGGTGATGAGCCCCGAAACGGCGATCCAGCTCGGCCAGTTCGGCGGGCTCGGCGTACTCGATCTCGAGGGCCTGTGGACTCGCTACGAGAACCCCGAGCCACTTCTCGAGGAGATCGCACACCTCGAACCGAGCGACGTGCACGGCCGCATCCGTGAAATCTACGCGGAGCCCATCAAACCCACGCTCATTCGCGAGCGCATCACGCAGCTTCGCGAAGCCGGCGTCGTCGCAGCGGGATCCCTCTCTCCGCAGCGCACCCAGGAGCACTGGAAGAGTGTCGTGGACGCGGGCGTGGACATCTTCTTCATTCGCGGCACGACCGTGAGCGCCGAGCATGTTTCGGGTAATCGCGAGCCGCTCAATCTCAAGCGCTTCATCTACGAGCTCGATGTTCCCGTCATTGTGGGCGGCTGCGCCACCTACACGGCGGCCCTGCACCTCATGCGCACGGGCGCGGCGGGGGTTCTCGTGGGCTTCGGCGGCGGCGCGAGCCAAACGACGTGGGAGACCCTCGGTATTTCGGTACCGCTCGCCTCGGCCGTTGCGGATGTCGCCGCAGCACGCAGGGATTACATGGACGAATCCGGCGGCCGGTACGTGCACGTGATTGCCGACGGCGGCCTAGGTCGCAGTGGCGACATCGTGAAAGCCATTGCGTGCGGAGCTGACGGTCTCATGGTCGGCGCCGCACTTGCGCGTGCCACCGAAGCGCCCGGTCGCGGCTTCCACTGGGGGAGCGAAGCGCACCACCCCACGATGCCGCGCGGTCACCGCGTCGAAGTTGGCCAGGTGGCGCCGCTCGAGCAGATTCTCTTTGGCCCGGGCCTCTCGGCCGATGGCACCACGAACCTCGTCGGCGCGCTGCGCCACGCGATGGCGACCACGGGCTACACGGACCTCAAGGAATTCCAGAGGGTCGAGGTCGTGACGACCCGCTGATCCTCGATAGAAAAATGGGGCTCGCCGTTGGTGGCGAGCCCCATTTTTGTACGGCAATGCGAGCCGTGTGGAGACTGTTAGCCGCGCGCAACCGCGAGGGTCTGCTGCGCGATCGCGAGCTCCTCGTTCGTGGGGTACACGAGCACGGTGACCTTCGATTCGGGCGCCGAGATAATCCACGGCTCCTTCTTGCGCTGCGCGTTCGCTTCCTCGTCAAGAATGATGCCGAACTCCTCGAGGCCCTCGAGGGCGCTCGAGCGGGCGAGCGAGGCATTCTCGCCGATGCCCGCGGTGAACGTGATGACGTCGAGGCCGCCGAGGATGAAAGCGTAGGCACCCACGTACTTCTTGACGCGGTGCGCCCACATGCCAAGCGTGAGCTTCGCGTTCTCGTCGCCGGATTCCACGGCGGCGGTGATGTCGCGGAAGTCGCTCATTCCGAGCTGGCCCATGAGGCCCGACTTCTTGTTGAGCAGCGTGTCGACCTCGGCGGGATCCATGCCAGCCTGGCGGCTGAGGAGCGCGTACACCGACGGGTCGATGTCGCCCGAGCGGGTGCCCATGACGAGCCCCTCGAGCGGGGTGAGACCCATCGAGGTGTCAATGGGCTGGCCGTTCTTGACGGCGGAGGCGGAAGCGCCGTTGCCGAGGTGAAGGACGATCTGGCGGAGATCCTCACCTTCGCGGCCGAGGAAGCCCGGCACTCGCGAGGAAATGAACTCGTGGGAGGTGCCGTGAGCGCCGTAGCGGCGAATCTTGTACTGCTCGGCGACCTCCTTGTTGATCGCGTAGGTGTATGCCTCGGGCGGAAGCTGTGTGAAGAACGACGTATCGAACACGACGACGTGGGGGAGGTTCGGCAGGAGCGCACGGGCACCGTTGATGCCGTCCACCGCCGCGTAGTTGTGCAGGGGAGCGAGGGCACCGAGCTCGTGGATCTGGTCGCGAACCTCGTCGGTCACGAGGGTAGCTTCGGGGAACACAGCGCCGCCCTGGACCACGCGGTGGCCAACGGCGCTCACGGTTTCCTCGGACAGCTCAACGCCCACCTTCGCGAAGAGCTCCTCCACGACCTGCATGCCTTTGACGTGGTCGGGAATCGCCCCCTCCCACGTTTCTTCCTTGTCGCCGACTTCGATCGAGGCGTTGCCAGTGGGCAGCGTGATGCGCTCAACGATGCCGGAGGCGGTCACGTGATTCGAGGTGGGATCGATGAGCTGAAACTTGATCGAGCTCGAACCCGAGTTGATCACGAGAACATTGCTGTTGGTCACGGTTTCTCCGTTCGTAGTCAAGAGGGGCTCTTTGCCCGTCAGTTCTGGTTCTGCGCCTGGATCGCGGTGATCACGACGGTGTTGATGATGTCCTCGACGAGGGCGCCGCGCGAAAGGTCATTCACGGGCTTGTTGAGTCCCTGAAGAACCGGGCCGATCGCAATCGCGCCCGCGGAGCGCTGCACGGCCTTGTAGGTGTTGTTACCCGTGTTGAGGTCGGGGAACACAAACACGGTCGCGCGTCCTGCGACTGCCGAATCGGGGAGCTTGGTCTTGGCGACCGAGGCGTCCACAGCAGCGTCGTACTGGATGGGGCCTTCCACGTTGAGGTCGGGGTGGTTTTCCTTGACGAGCGCGGTCGCTTCGCGGACCTTGTCAACGTCGGCACCCGAGCCACTCGTGCCCGTCGAATACGAGAGCATGGCGATGCGCGGGTCCACGCCGAACTGTGCGGCCGTCGCGGCAGACTGGGCGGCGATGTCAGCGAGCTGCTCGGCGGTCGGATCAGGGTTCACGGCGCAGTCGCCGTACACGAGAACGCGATCCTCGAGCGCCATGAGGAACACGGAGGAGACGACCTTCGCGTCGGGCTTCGTCTTGATGATCTGGAGTGCCGGGCGGATCGTGTGGGCAGTCGAGTTGACCGCGCCGGAGACCATGCCGTCGGCGTAGCCCATGTGGACCATCATCGTGCCGAAGTAGGAGACGTCCTGGACGGTGTCGCGTGCCTGGTCGAGTGTCACGCCCTTCTTTGCGCGCAGGCGCGCGAACTCTTCGGCGAACTTCTCGACGAGTTCTTCGTCGTGTGGCGAGACGATGCGGGCCTCGGTGATGTCGTGGCCGAGCTGCGTGGCTTTCTGGCGAATCACGTTTTCGTCGCCGAGAAGCACGAGGTTGGCGACACCACGGTTGAGGATGACCTCGGCCGCGGCGATGATGCGGGGCTCGTCACCCTCGGGAAGCACGATGGTTTTCTTCTCGCCCTGAGCACGCGCGATGAGCTCGAACTGGAACATCATCGGGGTCACAACGTCGCTCTTGGCGAGGTTGAGCGCCGAGATGAGCTCGTTCATTGAGAAATTCTCGGCGACGAGGCGACGTGCCGCGTCGACCTTCTGCGGGGTCGAGGTGAGCTTGCCGTCGATGTTGCTCGCGGCAACGGCGGCCTCGAACGTGTTTTCTTCGGTCACGATGATGGGCAGATCTCCCGTGCCGAGGGCCTTGATTTCCTCGGGGAGGTCGTAGCCGCCAGTGAGCACGAGCGAGCTGAGCGAAGGGAACGTCCCCGACTGCTGCGACATGAGGATGCCCTGGATGAGATCGTAGCGATCGCCGGGGGCAATCACGGTGCTCGACTCGTGGAGGTTTTTGAGCACATTCGGAAGACCCATCGCGGCTACGACGATGTCGAGTGCCACGCGCTCGAGAAGCTCCGGCTCCCCCTGAACGACCGTGCCGTTGACGGCGTCCTTGATCGCGTTCACGCTCGGCGAGTACACGATGTCCGATTCGGGAAGAGCCGCGGTAATGACGCCCTCGGGGAGGGCCTTGGCGATCTCCTCGCGGGCCGCGGGGAGATCCTCGGTCTCGGCGCGGTTGATGACGACGGCGACGGGGGTCGCGTGGTTCTGTGCGAACTCGTGGAAAGCGATCTGGGCCACGGTTGCGGCCTGCTGCGGGTCGCGGCGGCGCGAGCTCACCACGAGCACCACGGGGGCGCCGATATTCGCGGCCACGGTGGCGTTGAAGGCCACTTCGGTGGGGTTCGCGAGGCCGTTGTAATCCGAGCCGAGCACGAGCACCGCTTGATACTTCTCGCGCAGTTCCTGATAGCGGCGCATGATCTCTTCTTGCGCCTTCTCAGGATTGGAGTTCACGAGGTCGTAGGTGACGCCGAGTGCTTCTTCGTAAGTCTGGCTAATGCCGGGGTGCGAGGTGAGCAGCTCGACGGCGGAGTCGCGGTCGTGGCGCGAATCGATGATCGGCCTGAACACGGCGACGGTTTCCGACGTGGCGACGAGGGCTTCAAGGAGGCCGAGGGCAACGGTGGACTTGCCGGAGCGTCCTTCTGACGAGGTTACATACACACTGTGAGACACGCTTCTAGGATAGGTCGAGCGGTTGGACACTGTCAGGGAACCGCGTCCTGCTCCGCTCAATCTCACCTCTACACTTGAAGAATGCTCCGCGTCGCTCTTCGCCCCAAGTTCCTGGGTCTGTTCGCCCTCATGGCGGCAGCGACCCTCGTGTGTGGGCTCCTCGCGAACTGGCAGTTCGAACGGGCCACGCGCGCACTCGATGCCCATGACGAAACGGCAACCGCGGCGCCCGCCCCGCTCGAGACGCTCATGGAGCGGCACAAACCCGTCACGAATGAGACCCAAGGGCGCCTCGCGTCGTTCACCGGGGAGTTCGTGGCTGGCGAGCAGGTTCTCGTGCCCGATCGTGAAATCGACGGCCATAAGGTCGCGGTCGTTGTCACGAACGTGCGCATCACCGAGGGACCACTCCGCGGCACGTTCATTCCCGTCGCGCGCGGCTACACGACCGCTCCTTCGAGCGAGTGGGGGAGCCTTCCCGAGCCCCCCGCCGGGTCACGTGAAATCGTCGTGAGGCTCGAGGCCTCCGAAGAGGCTAGCGGCACCGTGCCTCACGAAGGCGACGGGGGCGCGGCAACCGTCGGAACTCTTTCCTCCACTCTGCTCGTGAACGTGTGGGAGGGGCCCATGCTGGCCGGATACGGGGCGATTACGCGCGAGGCGCGCGAGTACATGGCCGGGCCGGGGGAGTCCGACGCCGCCCGGGCGGACGCGTGGCAGAACCTCGGGCCGCTACCCGCCGCTCAATCAGAATTTGCGAGTGGTCTCAACCTCCAAAATTTCGGCTACATGCTCCAATGGATCCTCTTTGGCGTGTTTTTCCTCTATATCTGGTGGCGAAGCGTGCGCGCGACGTACCTCGATGAGCAAGCTGAGCGTAGGCTCGAACTCGAAGCGCGGCTCGCCGGAGAAAGCCAGGAGTAGCCGCCACCTTCCCGTCCCTGTCAGTGCCGCAAGGAGGCCCCGTGGCTCGCAAGCCGCTCGATGAAACTCAGATCCGCACGTCATTCGCCCGCTTTCGGGTGGCCTCGATCGTGGAAGGCGTCGCACTGCTGATTCTCGTCGCGATCATGATCATGCGCTACCTCGTGTACGGAGGCCAAAGCGACCTGTGGGCAACGATCTCGAAAACGTGGAGCCCCATTCACGGGCTCATCTACATGATCTACGTCGTGCTCGCCTTCGACCTGTGGAGCAAGATGCGCTGGGGCCTCGAGAGGATGCTCCTGCTCATGTTCTTCGGCGTAATCCCCGTGCTGAGCTTCTTCGGCGAGCGCTGGACTCACGCGAAGGTTGAGCGCGATCTCGCCGAGCGCCCCACGCTTGGCGATGCGGCGGGCCAGTAGTACGCACACTAGGATGGAGAGCGTGATGAACGACAACCAGCTCAGCACCCAGCAAGACCCGGTCCTCGTCGTCGATTTTGGTGCGCAGTACGCGCAGCTCATCGCGCGCCGCGTGCGCGAGGCGAACATTTACTCCGAGGTCGTCCCGAACTCGATGAGCGCGAGCGAGATCCTCGCGAAGAACCCGAAAGCGCTGATTCTCTCCGGCGGCCCCAGCTCCGTGTACGCCGATGGCGCCCCGAAGCTCGACCCCGCCCTCCTCGAGGCGGGCATCCCCGTTCTCGGCCTGTGCTACGGCTTCCAAGCGATTGCGCAGGCCCTCGGCGGCACAGTCGCCCCCACCGGCACGCGCGAATACGGCGCGACCCTGCTCACTGAAATCCAGGGCGATTCCGTTCTGCTTGCGGGCCAGGATCTCCACCAGAACGTGTGGATGAGCCACGGCGACAGCGTGCACGAAGCACCCGACGGTTTCGACGTGATCGCTGTTTCCGCGGGCTCACCCGTTGCGGCTTTCGAAAACCGCGAGCGGCGCATCTTCGGCGTCCAGTGGCACCCCGAAGTGAAGCACTCGGAGCGCGGCCAAGAAATCCTCGAGAACTTCCTCTACCGCGGCGCAGGCATCAAGCCCGAATGGACGATGTCCAACGTCATCGACGAACAGGTCGAGCTGATCCGCAACCAGATCGGCGATGACGGCACCGCCATCTGCGCCCTGAGCGGCGGCGTTGACTCGGCCGTTGCCGCGGCCCTCGTGCAGCGCGCGATCGGCGACCGCCTCACGTGCGTGTACGTCAACCACGGCCTCATGCGCCTTCGCGAATCCGAAGAAATCGAGCGTGCCTTTAGCGGCTCGACCGGTGGCGCGAAGCTTGTCGTGGTCGATGCCGAAGAGCGTTTCCTCGAGGCGCTCGCGGGCGTCACCGACCCAGAGCAAAAGCGCAAGATCATCGGCCGCGAATTCATCCGTGTGTTCGAGCAGGCGCAGGAAGACATCCTGCGTGAACAGGGAGTTGTTGATGGCGGCGAAGCGCGCCGCAAGGCCTTCCTCGTGCAGGGCACGCTCTACCCCGACGTTGTCGAGTCGGGTGGCGGCGATGGCACCTCCAACATCAAGAGCCACCACAACGTGGGCGGCCTCCCCGACGATCTGACCTTCGAACTTGTGGAGCCGCTTCGCCAGCTTTTCAAGGACGAGGTGCGCGCCGTTGGCTCGCAGCTAGGCCTTCCCGACGAGATCGTGTGGCGCCAGCCGTTCCCCGGCCCGGGCCTTGGCATTCGCATCATCGGCGAGATCACGAAGGATCGCCTCGACACGCTCCGTGCCGCCGATGCCATCGCGCGCGAGGAACTGACCCTCGCTGGCCTCGACCGCGACATTTGGCAGTGCCCCGTCGTGCTCCTTGCCGACGTGCGCTCCGTGGGCGTCCAGGGCGACCACCGCACCTACGGTCACCCGATTGTGCTGCGCCCCGTGACATCCGACGACGCGATGACCGCCGACTGGGCGAAAGTTCCCTACGACGTGCTTTCAAAGATCTCGACGCGCATCACGAACGAAGTCGACGACATCAACCGCGTGACCCTCGACGTGACGAGCAAGCCGCCAGGCACGATCGAGTGGGAGTAAACCCTAAGTTGAGGCGGGCCCGTTCCTTGTGGGAGCGGGCCCGTTTTAGTTGTGTGAGGCTCCCCCATGAGACCTGTTCTGGTTGCGGCGGCGCATTCACATAGGCTCGCTATGGTTGTGCTAGGTGCTCAGATTCCCGCCTTGACTTCGCTCGCCCTTATTCACAGGCTGTTTTTCGGCCTCGCTCCTTATTGTCAGGGGCTTCCCCTCTTTCAAGGGGGCGTGTTTCTTATCGCCAGCTGCCTCCCCTCTTTTAAGGGAGGCCGCGCACCTTTCCCCTGAGTGAATTTCTGTAGGTGGTGAAAAATCGCCACCTCACGGTGCAAATGTGGTTCTTGGTGCTAATTTTCACCACTTTCAGTATCCGGCCGGCGCCAACGAGGGGAGAGGGGTGGTGAGGCGCCGAGGGATGGAGAGGTAACTAAGGGAGGGGTGGTGAAGCGCCGAGGGGTGAGGGGTGAGGCAACTATGGCAGATGAGCGGACAGAGACGACGGGGAGTGGCGGAGGTCGAGGAACCCCCGGTGGGGCGCGGGGAGCCTAGAGCGTGATCTCCTTGTGCCACGTTTCTTTGCGGAAGTCCGGGCGCCAATGCATCTTCTCGTAAGCGAGGTTGGCACCCGTGGGGGAATCGGCATCAACGAACAACTCGCCCCTCGCGAAGCCGTGCTCGGTAGCAAGCGCATAGAACGCATCGAGCAGCGCGTGTGCTGCCCCCTTGCCGCGCCCCTCACGCGTCACGCCGAGGTACTCGACATGGGCCGTGTTCGACTCGGGCAGCCATGAGGTCATGAGAGTGCCGATCACCACGGGCTCGGAGCCGTCCTCGGGAACGAGCTCCGCGAGGAGATCGCGATCCCATTCGTGGTGCGCATAGAGGTTTGTGCGCTCGCACCACTCATCGAAGTTTTCCTCAAAGTGGTTGAAGTGATCCTCGAACGCATGCTCGAGAGCAGCGTGAGCCGCGCGGCGATCCTCAACGTTGGCAAGGGTGCGCACGCGAACGGTCTGGGCAACGTGGGGTGCCAGGGTAGCGTCGGACTCCCGCTCCTTGATTTCCCGCATGCGCGCAGGGATGTCCTGGTCCATGACCACCCAGGTGCGGGCCTTCGTGAAACCGGCATCAGTGAGGGCCTCGGAGCGGATGCTATCCGAGGGGCCAACTTCCGTGACGATCACGAAGCCCTCCTCGCCGCGCTTTTCACCGAGCGCTCGGGCGTTCTTCTCTACCCATTCGAGGCAGCGCGCCGCGTGCGCAATGTAAAACTCATCGCCGCGGCGCACGGCCCACTTCGCATCGATGCGGCCACGAGCGTGATCGTGCACCATCGCGAATGCCACCACCGGGGCCGGATCTTCCTCGGTGCTGCGGTGTTCGCGGATCACCATCGCCGGATGGCCCGCCTCAATCGTATTGATGAGGTCAGTGCCATCGAACGCCTCAGACGGATCAGATGCGCGCAAAAGATCCCGGGCAATAACGGCGATAGCGGGGTAATCGGCAGGGGTGGGTGTCTCGACGATAGCCATAGCGAAAGACTAGCCCGGTAGCCTGCACCAAAACTGTGTTGAAAAGTCCATTACTGCAGTTCAGGGGACTTTTGTGGCGGTTTCGTGCCGAGTTTGTCCTGGAGCTTCAAGTGGAGCTCAGCGCGCATGCCGCGAAGCGCGATAATCGCGGCGGCCAAAGCCGCAAGACCCGCGAGGTACATCGCCGCATTCTGCCCATCCACGAACGACGCTTTCGCAAGGTCCCACGCAAGATCGGGATTCGTAGAATTGCCCGGTTGAGCGAGAACCGCGGCAGAACCGATCGTTTGCTTCGCTTCTGCGAGTACCTGATCCGAAACCCCAAGTCCCACCTCACGCGACGACAGCGAAAGCCGATAGGCGAGCATGCCTACGCCACCCAGCACCGCGGTGCCAAGAGCACCGCCGAGCTCGTATGCCGTCTCGGAGATCGCGGATACGGAACCGGCTTCCTTATCGGGAGCCGACGACAAAATCGTGTCGTTCGTGAGCGGTTCCGCGAACCCGATGCCGAGACCGATGAGGAAGGTGCACAGGAAGTAGAAGAACGGGTCGAAATGCACCGTCACGAGTAGCGGCACCGTGAGGCAGCCAAGCCCACACGTGAGAAGCCCAAGCGCAACGAGCTGATTCGACCGGAACTTTCTGGCGAAAATCGGGGAAATAAGAGCACCGAGGATCGTTGCGACCACCATCGGCAACGCCCACAGGCCAGCCTCGATCGGCGAGAGCCCCGAGACCACCATGAGGTACTGCGGGAAGAAGAACAACGTGCCAATCGTGATGAAGTACGCGATGCCGTTAATGAGCGTTGCCGAACGGAACGTTGGCTCCGAGACCACATCCACATCAAGAATCGGGTTCTCGACCCGGTACTGGCGGCGCCAGAAAAGTGCGAGGCCGAAGGCCCCCACGACCAGCAGTCCCACCTGCCAAAGAGCAAAGTCCTCGATGAGAAGTTTGAAGCTCAGCACGAGCGCAAAAATTGAGGCGATCAGCACAACGGGGGAGAGGAGATCGATCCTTTCGGACTCCTCGCGATCCGATTCCGGAACGAAGAGCTTCGCGAGCACGACGAACGCGATGACGATCGGCACGTTAATGAAAAACACGTACCGCCAGTTCGCTACCTCGATCAAGATGCCGCCGAGCAGCGGCCCGATTGCGCTACCGCTCGAGAACGCCGCCGACCACAGCGCGAGCGCGAGGCGCCTCTCCGATCGCTTCTGGAAAATATGGCGAATTATGCCGAGGGTCGACGGCATGAGGGTCGCCCCGCCGAAGCCCTGAAGGGCGCGGCCAATGATGAGCATGACGGCCGACGTGCTGAATCCCGACATCACCGAGGCCGCGCCAAAAATCACGGAACCCCAGATCAATAAACGAAGACGCCCGAAGCTGTCACCAAACTTGCCCATGAGGATGAGCAGGCACGCGAGCACAAACGAGTATGAATCGACGATCCATAGAAGTTCGTTGGCCGACGGATGGAGATCCTGCGAGATGCCCGGGAGCGAGATGCTCAAAACCGTGACATCGATACTGATGAGGAAAACTGGCAACAGAACGACAGCTAGGGCAGCCCAGCGCGCTCTCCACGACATCTCTATACACCGTCTTAAATCTTTAGTTTATGGATCCAGTATATCTGAACGAGTGACCGCGCGGCCCGTCGGTGTGGGGAACATCGTTGTGGGTGTGTCGCGAACCACTGAAGAGTTCAGTGTCACACGGCGGTTGGGGCGCTCTCAGATCGGTGCGGTGGACGATGCGGGGTGACTGTGGGCTTTAGGGGGCGGTGGGTGCAGATTGGCGAAAGTGAGGCGTCCCCAAGGGACGGGTTGTCAACTTCGTCCAACTCGCGGGACCAGCGTCCTGGTGCTCCGGTGTCATCTGTGTGAGGATTTCATTAGACCTTGAGGCCTAGAACCCGGGCGGGTTAGCCATCTAGGTGAAAGGTTGAACAATGAAACAAATCCGTATCGTCAGAAAGGGCCCCGGCTCTGCCGAGGGATTGAAGTGAAAAACGGAAACGTAGTTGTCAGCGACGCGCTCGCTGAAAGTTATAAACGTTGGTTCCCAACCGAGCGCCAGGTTGTGGCTCTCAGCGAAAGCGATCTCACCGATGCTGCTGTGGTCGTTCTTTCCGAAGAGGACGTCCAAGACGGCAAGGGTAAAGAGGTCGAGGAGCTTGGCTGGGGTCTCCCGGTTATTGCGTGCGTGTCGGCCGAGCGTAAAGACCTCATTGGCAAAGGTGAAATCGATGACGTGATCACCAAAGACCGTATTCAGAGCGAATATTACGCACGTAAAGTCGAAAAGTTCGCGCGCCGCTACGACCGCGAGATCCTGCCCCCCTTCTTTGAGGCCCTGGTGGACTACCGCGATCTCGGCAACTCGAACTTCCCGAGCCCTGGCCACCATGGCGGCCAGTACTTCCGCCGGCACCCAACAGGTCGCCGGTTTTTTGAATTCTATGGCGAGAATCTCTTCCGCACCGACCTTTCCAGCTCGGACGTTGCGCTTGGCGACCTCCTGATCCACGAAGGCGCCCCTGAGGAAGCGCTTGACCGTGCAGCCGAGGTTTTCCACGCTGACGACACTTGGTTCGTTCTCAACGGCACTTCCTCCTCGAACAAGGTTGTCTTGAACGCCCTCCTCGCGCCTGGAGACGTCGTACTGTTCGACCGCAACAACCACAAGTCGATCCACCATGGCAGCCTCGTTATGGCGGATGCCAAGCCTGTCTACCTTGAGACTGAACGCAATGCGTTCGGTTTGATCGGCGGTATCGACGCGCATTGCTTCGACGAAGACTACATTCGTGAGCGTGTAGCGAAGGTTGACCCGGAGCGCGCCAAGGCTGAACGCCCCGTTCGCCTCGCGGTGTTCCAGCTTGGTACGTACGACGGCACGATCTACAACGCTCGCCGCGTCATCGATCAAATCGGGCACCTTTGTGACTACGTGCTGTTCGACTCCGCGTGGGTTGGCTACGAACAGTGGATCCCGATCATGAAGCAGTCGTCGCCGATGCTTCTTGAACTCAACGAAAATGATCCTGGCATCATCGTTACCCAGTCGGTCCACAAGGGTATGGCGGGCTTCTCTCAGGCTTCGCAGATCCACAAAAAGGACAACCACATCAAAGACCAGGCTCGTTACTGCGATTCCGATCGCTTTAACAACGCTTACATGATGCATGCTTCGACCAGCCCGTTCTATCCAATGTACGCTTCGCTGGACGTTAACGCACGCATTCACGCTGGTGGCTCGGGTGAGAAGCTCTGGGAAGAGGCACTTCGTGTTTCGATCGAAGCGCGCAAGATGATTCTGAAGGAGTGCAAGTACATTCGTCCGTTCCTGCCGCCGACCGTCAACGGTGTGAAGTGGGAAGACACCCCGACCGAAGAGATCATGGCAAGCCGTGAATACTTCGAGTTCAAGCCGGGAGAAACTTGGCACGGATTCCCGTCGTATGAGGAAGGTCAGTACTTCATTGACCCGATGAAGTTCCTTTTGACCACTCCGGGTGTTCGTAACACTGAGGACGGTTACGAGTACGAAGACTTCGGTGTCCCTGTCAATATCCTCGCGAACTACCTGCGTACGCTTGGAATCATCCCCGAAAAGTGTGACCTTAACACTATTCTCTTCCTTATCACTCCAGCGGAAACCCTTCCGAAGATGCAGGAATTGGTAGCTGCGCTTGTTCAGTTTGAACAAATGCTGGAAGAGGATGTACCGTTGGCCGAGGTGCTTCCGCGAGTTTACGCTGAAAATGAAAAGCGTTACCGCGGGTACACTATTCGCCAGCTCTGCCAGGAGATGCACGACTTCTATAAAGAGCGCGAAGTTGCGAAGCTTCAGCGGGCAATGTTCCGAGAAGAGACGCTGCCAAAGAGTGAAATCAGTGCGCGCGATGCGAACACTGCGCTCATTGCCGGAAACGTCGAGCTCATCCCGCTCAGCGAGGCTGAGGGCCGAATTGCAACTGAGGGCGCGCTACCTTACCCTCCGGGCATTATCTGTGTTGTGCCCGGTGAGGTGTGGGGTGGTGCCCAACTCAAGTACTTCCTCACACTTGAAGAGGGCATCAATGTGCTTCCCGGCTTCGCGCCGGAGCTCCAGGGTGTGCACATGGTGAACGAAGACGACGGCTCGACGCGAGCTTACGCCTACGTAGTCAAAAACTAAATAATTTTTCAAAGGGGTGGGGCCGCGGAGGCCCCCGGCCCCACCCCTGACTATGGAGATTTGAAACATGAACGATAAACCAGTTCAAAAGAAAATGGGAGTTGTGCAGTTGACCATCCTCACGATGGTTAACATGATGGGCTCCGGCATTATTATGCTTCCTACGAAGCTTGCTCAAATCGGCACAATCTCGATCCTTTCTTGGATTGTTACCGCCGGCGGTGCGACAATTCTTGCGTACTGTTTTGCCAAGCTTGGTCGTTACAGCCGAAACGCTGGTGGGATGGGCGGCTATGCCGAATACGCTTTCGGTAAGTCCGGCTCGTTCATGGCCAACTACACCTACATTCTCTCGCTCGGCATTGCCAACATTGCTATCGCTATCTCGGCTGTTGGCTACGGCCTTACGCTCTTCGATATTGATACGTCAGGCATGAGCAACGGTCCTCTGATTGTGGGTGGCCTCGCCATCGCCACGATGTGGCTCGCGACCGTTCTTAACTTCGGCGGTGCCAGCATTACCGGCAAGATCGGTTCAATTACCGTGTGGGGCGTTATTGCCCCGGTTCTCGGCATCTGCATCATTGGTTGGTTCTGGTTCTCGCCGTCGACTTGGACCGCTGCTTGGAACCCGCATGACCTTGGCTTCTTCAAGGCTGTTTCGTCGTCGATCGCCATGACACTGTGGGCCTTCCTGGGGCTCGAGTCCGCATCGGCTAACTCTGACGCTGTCGAGAACCCCGAAAAGAACGTTCCGATTGCTGTTATGGGCGGTACCCTCGGTGCCGCAGTCATGTACATCCTTTCGACTAACGTTGTCGCGGGTATCGTGAACCACGAGGAACTCGCTGCATCGAACGGCCCGTTCGGTCTGGCCTTCGCTCACATGTTCAACCCGACCGTTGGTCGCATCATCACTGCCCTCATGGTCATCGCTTGCTTTGGCTCGCTGCTCGGGTGGCAGTTCACCATCGCCGAGGTGGCGCGTTCGATGGCGAAGGTTGGGCAACTCCCCAAGATCTTCAACCATGTCACCAAGGCTGGTGCGCCGATTATCGGCATGTGCATCATTACGGGTCTTCAGACCCTCCTCTCGTTCTTTACGATGAGCCCGAGCCTTGCTGAACAGTTCGAGGTTCTGGTCAACCTTGCGGTTATCACGAACTTGATTCCCTACCTCCTTTCGATGGGTGCAGTCAAGATTCTGCAGAAGCGTTCGGGAGTTCCGTCCAGCAAGGCACGTGTTGTCAACGTTCTTGCGTTTATCGCAGCTCTGTACTCGCTTTACTCGCTGTTCACCGCTGGCGAGCAGG
This sequence comes from Dermabacter sp. HSID17554, assembly GCF_003989295.1. Classification (NCBI taxonomy): domain Bacteria; kingdom Bacillati; phylum Actinomycetota; class Actinomycetes; order Micrococcales; family Dermabacteraceae; genus Dermabacter; species Dermabacter sp. HSID17554. The sequence goes on along the minus strand of NZ_RBLW01000004.1, from coordinate 28,585 downwards.
CCATGATGGGCGGCGCGCTCGTCACGTTCTTCGGCTGGACCCTGTTCGGCGTCCTCGCTCCGCGACTGCTTGACGGTCGACAGAGCGACGATGATAAAGTTCACGAAGAGATTGAGACGGCTAAGCAAAGCCCGTCTGGACTCAATCCAGCGTCGGCCTGAGTTCGCCTCTCAGAAGGGTTTTAGCTCTGGCTCTGGTTTGTAGTTTGAGCTGTAGTCCTCGTTAGTGATTACCGTCCCACCTGCTAATTGCTCCTGCAGGTGGGACGGTTTTATGTGCCTTGGGTCCGTTTGCCTATTTGGACATCAATGCATTACCGCACTTGCCTTGGCGCTTTGTGTTTTGGTGCTGTTCGCGGACGTTTTTCAACCCTCGCAGGGGTAGGTAATGCCGGTTGGGTTGCGCCGAATTCCGGCAGGCCAGTTGCAGCACGGGTATGGATAACGCGTTATGGGGCTGTGTATAGGCGGCGCGGACCTTGAGAAATATTCGTCCTCTCCCGATGGCGTTAGCAACGCCGCCTCTTTGACGAACTAGTTCCAGTTTTTTGGATCTCGATAAAACGTTTCAGTCTATCCTGATGCCTAGCGCTTTTATACCGGGTTTACTTAAGCCTCTTATGCACTTCCTCTCGGAGCGTGAGGGGGAGTGCGGCGAGAAGGTAACCATCGTCGCTTCTCTACCACTCGTGTGCAACTTTGGCTGTCATTGCTAGGAAGGCGTCTAATCCGTGTCTTGTTCCCAACGCGGGACAGGCGCGTGGGGAGAAGTCGATCGGAAAGCTCTTTAAGGTTTGCGAGTAACGTTTTGTGTTGTTGGGGCTATCTGTAGGGCATGCGGCGGCACTATTGCCTGATATCGGCACCGACGAGGAGAGGAACGTGGGGACTCCTGCCGGGAGAGCGCCCTGAGGTATGTTGTGTTGTCGTGAGCACTGATTTTAGGTGTCCAGTCCTCGCCTCGGCAGCGAGTGGTAGGAGCGCAGAAATGGAGAATCCCCACCGGAAGACCGGTGGGGATTGATTGTGCGCCATCAGGGATTCGAACCCCGGACCCACTGATTAAGAGTCAGTTGCTCTAACCAACTGAGCTAATGGCGCGATTGATCCATTATATCAATAAGGTCTGAGTTTCTCAATTCTGGTTGCGAGTGGTGTTTACGATTGCCCAAAAGAGTTTGGAAGGGGTGCTCAGACTATCCGCTGATAAGTGGTAACCGGGCCACCGTAGGGGCGCGTATGGTCTACCCGCGGTGGCCCGGTGCTGTTCGGGTGGAGAGCTAGTTGGTCATCAAGACTCGGCTCTTTACCCGTTTGTTGCCCTAGTTCTCGATCGGCTTGATGAGCGGGAAAAGAATTGTTTCACGGATCCCCAAACCGGTGATGGTCTGCAGAACACGATCAATGCCGATGCCCATGCCGCCTGACGGCGGGAACCCGAATTCCATTGCATCGCAGAAGTCTTCGTCGTAACGCATAGCATCTTCGTCGCCGCCGGCGGCAAGTTGAGCCTGCTGAACGAACCGCTCCCTTTGGATGACGGGGTCGGCGAGCTCGGAATAGGCGGTGCCAATTTCAGACCCGCGGATGTAAAGATCCCACTTTTCAACAACTCCGGGGCGATCACGGTGGTCGCGCGTAAGCGGGCTAGTTTCAACCGGGTAGTTCATGACAAACACGGGGTTGTACAGCTCTTCGGCAGGGATGAGGTGTTCCCAAATCTCTTCCACGAGCTTTCCGTGACCGAGTGTTTCTTCGTCGACATCCACTTCGAACTTGCGGGCGAGTTCGCGGAGGTGCTCCGCCGAAGTCTCAGGGGTGATCTCTTCGCCGGCATAGTGGGAGATGCTTTCGTAGAGATCGATGCGCTTCCACTCGCCGCCCAGATCGAACTCAGTGCCATCGTCAAGGGTGACCAAAGTCGATCCCGTTGCTGCAATGGCCGCATTCTGGATAAGTTCCTGAGCGAGGTTGGCCATGACGTTGTAGTCGGCATACGCCTCGTAGCATTCGAGCATGGTGAACTCGGGAGAGTGGGTCGAGTCCGCGCCCTCGTTTCGGAAGTTGCGGTTGATCTCGAATACTCGATCGAGGCCCCCCACGACGGCACGCTTCAGGAAGAGCTCAGGTGCGATTCGGAGAGAAACCTGCATATCGAACGCGTTCATGTGCGTATCAAACGAGCGCGCGGAGGCGCCCGAGGGCACAACCTGAAGCATCGGAGTTTCAAGCTCGATGTAGTTGCGTTCACGGAAAGTGTCGCGAAGAGCCTGGATGACGCGGGTGCGCAGGCGTGCAATGCGCTGGGCCTCGGGATTGACGATGAGGTCGACATATCGGCGACGCATTCGCATCTCGTCGCTGAGGTCGGTGTGGAGGTTGGGCAGTGGGCGAAGGGACTTGGATGCCATTTCCCAACGATCAGCGTAGATGGAAAGCTCGCCAGTTCGTGAGGTGCCAATTTCACCATGAACGAAGATGTGGTCGCCAATATCAACAAGACGGTTGAAATCTTCAAAGGCTTGCTCGCCCACTGAATTTTCAACGAGCATCGCTTGCAGTCGCGAATGATCGCCCGCTTGCAGGACGGCGAAGACGAGCTTGCCCGTCTTACGCACGTGAATGACGCGGCCGGAAATGCCGACGATGTCGCCGCTCTTGACCTCAGAGCCCTCGAGATCGCCGTGCTTTTCGAGGACGGCCTGGATCGTTGTGGTGTTTTCCACACCGACGGGGTAAGGCAGTCGCTCTTCCTGCTTGAGCATGTCGGCCCGCTTGCCCATGCGCACCGCGCGTTGGTCAGCGGTAGTTTGGGTCTCGACGCCCGCGTTGGGGCCAGCATTGAGCTCAGACACGATGATCTCTCTCTCTTGATGTTGTGACTTTGTTCCTAGGTAAGGAACACGCTCAGTGTAACAGTAAATTCATGCAATCGTGTTACCTGTCTTACGTCGTAAAGTCGCATCCATGGTTACTTATGCGTAGCGACATCTAGGCGAATGAAGAGTATAAAAATAGACGCCTAGTTCTAGTGTGGAGCGCGATTCTGACTTTCGAATGCTTTTGAAACGGTGAATCAAAAGAAGAGCGTCCGCGTGGCGATTTGGAAAAACCACGCGGACGCTCTTCGCCCTATCGCATACCGGACTTGGTCCGGCAGCCTTTACTTGTTGCGGATGACGTACCCGTAGGCACGCTGGCGGCCGTCTTCTTCGGTCACCATGTGAACGCCCTGGAGCTCAGGAGCGAAGCCGGGCAGCTGGTTGATGCCCTCTTCAAGTGCCATGAAGTAGTCGTACTGCGGGCCGCCCCAGACCTCACCGGGAACAACCACGACGACACCCGGGGGGTAGGGAAGAGCGCCCTCGGCCGCGATGCGGCCCTTGCACTCTTCGATCGGCAGGTAGTCGACGTTGCCACGGATGAACTCGACGTTTGCTTCCTGAGGGGTCATTTCGACCTTCGGGAAGTTCTCCTCGCGGAACATGTCCTTCTGGAGCTGCGCAACTGTGCGGTTCTTGTAGAAGTCGTGCATCTCCTGGCAAAGCTGGCGGATCGTGTAACCGCGGTAGCGGTCCTCGTGCGCAGCGTAGATCTCCGGGAGAACGTCCTGCAGCGGGACGTCGTTCTCGACGGCCTCTTCGAAGCGGCGGAGCGCTGCGACGAGGTTCGAGTACTTCTGGATCGTGTCCGCCGGGGTGAGGAGGAACAGGATCGAGTTGAGGTCGCACTTCTCGGGGACGATGCCCTGCGTACGCAGGTAGTTCGCGAGAATGTTGGCCGGGATGCCGAAGTCTTCGTACTCGAAGCCACCGGTCTTGTTGATGAGGCCCGGCGTGGTGAGCAGGAGCTTCATCGGGTCAACGAAGTACTGGCCTTCAACGTAGCTGTCGAAGCCGTGCCACTGCTCGCCCGGGTGGAACTCGAAGAACTTACGGTTCGAGGCGATGGTCTCGGTGTCGTACGACTCCCAAGGCTTGCCGTCAACCTCGGTGGGAACGAACGGCTTGAGCATCTTGAGGTTGCCGAGGATGAGCTTACGAGCCTCAATCGAGTTCTTGAGAGCTTCGTCCCACAGCTTCTCGCCAGCGCCGTTCTCGTGCATCTTGGCGTTGATGTCGAGCGAGGCGAACAGCGGGTAGTAGGGGCTCGTCGAGGCGTGCATCATGTACGAGTTGTTGAACTGGTCAAAGTTCACGTACCGATCCTGGCCCTTGATGTGCGAGTCCTTCTTGTGGATCTGCGAGGCCTGCGAGAAGCCAGCCTGCTGCTTGTGCACGGACTGGGTCACGAGGATGCCGGGGTCGTTCTCGTCGAGCTCGAGGAGCATCGGCGAGCCTTCCTTCATGATGTCGATCCACTGCTCGTAGCCAACCCATGCGGAGTCGAACAGGATGTAGTCACAGAGGTGACCGATCTTGTCGACAACCTGGCGGGCGTTGTAGATCGTGCCATCGTAGGTGCCGAGCTGGATGATCGCGAGGCGGAACGGGCGCTCGTCCTTCGCGCGCTCGGGGGCAACCTTCTCGAGGCGCTCACGGATGTAGTCCTCTTCGAAGCAGTGCTCGTCGATGCCGCCGATGAGGCCGAACGCGTTACGTGCGGTCTCGAGGTAGACGGGCTTGCCGCCGGCCATGATGAGGCCGCCGTGGATGTTCGACTTGTGGTTGTTACGGTCGAACAGCACGAGGTCGTCCGGGCCCACAACAGCGTTGATGGCAACCTTGTTCGACGACGAGGTGCCGTTGAGGATGAACCAGGTGTTGTCGGCGTTGAAGATGCGAGCGGCAGCTTCGGTGGCCTGAACGGGCGGGCCGTCGTGGATGAGGAGGTCACCCATGGCGACGTCAGCGTTACAAAGGTCGGTGCGGAAGAGCTCTTCGCCGTAGAAGTCGAAGAAGCGGCGGCCGGCCGGGTGCTGGCGGAAGAACTGGCCGCCCTGGTGACCGGGGCAGTCGAACGGCGAGAAGCCGCGGTTGTAGTACTTCGTGAGTGCACCGAAGAACGGGGGAAGAACCTCGTCCTCGAACTTGTCGGCGGCAGCAGCAACCTGGCGAGCGAAGTAGTCGCCCTGGAGGTCGTCGAGGGCGATAACGCCGTGGAGACCTTCGAGGTTGGTCGTGTCTTTGGTGCTCTTCACGGCAGCGAAGACGGGAATGCCAAAGCCGTAATCGTTGATCTCGGCAACCTTGCCCGCGTCGATATCGTCCTGATCGAGGATGATCGCGGAGATGTTCGCGAGGTCGCCGCCCTGGAGTGCGGTGAGTTCATAGCCGGGGATCGGGTGGATCGTGGTGTCAGAGCCGAGAAGTGCGGCACTGACTCCGATAGTCCTGCTGAGCATTTTCACTTTCCTTGCATTGGAGAAAATCTCGTCGGCACAACTCTGTCCGACTCTTTGACGCTACACCTTCACGGCGATCTTTTTCTAGGGAGTTAAGTCCCTTCTTTCGGTGGTTGACGGAATGTTCACGTGAGGGGCGTCGCGATTTGCGTACGCTAAGTGTTCGTGTAGTAGGCGAGAGGGGTGAGACTCGGCATTCAGGGCGCCTTTGAGTTTAGGTGGTAAAGGTGCGGGGTAATGGGTCGATCAGGGGTTTGGGTTTGTCGACATGGCCTGCGCAACATTGTGGTTAAGGGCACGACTTGGCGACCCCCTTGGCGGCGGCGGAGGGGCGCGCGGCGCGACTTTGGGTCGCAGGTGTGATGTTTTCAGCGCACCGCAAGCGACAATTATGCAAGTGCGGACCGCTTGGTAGACCATAGTTATGACGGATGTCGACGAACTGGTTCGTTATTAAAGTGTTTTTCCGCTGCAAGTAATTGGCGCCCTTTTTGCCGCCTTTCGATGGCTTCTCAGTTTTCGTTGGATCTCCAGCGATGGGATGCCGTCGACGTTGCCTCCCGAAGTGTCGCTCCTTTGTGCTGGGGCAGCAGTGTGCGTGTGCGCGGGGCGATGCTCCGAATCTTGGGGCGGAGTCAGGGTTCTTTGCCCTGAGGTGCGTGTAGCGGAAAGAGGCACTACTTTTGCGGGGCTGTCCGCTCCGGCCCAAGGAACCACAATGTGGCATAGGGCTGAATCATGACCTGGTCCACGTCGAGGTCCCATTCGACGCCGGCGATCGCCTCGCGCGGCGTTGACCCCACGAACTCCCGGAGGAACGTCGGATCGAGCGGTACCGGGTACTCACTCATATTGAAGACCTCGAGCATTTCGCTGAGCGGGTGGTCGCGATGAAGAACGAGGAGCCGCGCATCTGGCGCCGCCACCGCTGTGGAGGACACGCTCGCATGGAGCTGCGGCAGGCCCTTTCTCACGCTGACGAGGTGCACGAAACGGGAGAGCACTTGTGCGGCGGCAGGCGTCGGATGGGAAGCCGAACCCGAGCCCAGCTCCGCGCTCGCACTCGAGCCTTGACCTTCGTCGACCTGCGCGAGCGCCTCCCGCGCGAGGTCCCAGTCCATGCGGGGACGGTGCACCCAGCGGTTATCGTCGGCGTGGGCGGGGTCGCTCGCCCAGTGGGGGTCATTCAGCATGCCGAGCTCATCGCCCATATAGAGCAATGGCTGCCCGCCGAAACCAAGCATGGCCGCGTGCAGGAGGGTGATGCGGTCGATCGCGAGGGCGATGTCGCTCTCGCGCCCCGATTTCAGCGCTTTTTCGAGCCCCGCGAGCGAGGCGAGGGAGCCGCTTATGCGCTTATCGCCCGTTGTGGGGTTGTGCTGGAACACGAGGCCCTCGGCGAAGCTGCCGGGGAAGGTGCCGGAGTAGAACTCGGAGAGGAAAGCGCGGTGCGCGAATCCGTCGAGGCCGGCGTCGGCAGCATCGGCATCGGTGACGGCCCAGCCAATGTCATCGTGGCAGCGCACATAGCTTCCCCACGTCGTGTTCGCCGGCTTCGGCGGGAACTTCGCGAGCGCCACGCGCAAGAGGGTGGTGTCGCGCGAGGCGAGGGCGCTCCACAGCTGCACCATGTAGCTGTTGTGGTACGCCATGTCGGAGAGCTTGCCGGCGTGTTCGCCCACGCCGAGGTATCCCACGAGATCCTGTGGGCCGACGATCGCTTCGGCTTTGATGGCGAGCGCGGGCGCGGCGATGCGGGCTGCGGCACGAAGGGCGCGCGTCAAGAAATGCACCTCGGGCAAGTTTTGAGAGTCGGTGCCCTTCTTCTTCCACGTGAAGGCGATCGCATCGAGGCGCAGCAAGTCCACGCCGCGATTCGCGAGGGTGCACACGATCTCCACGAACTCGCAGAACACATCGGGGTTCGCCCAGTTCAGGTCCCACTGGAAATCGTTGAACGTGGTCCACACCCAACGTTGCAGCGTTTCATCGAACGTGAAGTTGCCCGGCGCGAAATCGGGGAAGATCTCGGGGAGCGACCTTTCCCATTCGTCCGGTTCGGTTCGGTCGGGGAACGTGAGGAAGTAGTTCAGGTACTTTTCCTCGCCGGCCCTCGCGCGCTGCGCCCATTCGTGTTCTTTCGCCACGTGGTTGAGAACGAGGTCGAGCTCGAGGCTCATACCTTTCTTATGCAGCGCCGAGGCGAGGGATTCGAGGTCGTCCATTGTGCCAAGATCAGCGCGCACCTTGCCGTAATCCTTGACGGCGTAGCCGCCGTCGGAATTGCCCTCGCGTGGTTCGAGCAGCGGCATGAGGTGAAGGTGCGTCACGCCGAGGGTCTCGAGGTAATCGAGATGCTGTTCCACGCCGCGCAGGTTTTCCGCGAAGCGATCGGCGTAGGCCACGTAAGCGAGCTGGCGGGGGTCCTGCAGCCAATCGGGGGAGAGGAGGCGCTGCTCGTCGAGGGTGCGCAGATCCTCGCTTCGTTCCACCATGGCCTTCGCGATAATGCCGAGGACGCGTTCGAAGGTCTCGTTGGCTCTTTCGCCGTAGATCATGCTGAGGCCGCGTCGAAGATCGCCGCCATAACGGGCAAGACGCAGGTCAAAGCTGGTCGTGAGGTGACGGTCGCTCGTGTGCTCGCTAGTCGCGAGGGGCTGTGGGGCCACGGGGCCGCGCTCGTGTGCGGGCAGGGGAGCGGCGTGCGTTTGGCGCTTTTCGGGTGGGAGCTGAGTGCGCGGCGCGGGCGCGGTTTCGGGCGGCGCCCCCTGTGGGGTGACCTCGGCTGCGGGGGGTGTCGTGGGTTGTGGGTCCGACGCTTGCGCGCCTTGCACGCGCTCCTCTTTCGCGTGGGTGCTCTCGGGCGAAGGTGCTGGTTGTGAGTGCTTTTTTCTGCCGAAGAGTGCCACGGGAAGGTCCTTTGCTGGGAGGGGCCGTTGCTCCTCGACAAGTCTATCGGCCTACTCCGTGGAAGTTCGGGGACTCTGCGCCACCTATTGCGTCAACCCAGCTCACCCAGCCTTCGCTGGAATTAGCACCTGCTGTTGCTTGTTTCCCGAGATTTGCACCTTCCTCTGCCTGCTGCCCGAAATCCGCACCTGCTGATGCTTGCTTCCCGAGATCTGCGATCACGAAAGTGGTGAAAAATCGCCGCCTCGCGTCGAAAAACAATCATCTAACGCGGTTATTCACCACTTTCATGAATCTGGATGCGCGACGACCACCTCCGGGACGCTCGTCCCGATCTGTGCCGCTGACACCGTCACTGAAACCACTACATATTGTGGCCTCCGCGTGTCGCACCACAAGATATTCCTCTTCCGGGTGAATCTGGGTGGGCAGTCGAGAGCGGCGCCGCCGCGGCCCCATCGGCGCATACAGCCACACCACCCTTTTTGCGATAGGAGCGCACCATGCCCGCACGCCAGAAACCTGAGCGCACCCTTGTGGACCCGATTTCCACAATCAACGATTATCTTGCTCGCGCCGATTGGCGCGTGAACGCGAACGCGAATCAGGGCTACAGCGTGGGCGGTCTCGTGCTCAACTCGGCGGGCAAGCTCGTCGCGAATTATTGGCTCGACGAAGTTTTCAGCGAGGAGGCGGGTCGCGCTCACCGTGAAGGCGACATCTATATCCACGACCTCGACATGCTCACCGGATATTGCGCCGGGTGGTCGCTGCGCACGCTGCTTCAAGAAGGTTTCAACGGTGTTCCGGGCGCAATTGCCTCCGCGCCGCCGAAGCACTTCTCGAGTGCGTGCGGGCAGATCGTGAATTTCCTCGGCACCCTGCAAAACGAGTGGGCCGGCGCGCAAGCGTTCAGTTCATTCGACACGTACATGGCACCCTTTGTGCGGCTTGATTCTATGAGCTATAGCGAGATTCGCCAGAACATGCAAGAACTCATCTATAACCTCAATGTGCCGAGCCGCTGGGGAAGCCAGTGCCCGTTCACAAACCTCACGTTCGACTGGCATTGCCCGGAGGATCTACAAGAGCAATACCCGCTTGTAGGTGGCGAGGTGTGCGACTTTACGTACGGCGAACTGCAAGAGGAAATGGACCTCATCAATCGCGCCTACATCGACGTGATGACTGAGGGGGACGCGAATGGTCGAGTATTTACCTTCCCCATTCCCACCTACAACATCACTCGTGATTTTGATTGGGACTCGCCGAACACCGAGCGCCTGTTTACGATGACGGCGAAGTATGGCCTCCCGTACTTCCAAAACTTCATCAACTCGGAGCTTGACCCCGGGCAGATTCGCTCGATGTGCTGCCGCCTTCAGCTTGATTTGCGTGAACTCCTCAAGCGCGGCAACGGCCTTTTTGGTAGCGCCGAGCTGACTGGCTCGATCGGCGTGGTCACGATGAACATGGCGCGCCTCGGCTACCTTCACAAGGGGGATGAGCACGCGCTCGTGAACGCTCTCGATCACCTCCTCGAACTCGGGAAAGACACGCTTGAGAAGCGCCGCGCGACCGTGCAGGAGCTCATCGATCGCGGACTCTACCCGTATACGAAGCGCTACATGGGGCACCTCGGCAACCATTTCTCGACGCTCGGCGTGAACGGTATGAATGAAATGGTGCGCAATTTTACGGGCGACACCGAGAACCTCGTGACGGATGCTGGGCGTGCGATGTGCGTGCGCATCCTCGACCATATTCGCGAAAAGATGGTGCAGTTCCAGGAGGAGACGGGGAACCTCTATAACCTCGAGGCCACTCCGGCGGAAGGGGCAACGTATCGCCTCGCCAAAGCCGATCGCGAGCGTTTCTCCGGTATTCTCCAGGCCGGCACGGAGGAAAATCCGTATTACACGAATTCCTCGCAGATTCCCGTGGGCGCCACCGAGGATCCGTTCGAGGCACTCGAATGGCAAGACGAGCTGCAAACCAAATACACCGGCGGCACCGTGCTGCACCTTTACATGAATGAGCAAATGAGTTCGCCCGAGGCCGCGAAACGGCTCGTGAAGCGTGCCCTCTCGAACTTCCATCTTCCGTATCTCACCATCACTCCAACCTTCTCGATCTGCCCGAGCCACGGCTACCTCAAGGGTGAACATCGCGAGTGCCCCACGTGCGGCGACGTGTGCGAAGTATGGACGCGTGTCATGGGTTATCACCGGCCCGTAAGCTCGTTCAATATCGGGAAAAAGGGCGAATTTGAAGAACGCACATTTTTCACGGAAAGCGCGGCCGGAAACCACGGAAAAATCACGGGTTCCGACGCTCGCTCGGCAACCGTCGTGACTGCATGAGCGCACGCTCCACCCCGCCTGCGGCGAAGGATCTGCGAATCGCGGGCCTCGTGCCCCTTTCAACCGTGGATTGGCCCGGCACGCTCGCGGCGACCCTGTTTCTCCAGGGCTGCCCGTGGAGGTGCAGCTATTGCCACAATCGGGCGATTCTCGATCCGCGCACGCCGGGCACGGTGTCGTGGAGCGAGGTTCGCGACCTGCTGGCCAGGCGGCGGGGCCTCCTCGACGGTGTCGTCTTTTCCGGTGGCGAGGCCACGATGCAGCACGCGCTCATCCCCGCGCTCGAGGAGGTTCGCGACCTCGGCTTTCGCGCCGGTCTTCACACGGGAGGCGCGTTCCCCACACGCATCGAGGCACTCGTGAATGCCGCGGGCGGCCCCCTCGTGGATTGGGTGGGTTTCGACCTTAAAGCTCCGCCCGAGGTTTTCGAGGCAACCGTCGGAATGCCCGTCACCGGGCGGGGACCCGCCCGATCCTGGGAAAATTCGCGGCGCTCGTTTCTCGCACTTGCGCGCGCCGGCGTTGACGTGGAGCTCCGCACGACTCTTACTCCGCTGCTCGCCCCGTATGCGCCGCGAATCGTGGAGGTTGCTTCGGATTTGTGGCGCGAGGCGGGCGTGCCGCGGCATGCGCGGAGCCTGGTGTTTCAGCAGGTGAGAAGCACCGGGGCCTCTGAATCTTTTGCGTGCTCGCTCCCCGAGAAGCCCCGGTGGGACCGCATGTTTGAGACGGTGCTCGAGCGCGCGCGCGCCACGGGTGAAATCGTGGGAGTCGACGTCGAGGCGCGCCGTGCGGATCTCACTGAGGCGAATGTGATGAAAAAATAAAAGGTGAGATGTGCTCCCACTGCTCATCCTCGTGGCGAAATGTGAAACGAAAGGCCTGGTAGGTGGCGATTTTTGGAATTAGTCACGAGAGGGAAATGGGCTCTAGCGCGGAGTGTGGGGTGTGCGCTAGGCTCAAGGGTGGTAACGAGGTGATTTCTGCGCCTACGCCGCCCGGCGGTGTTGGAAGAGATCCCAAGTGATGATGCAGTGCATCCGTCGCGCTCATTCCCCCTGAGCGCGGCATTTTCCTCAACTAAGAAGGATTGAAGAATGGCTTCTTCTCGTAGTACGGCACCCCGCAGGCTGAGGCCGCGCGCCGGTGTTGCTGCGCTTTCGGCTGTCGCGCTCGCGGTAGGCGCGCTCGGCGCATTTCCCCACAGTATTTTCGCGCCGCAGCCCGCGGCCGCCGCGACACTCACCGGAGGCATCCGCGGCGCCAACGGCGAAGGTGTCGTGGAAAAGGACGCTCAGAAGGCCTCGGACCTGCCGGCTGGTTCCTGTACGCTTAAAGGCGCTTCAGGTGAAGGCAGTCAGGCGGGCTTCTCGTGGGCTATCTACGAACCCGCGGCTGAAAGAGCCGATAAAAGGTCGTTCGGGGTGGAGCTCACCTTCGATGGTTCGCAGGATCGCACCTTCAATGACTGGGTTGTGCGTGGCACAAACGCTAAAGCCGGTGAATACGCGGTCAAAGGTGAATATCCCGCCCTGGGGCCCAACGACCAGAACCCTCTCAGGACCTCCAAACCTCCAACGGACAAGGCCGACGAGGTCTTGTCCGTCGCTAAAACCGGTCGTCAACCCTGGACGGCGACGATAGCTCCGGAGCTGTCGTCTGAGAAGATCGCGCAATATGCGGAGGCGACCGCAGAGGAGCCCGTAAGGTACCTCTGGGCTGCTCGGTATTCCCAAGACAATCCGCATAGCGATACCCAGTTGTTCCGTAACACAGACGTCAGCGCAACTGTGAACCCGTGGCCGAGCGAAAACGTGGACTGTAACCCGATCACGGTGACGTGGGAGGACATCACGAAGCATGTGATCGTTCCCGGTGAAGAAACGAAGGTGGGGCACATCAACGTGCCGAAGCCCGCAGAGGGCGCTGACGATTCGCTTTCCCGCATCGTCGTCGAAGCGAATGATGGCGTCGGAAAGTTCCTCGGTACGAGCGACACCGCAGCCTCGGGCGGCGGCGAAAAGCTCCTGCGCGTGGACGAGAACGGCGATATTTTCTACACGTGGCCCGCGTACCGCGACGCGGACAATGCCGATCAGATGAAGGAGCAGCGCGAAATCGCTGGCCAGCAGAACGTGAACTTCTCGGTGATCGCGAAGCCGCGCACGGTGGATCAGCTCGAGAACGCGGCTGTCCAGCGCAATAACGGCGGTGCTTTCGCCGTCGTCTCCGATGAGTCCAACTCGCTTACGCGCTACAACACGCCAAACGTGATCGACAGCAAGGCGTTCTCGCTCGATGACACGATGTACCACGATCCGAAGTACGACAAGGCTGACGCCACCATCATCTCCGGCGTCGAGGGCCCGAAGGGGCCGCTTGCCGAAGCTCGCCAGTCGGTGACCTTCACACAGGTTCCCGACAAGATCGCTGACCTCATCAAAAAGAAGGCCGACGGTGGCCAGGAGGCCACGGTCGCGCTCGATGAGACGTACGTCTACGACGGGTGGGACGTTGCACTTGACCCCACCACACATAACGTCACCGTGACGGCCCCTGAGAACCCCGTCCCGGGCACGTTCGCCCAGCCTCGCGTGATCGTGACGTACTCGAACGGGTCGAAGGATATGATCCCGCTGCTCGTCGTGATTGACCCGAACAACACGCAGGTCACGGATCTCGTAAACCCCGGCATGACGAAGGGGGCGCCGAACACGTCGCTCACCTCGCAGATCACCACGAAACCCGTCATGAAGGGTAAGAAGGCAGTCGCGCCGGCGAAATTCGAAGTTGATCCCTCGACCGTTCCGAGCGGCTGGACCGTGACGGTAGACGAGAAGGGGAACGTTACCGCGAAGGCTGACGACACGGTCCCCTCCGGTACCGTCATTACCCCGAAGGTCACCGCAACCTACCCGGACCAGACCACCGACGAGATCAAGGTGCAGTTCCAGGTTGTGGAGAACATCAAGGTGCCGGAGTACCCCACCGTGACCGGTACGAACGGTGACAAGGTTTCCCTGCCCGTGAGTGTTCCCGAGAAGGGCCTGAGCGGTAGCGCGGATGACGCTGCCCCGACCCGTTACACCTTCGAAGATGGCAGCCTCACCTACACGAACGGTGACTGGACCGTCACGATCGACGAGAACACCGGCGAGCTCACCTCCACCATCCCCGCGAGCGCCGAAGAGGGCGACACCCTCGACGTCCCCGTGCTCGCGCACTACGGCGATGGCGTGAAGCCTCAGAAGGTGACCGGCACGATCGCGGTCATCGCGGACGGCGCTATCCCGAGCTACTCCGTGGAATCGACAAGCCCGAACACCGCGGTGACGCACAAGATCGACGGCGCGCCCAAGGGCTCCACGTTCTCCTTCGGCATCAAGGACGGTCAGCCCGTCACCGAGCAAGAGGTCGACGGCTGGAAGTACACGATCGATCCCAAGACTGGTGACGTCACCGCGACGCCGCCTGCGAGTGCGAAGCCGGGCGACAAGAAGACCGTCGCCGTCACGGTGAACCGCCCCGACGGTTCCACCCCGAAGGTGCCCGTCACCACCGTGGTGAAGCTGTCTAATAACTGGGAAGCTGAACCTTCTTATCCCGTAGAGACCGTGTACCCGGGCGAGACCGCTAAGTTGCCGGTTGCTCTGGATAAGCCGGACAACGTCAACGTCGCGAAGGAAAACCCATACAAGCTGGGTGATGTGCCTGCCGATTGGAAGGTCAGCATTGACGACAACGGCCAGGTCACCGCGACTGCTCCCGCAGACGCGAAGCCAGGTGATCAGGTCAAGATTCCGGTTACTGTGACTTACGAGGACGGCTCTACCGACACCGCTTACGCTGTGGTGAACGTTATTGACGTTCCCACCCGCGAGGTGCCGTTCAAGGTCGAATACAAGTACGACGACACCATCCCTGCCGGCGAGTACAAGGTTAAGACCAAGGGCGAGCCGGGCTCGGAGAAGCAGAACAAGGACGGCAGCTGGGAGCAGACGAAGGCTCCGGTGAACGAAGTCGTCGTCATCGGCACGAAGCCGGCGGCGAGCACGAAGGACGTGACCTGGAAGGTTCCGATCCCCTTCCCGACTGAGGTTCGCGAGAACCCGGAGCTGAAGCCTGGTGAAACCCGGGTAGTCCAGGAAGGCGAGAACGGCGAGAAGACCTACACCGCCAAGTTCACCGCCGAGGGTGGCGACGCTCAGGTGGCCGAAGAGGAAACCACTAAGGAGCCGAAGCCACGCATCATCGAGTACGGTCCGGGCCTGGCCCCCAGCGAGCTCGTGACAAAGACTGAGAAGCCGATTCCTTTCCCGACGAAGGTCGTTTTCGATGACACCCTCGCCGAGGGTGAGCAGGTTATCGACCAGCAGGGCGAGCTCGGCACCGAGGTAGAGACCTCAACTCAGAAGCTCGTGGACGGCAAGCCTTCGGGTGAACCGACCGTGACAACCGAGCGCACCAAGGAGCCGACCGAGCAGATCATTCGCGTAGGTACGAAGACCGCCGGTGAGACCAAGAAGACCGTCGAGTCCGAGGTCCCGTTCGGTGTGAAGATCGAGTTCGATCCGAACATGCCTGCCGGTACGTCTGAGGTTGTGACCGAGGGCAAGCCAGGTAAGAAGACCACCACGGTGACCCAGAAGGTCACCAACTCTCAGCCCGATGGCGAAGCCACCGTGGAGGAGAAGGTCACCGAAGAGCCCGTCGACCAGGTCGTCAAGGTCGGAACCAAGCCGTCTGAGGCGTCCGAGAAGGTCACCTGGACTGCCCAGGTTCCGTTCGAGGTGGAGACCCGCCCGAACCCGGAGCTGAAGCCGGGTGAGATCAAGGTCGTCCAGAAGGGCGTGCCCGGCGAGAAGACCTACACCGCTGACTTCACTGCCACGGGCGACCAGGCAACTGTCACCCCTGAAGAGAAGCAGACCAAGGACCCGGTCAACGAGATCATCGAGTACGGTCCGGCAGCCGAAGACACCACCGTCGTGACCAAGACGGAGAAGCCGGTGCCGTTCGAGACCGAAATCGTCTTCGACGACAAACTCGAGGCCGGCAAGCAGGTTGTCGACAAGCAGGGCGAGAACGGCACCGAGGTTGTCACCTCGACGCAGAAGATCGTCGACGGCAAGCCTTCGGGCGACCCCGAGGTGACCACCGAGCGCACCAAGGAGCCTGTCAAGCAGATCATCCGAGTTGGCACAATGACAACGGGTGAGACCTCGAAGTCTGTTGAGACTGAGGTGCCGTTCGGCGTGAAGGTGGAGTATGACCCGACGATGCCTGCGGGCGAGTCGAAGACCGTCACCGAGGGCAAGCCGGGCAAGAAGACCGTCACGGTGACCCAGAAGGTCACCAACTCGAAGCCGGATGGCGAAGCCACGGTCGAGGAGAAGGTCACCGAAGAGCCCGTCGATCAGGTCATCAAGGTTGGCATCAAGCCCGCTGAGAATACTGAGAAGGCCGAGTGGACCGTTCCGGTGCCCTACAGCACCACGGTGCGCGTAAACCCGGACCTCGCTCCCGGTGAGACCCGCGTTGTTCAGAAGGGCGAGAACGGCGAAAAGTCCTTCACCGCCATCTTCCGTTCTGTTGGTGATGAGTCCTACGTTGCTGAGGGCGAAACCACCAAGGAACCGGTCGAGGAAATCATCGAGTACGGCCCGCAGGCTGAGGACACCTCTGTTGTCACCAAGACTGAGAAGCCAGTCCCGTTCGAGACGGAAATCGTCTTTGATGATTCGTTGAAGGCTGGCGAGCAGGTCGTCGACAAGCAGGGCGAGAACGGCACCGAGGTCGTGACTTCGACGCAGAAGATCGTCGACGGCAAGCCTTCGGGTGACCCGACCGTCACCACGGAGCGCACCAAGGAGCCGACCAACGCGGTCATCCGTGTGGGTACCAAGACTGAGGGCACGAACACCACTGAGTCCGAGGTTGAAGTTCCGTTCGAGACCGAGATTCAGTTCGATGACTCCATGCCTGCCGGCACCCAGGAGACTGTCCAGGAGGGCAAGCCGGGCAAGGATAAGGTGACCACCACCCAGACCATTGAGAACTCGAAGGTCACGGGTACAACGACCGAAACCGAGCGCATTGCTGAGCCGGTCAAGAAGATCATCAAGGTTGGAACCAAGGGTGACACCACCTCCAAGACCGTGGAGTGGACCGAGAGCACCCCGTTTGAGGTAGAGGTTCGCGAGAATCCCAAACTCAAGGCTGGCGAGACCAAGGTTGTCCAGGAGGGCAAGCCGGGCGAGGTCAAGCACACCGTCACGGTGACTTCCGACAACGGTGAGATCACCACGGATGACTCGACTGAGACCGTCAGCGAGCCAACTAAGCAGATCATCGAGGTTGGAACCGCTCCGAGCCAGACTGAGCTGACCGATAGGCACACCGAGCAGCTGCCGTTCGAGACGATCATCGAAGCCGACCCGAACCTCGAGTCGGGCAAGGTTGTCGAGGATCAGGCCGGTGCCTACGGCGAGAAGGAAGTCACCAAAGTCTGGAAGCTTAAGGACGGAGTTGCCGTCGGAGATCCGGAGACCACCGAGAACGTGACCAAGGAGCCGACACCGCGCAAGCTGCGCGTCGGCACCAAGACGGCTGGCACGAACACCGAGACCTTCGAGACCGAGGTTCCCTTCGGCGTGAAGGTCGTTTACGACCCGAACATGCCCGCTGGCGAGTCCAAGGTGACCACAGAGGGCAAGCCCGGAAAGAAGACCGTGACGATCACGCGAGAGATCGTCAACTCGAAGCCGGGTGACCCGGAGATCTCGGAAGAGATCACCGAGCAGCCCGTCGACCAGGTCATTACCGTTGGCACCAAACCGGGCAAGGCTACCGATGAGCTCACGTGGACGACCGCCGTCGGCTACGAGACCATCATGCGACCCAACCCCGACCTCGCCCCCGGCGAAGTCAAGGTTGTGCAGGAAGGTGAGTTCGGCGAAAAGACCATCACGGTCAAGTTCGATGCCACGATCGAAGAGGGCGGCATTCCCAACGTGTCGACCCGCTCCGACGTGACGACCAAGGATCCGAAGCCGCGCATCGTCGAGTACGGTCCGCGCGCGAAGGACACCTCGGTGGTGACGAAGATCGATCGACCGATTCCGTTCGAGACGGAGATCATCACTGATGACACCCTCGAGTCGGGCACGCAGGTCATCGATCAGAAGGGCGAGAACGGTGTTGAGGTTGTGACCTCGACGCAGAAGATCGTTGACGGCAAGCCTTCCGGCGACCCCGAGGTGACCACCGAGCGCACCAAGGAACCGGTCAAGCAGATCATCCGCATCGGCACTAAGTGCGACTGCGATAACCCGACGCCGGGTGAGGATCCGACGCCTGCTCCGGGTGAGGATCCGTCGGATGACCCGACCACGGAACCGACGCCGGATCCGACGGATGACCCGAGTACCGATCCGACGGACGATCCGACCACGGATCCGACTGAGGAACCGACTCCGGCTCCGACGGATGAGCCGACCACGGATCCGACGGACGATCCGACCACGGATCCGACTGAGGAACCGACTCCGGCTCCGACGGATGAGCCGACCACGGATCCGACGGACGATCCGACCACGGATCCGACGGACGATCCGACCACGGATCCGACTGAGGAACCGACTCCGGCTCCGACGGATGATCCGGCTCCGGTAGACCCGACGGATGACCCGAGCGTTGAGCCTGGTACCCCGGGTACACCCGACGAGCCGGGCACTCCGGATCAGCCCGGTACGCCCGAGAAGCCGACCGACCAGGGCGGCACACCGGATCAGCCCGGTACGCCCGAGAAGCCGGCCGACCAGGGCGGCACACCGGATCAGCCCGGTACGCCCGAGAAGCCGGCCGACCAGGGCGGCACACCGGATCAGCCCGGTACGCCCGAGAAGCCGGCCGACCAGGGCGGCACACCGGATAAGCAGGATCGTCCGGAAGCTTCGTCGCCACTCCCGCTGCCGCGCACCGGTGCAGAGATTGCCGCTACGGCAGGCATCGCGGCGCTGCTCGTCCTTGGCGGCGTGGGTGTTCTGGCACTTCGCAGGAAGTCGCGTTCGCAGCGCTGATGCAGCGCAGATGAGGCCGTGAGGCCGCGTCGTTCACCGCACACAAGTGGCGGGGGAGCGGGAGAAATCCCGAGCCCCCGCCGCTTTCGTATGCCCTCCGGAAACAGCGCACGTTCACCAAGTCGTCACCACGTTCACCCCGAAGTGCAAAGTTGCGGGCGTAACCTTGGGCTGCTTCCCCTTTTCCCATCCGCGTCTCCGTGAGGATTCTTCATGCGCTTTTTCCCCCGCCGTGCCCTGCTCGCCGGCGCGAGCCTGGCCACAGCCAGCGCCCTTGCCCTTTCCGCGACCGCACCCGCGCTCGCGACCGTGAACGATGACGGTTCGAAAACCGTCACCGTCGCAGCCTTCACCGACCTCCACGGCCACCTCGAACGAGTCCCGAACCTCGCCTACCAGATCGAACAGATCAAAGCCGAAAACCCGGGCGACACGATCGTTGCATCCAACGGCGACTCGGTGGGCGGCAGCGCCTACATCTCGTCGGTGCAGAAGGACGAACCCACCATTGAGGCGCTCAACGCGATGGGCCTTCAGGTGTCTTCGGCCGGCAACCACGAGTTCGACAAGGGCTACAAAGAAGACATGGCCGTTGGTGCCCGCCTGAACAAAGAATCGAGTTTCCCGTATCTCGCGGCGAACCTTACCGGCGCCGATCCCGAAGCGATCCCGCCGTACACGATCATCGACACGGACTCGGGCGTGAAGGTCGGTTTCATCGGCACCGCGCCGATCTCGTCCCCGAAGGACATCGCGGTGGATTCCTTCACGAACCAGGGCCTCGCCGTCACGGACCCGGTTGCGGCTGTTGATAAGTACGCGGCGCAGCTCAAAGACGGCGACGAGTCCAACGGCGAAGCCGACGTCGTGATCGCTCTCGTGCACGACGATGCCGACATCGCCGCCAAGGTCGGTGAGAACGTCGATGCCGCGGTGGGTGGCCACAGCCACCGCAAAGCGGAGCTCACAACCGCGAGCGGCGCTCCCGTGATTCAACCGGCAAACTTCGGCAAGCTTCTTGGCCGTTTCGACATCACCGTCGCCGCTGACGGTGAGGTGAGCGTCGACGCATCCATGAGCGAGGTCGCCGACATCGAGCAGACCCCCGACGCGCCCACCGACCAGAAGGCGATGGACATCTACTCCAAGGCCGCCGCCTACGCTGAAAAGACCAACAAGACCCTCGCCGAAATCGAGGGCAAGGCTCTCACCGCCCGCTCCTCGGGCGCCGAATCCACGGCCGTGAACATGATTGCCGACGGTTTCCTCGCCTGGGGCAAGGACCAAAAACAGGGCGCCGACCTCGGCTATCAGAACGCTGGCGGCACCCGCGCTGACCTTGATCCTAACCAGGACGGCAAGATCACCGTTGTCGAATCGGGGACGGTGCAGCCTTTCGGCAACACGCTCGGCACGGTCGAGATCACGGGCGCGCAGTTGATCGGTCTTGTGGAAGCCCAGTTCGGTACCGATGACTCCGGCAAACCGCGTGTCAAGAACGCCGGCTTCAGCCGCAACCTTTCCTACACCTACAACCCCACCTCCCCCGAGGGGTCGAAGGTGATGGACGTGCGCCTCGACGGTAAGCCGGTCGAGGCGAAGACAACCTACACGGTCGCCACGACTTCCTACCTCCTCTCGTCCGTATTCGGTGAGGGCAAGAACCGCATCGATTCGACCGAAGTTGACCTCGACGCGTTCAATGCATGGCTCCAGAAGGTCTCGCCTTACAAGGTCGATCAGGGGCAGCGCGGCATTGGCTTTGCGGCCTCAGCAGAGTCGTTCAAGGCTGGCGACAAGGTTGAGATCAGCCTCAGCTCGCTGTCCATGACCGCTGACGAGGACAAGCCGACTGAGGCCATCATGTATGACGAGAAGGGCAACGAGCTTGGCCGTGGTCCTGTGGACAACACGCTTGATGGCAACGAGACCGGCAAGGCCACGTTCACCATCACGATCCCGAACTACACCGAGGCTGGTTCGTACGTTTACACGATCAAGGCCGGCGCCACGACCGGCTATGTTGTTCTCGCGTTCGATCAGAGCGCTGTAGCGCCCGATACCGGGAACGGTACCGAAGAGGCCCCGGCGGATGGGTCCGGCCAGGATGATTCCGACGGTACCTCCGCTCCCGGCGATACCGAGGGCGTTCCGGCGCCTGCTGGCGGCAGGGGCCAGGATGTTTCCGGTTCGGCTACCTCGCGCGGTTCGCGTGTGTCGGCGCTTCCACGCACGGGTGCTGAGTCGCTTGGTGTTGCGGGGGTGGCCTTCGCGATGGTCGCTGCAGGTGGCGTGCTCGTCGCGCGCCGCCGCGCTGACCGCGCCTAGCTTCTCGCGATCTGCGTCGTGCGGGACTCGGGCCCGGGCCGATGAGGCTCGGGACCGAGTCTTGTCGTTTAATGGCGGCGGGCTGGGTGCCGAGCCCTCCCGAATTTCGACGGGAAGATGTGCGGGCTCGGCGACTATGAGGGGGCGATGGTCTCGAGGCCGACGCTTTCGCAAGCTTCCGCGAGGCGGTGATCGTATGTCAGCATGGCGGCTGCACCCAAGCGGAGAGCGCTTTCGAGATGGAGGGCATCGAGGGTTCGAAGATGCTTCCCGGGCAAGAGGCCTGCGCTCCGAAAGGCTGTGCGATCCAAAGTGGCGAGTGAAACCCCGGCGAGGATTGCCGTGGCGACCTTTTGCTCGACGCCTTCGCGAACGGCGATCCGCCTCAGCTCAGTTTCGAGCAGGTCGCTCGAAACGAGTTCGGTCTGTGAAGCGTCGAGCCAAGAACTGAGCGCGGAGGAATCCGGTTCGCCGAGGAGTAGCTTCGCCAACGCGGAAGTATCAACATAGATTCGCGGCGCGACAGTCATAGTCGTTCCGCCCGCACGTCATCTAATGCTCGCTGCGCGCGACCGCTCGGAAAGGACGTGACGTGGGAATCGACGAGGTCGCTCCAACCGCCGATTCTCGAGGCGGGCCGCGTGATCGGAAGGCGAGGTTCCTGTTCGTCGATGGGCACGAGACGAGCGACAGCTTCGCCGCGATTCGTGACGACGAAAGATTCGCCCGCAGCGACTGCGCGTAGCACGCGCGCGGATTGATTCCTTAGCTCACGCTGCGGGAGGGTACGGTCAATTCCGAGTGCTTCGCTCATGCGGCAAACGTAGCACGTGTGCTACGCCGGCTCAAGGGGAGTGCGCCGGTGCGTCAAGGGAGGTTGTCGCCGTAGGTGCATCAGTGTTGGCTAATTTCGGCTGGTGCTAGTCGGCGGTAAGGGGCGCCACCATGATCCCTCCGTCACGTTCCACCGCGCGCCCCTTGGTCGAGGCCGGCATAGACGATAATCTCGCAGGCGGTAAAGATTTGCAGTCGCTGCACGTTTTGTGTGGTGGTGCACTGGCGAAAAGGGGATCATGTCTACATCAGTCCAGACCCGCGTGGAGCGAGGCGACGCACCGGTAGAGTTCACCGGCCTTGACCGCGACGGCAAACTCGTGTTCTTAGGCCTCATGCTCGGCATGTTCGTTGCCGCGATCTCGCAGACGATCGTCGGCCCCGCGATGCCGCGCATCGTCGCCGAGCTCGGAGGCATGGAGCACTACAGCTGGATCGCGACCGCGGCGATGCTTGTGTCGGCCGTCGCGGTGCCCGTCGTCGGCAAACTCTCGGACATGTACGGCCGCAAAAAGTTCTACATTGCGGGCCTCGTCGTGTTCATGATCGGCTCGGCAATGTCGGGCATGGCCACGAACTTCTGGTTCCTCGTCGTCTCCCGCGCCGTGCAGGGGCTCGGCATGGGCACGATCATGCCGCTGAGCCAAACGATCATTGGTGACATCATTCCGCCGCGCCAGCGCGGCAAATACCAGGGCATCATGGGCGCCGTGTTCGGCGTGTCCTCGATCGCGGGCCCGCTGTTTGGCGGCTGGGTGACGGACAATTTCGGTTGGCGCTACCTTTTCTATCTCACGCTTCCGCTCGGTGTCGTTGCCCTCGTGTTCCTCGCGAAGTTCATGCGCCTGCCGCACACGGGGCGTGCCGGAAAGTTCGACCTCATCGGGGCGCTCACTCTCACGCCGGGCCTCGTGATCGGCCTGCTCGCCGTGTCGTGGGGCGGCAACACCTACGACTGGGACTCCGCAGTCATCATGACGATGTTCGTGGTGGCGGCGCTGTTCCTCGCCGCGTTTGTGCTGATCGAAATGCGCGCCGAGAACCCCCTTATCCCGCTGCACATGCTTGCTGACTCGCAGGTCTCCCTCTCGATCCTCGCAAGCTTCGCGATCGCGGTCGCCATGTTTGGCGGCATTATCTACATCCCCGTGTTCGCGCAGGGCGTGCTTGGTGTCTCCGCCACGAATTCGGGCGCAATCCTCATTCCGCTCAACCTTGCCATGATCCTCACCTCGATCGTCATGGGCATCCTGATCACAAAATGGGGCCGGTACAAGGGTCTGCTCGTCGCGGGCGGCATCATCATGAGCGCCGGCTACCTCCTGCTCGCCCGCCTCGATTGGCAGTCCACGCAGCTTCATCTCACGCTTGTCATGATCGTGATCGGTATGGGGCTCGGGATGTGCATGCAGACCTACACCCTCATCGTGCAGAACGCTGTGCCCCGTGAAGAACTCGGCGTCGCCACGTCAGCCGTGCAGTTCTTCCGCAATGTTGGCTCGACGATCGGCACCGCCGTTCTCGGCTCCGTCATGAGCGCTAATCTCATGCCGAAGATTCAGGCGCAGCTCCCGCCGCAGGCTGCCGCAGCCATGGGCAAATTCGGTGGGGACTCCGGCGGTGGCGCCTCCGCGATCCTTGATCCGTCGAAGCTCAAGGGGATCCCCGCCCCGATTGTCGAGGCGATCCGTCACGGCATGGGCGATGCCATGCACGTCGTCTTCATGACGGCTGCCCCATTCGCGATTGTCGCCCTCGTGCTCTCGCTGTTCATCCGCCACACCGAGCTGCGCAGCACCAACTAACACGTGAGGAACTGCGTGGGGCCGCCCGGGCCGAAATTGCTCGGGCGGCCCCGCCCTCCCTCCCTACGACGAAAAGGTGATCGACGTGAGCGATACGGCCGCAACTGACAACGGGAAACCGTTGGACGCTCCAGCGTGCCACGAGGGCTTACGCGAGCGGAAGAAACGCGAATCGCGTGAGGCGATGCACCTCGCGGCGCTTGAGCTCGTGGCCGAGCACGGTTTTGAGCAGGTCACGGTTGATCAGATCGCCGAGCGGGCGGGCGTTTCACCGCGCACGCTGTTCAACTATTGGGGCACGAAAGAGGCGGTCGTGCTCGGTGTGGATACCGAGAACGTGAGGACGTTTGTGGGCATGCTCGAGGAGAGGCCCGCTGGGGAGGCCGCGCGTGATTCCATGCGTGTTCTGATCGAGGCGCATGTCAAGGAAGCGTCGATGCGCAGCGAGAGCCGCAACCTCAAGAAGCACGTGATGATGCGTGAGCCGCAGCTGATTCAGATCGTCGCTAACCGCAACAAAGAGGTGAGCATGCAGCTCAGGGATGTTCTCGCGCAGCGTCTTTCGCCGACCCTCGGAGCGGAACGCGCGCGCGATGCCGCGGCGATTCACGTTTCGCGGGCCGTGGCGACCTTGCGGAGCGTCTACGCTATTGCTGTCAATCGAAATGTGGATCTCGCCGAGGCTCTGCCGATCTTCTACGATCTTGACGAATCGGGATGCCTCGACCTGTAGATCGCAACCGCAAGGAGTTTCGCACCATGGCCGACACCGCCCAGCCCCACAACGCGCCTGCGACGAGCGACCTCGTTGCCGCCTACAACTTTGCTGAGCCGCGCATCCACCTCGGTGCGGTGGTCGAGAGCGGTGAACCGAATCCTAAGGCCCCGCTCTACATGCCGCTCGGAATGCTGAACCGGCACGGTTTGATCGCGGGCGCCACCGGTACCGGTAAAACGAAAACTCTTCAGCTCATTGCGGAGCAAATTGCGGCGGCAGGAACCCCCGTTTTCGTGGCGGATATGAAGGGTGACCTTTCCGGAATCGCCGTTGCTGGGCAGGCGTCGGAAAAACTTACCGCGCGCGCGAAAGCCCGCGGCCAAGAATGGGTCTCCCGTGCCGGTACCACCGAATTTTTCTCACTCGGTGGCCATGGCAAAGGAGTGCCGATCCGCACGACGGTCACGGAATTCGGCCCGGTACTCCTTTCGAAGGTTCTTGGCCTCAACGACACGCAAGAATCCTCGCTCTCCCTCATCTTCCACTACGCCGACCAGAGCGGTCTCGCGCTCCTCGACCTCAAGGATCTGCGCGCCCTCATTCAATACCTCACGACCGACGGCAAGGATGAGCTCAAGAGCATCGGTGGGATTTCCACCGCGACCGCCGGCGTCATTCTGCGCAACCTCACCCAGTTCGAAAACTCCGGCGCCGATGCCTTCTTTGGCGAGCCCGCGTTCAACGTCGAGGACTTCCTGCGGAAGGATTCCGACGGCCGCGGGATGATCTCGTGCCTTGAACTTCCGGGCGTTGCCGAACGACCGGAGCTCTTTTCGACCTTCATGATGTGGATGCTTGCCGAGCTGTATCAGGTACTGCCCGAAGTGGGCGATCTTCCGCAGCCGAAACTGGTGTTCTTCCTTGACGAAGCGCACCTCCTCTTCAAGGGCGCCTCGAACGCGTTCATTGACCAGGTCATTCAAACGGTTCGGCTTATTCGCTCCAAGGGCGTGGGCGTCTTCTTCATCACCCAATCGCCCAAAGACATTCCCGCCGATGTGCTCGCGCAGCTCGGCAACCGCGTTCAGCATGCGCTGCGCGCCTTCACCCCCGACGACGCGAAGGCCATCAAAAAGGCCGTTGCCACCTACCCCACGACCGAATACGACCTCGAAAAGCTCCTCACCTCGCTTGGGACCGGCGAAGCGGTCGTGACCGTCATGAACGAAAAGGGCGCCCCGAGCCCCGTCGCCTACACCGCGATGCGTGCCCCCGAATCCTCGATGGAGCCCGCGCCTGAGGCGGATGTGGACCGGATCGTCGCCGCGAGCACCCTCGCAGGCCAGTACGGGAACGTCGTGGACCGCGAGAGCGCCTACGAGATCCTCAAGGCTCGCGCGGAAGGTGGTCAGGTGGGCGAGAAGGAGTCCGACGCTTCCCCGGCAACCGTCGGAACCGAGAAGCCCAGGGCGAGCGAGAATGACGCTGCCGACTCGACGCCCGCGAAAAACGAGCCCGGTTTCGTGGAGAAGATCGCGAGCAATAGTGCGGTGAAGAGCTTCTTCCGTTCGGCGGGGACGGTGCTTGGGCGTGAGATTACGCGTTCGCTGTTCGGGACCACGAAGAAGCGCCGCCGGCGTTAGCCCTCTCGCCATCTCTGATTGACGCCCCTCACCCCCGGCATTCCTCCAATGACATGCCTGGCGTTGGGGGCGTCAGTTTTTAAGGACCGTTGGGCGCGTGTGAGGGCCTGGCGCATGAGTGGTCATGGCTTGCCTAACACTGGCATAACAATCTTGTAACGATTGTGCGGGAGGCTGTGAATGTGGAATAGCCTCAATAACTCGGTAGTAGCTTACGGACGGGTGAGAAAAACCGTATAACGGATGCTCGTCGGTGTGGACGAAAGTTGCGGATTGGGGGAGAGGGGGCGAGTGGTAAGTTGTGGACCAACGTTTTGGCGGCTTACCGAACTGTGAGTGCGGTGTTAGTGTTCCATCCATGGAGCGCCTTTGCGTATGTTCATGCGCTTGTGCGCCCCGTACCCCCTCAATGCTTATTGATAGGAACATTCATGGTTTTTGATGCTTTCCGTACGCGGAACACCCACCGTGCGACCGCCGCAACAACGCCGCTGTGGCGCCGCGGGGCCGCAGCTCTCGCCGTCGGCGCGATCCTCGGCACCGCGAGCGTGGCTGGCGCTGGCGCGTTCGACACGCCTTTTGTGTCCGCTGCTTCCGCCGCAGACTCGACCTCGCCGCTCACTCCGATCAACGCCGACGCCATCGAGAGCGGTTACATCAGCAAGACGGTCGACACCACCAACGCGCGTGGTGTTCTTTCTGGTACGGCCCAGGTTGTCAACAACAACGGCAACCCGTCGACGTTCCAGAGCAACAACTTCCCCGTTCCCGACGGCACCACCGTGTACCTGCGCTGGTTCGACAAGGATGGAGCGGTGTCGCCCGTCTACACGGCGAAGACCACGAGCGCGGTTGATACCAACGGTGACGGCGTCGCAGGTGGCTCCTACGCCTTCGACCTTCGCGTCAACGAGAAGGGCGAGCTTGAAAAGGACGCCAAGGGTAACGTCGTGGCGGGCTGGAAGGATCACTCCGGCAAACGCCACGCCTACACCGCATCTGCCGGTCAGTACTACCGTCTTTGGATCCCCGAATACAAGGATCCCGAAACTGGCAACACCGTGACGATGATCCGCCAGAATGGTGGCTTCTTCCCCGGCTCGTTTGTGAACTCGGTTACCGACTCCAACCTGGGCCAGTGGCCGTTGATCGGCACCAACATGCAGAAGACCGGCGTTCTCATGGCTGAGCGCGCCGAGGGCTACATGACCCGCCCGCGCAGTGAGTGGGTAGAGGACACGGCAGGTCCGATCGCCAAACCGGGCCTCGTGACCGGTTTCACCGAAGCGGATAAGTCCTCGATCTCCGGTCAGGTGTGGCTTGAGACGAGCGCCGGTGACCGTGCCAACTCGGCGACCGGCCCCGTGAACAATGGTGATGCCGATCCGGACGCCAAGGGCTACCGCGTCGTGATCTCGAAGCTCACCGACAAAGGCATCGCTGCCTATAACGACCAAGTGGCAAGCCTCGACGACTCGAAGAAGGCGGCCGCGACCAAGAGGCTTCTCACTGACCACCCCGAGTACATCGCGTTTACGCGCTACGCCACTACGGACGCCAACGGCCGCTACACGGTCCGCGTGCCCAAAGGTGCGCTCGCGCAAGGTGCAGTCACGGCGGACAAGGGCTTCTACATGTTTGTCGAGAATGACAAGGGTGAGAAGCTCGAAACCTATTCGTCGTGGATCAACCCGGAGTACCGCAGCAACGAGAAGACCAACTGGGCTGCCCAGGCAGCGTCCCTCAAGGGCGGTTTCGGCAACACCTACAACGTGAACTTCGCCATCATCCCCACGACCCAGATGAAGCTCGACATTACGAACTTCGACACCACCGCCAACCCGGCGAAGGTGGGGGACACTGCTGAGATCAAGCTCGACGGTGTGGCGCTCTCCCCGCTCAAGAACAAGATTGAGTGGACCGACTCCAAGGGTAAGGTCCTCAAGACTTGTGACAACCTCACGAGCATGACTGAGGCCGAAAAATGCACCTTCACTGTTCCGCAGGGTATGCCCAGCGGTGAAATTGTGCGTGCAACCCTCTACGCCGATACCAACGCAGTAGCCGCCGATTCGTTCATCGTGGACAACGATCCACGCTGGGCTGACAGCGCCAAGACCCCCGAGAAGACCGCAGTTACCATCAAGAACGACGGTGGCCCGGTAGTCGATGGCACCAAGATCGGCACCGTGGAAGGTCCCGGAACCGCCACGCTTAACGACGATGGCAGCATCACGGTGACGCCGAACGACACGGCGAAGCCTGGCGACACGATCACCGTGCCCGTTGTCGCTCCTGACGGCAAAGTCATCGACACCATCACCGTAACTGTCGAAAACCAAGACAAAGACACCGACGGTGACGGCCTGAGCGATGCCAAGGAGAAGGAGCTTGGCACGGATCCGAACAAGGCTGATACCGATGGTGACGGCGTCAATGACGGTGACGAGGTCTCGGGTGAGAAGAACAAGGACTTCGACGGTGACGGTAAGGGTGACCCGACTGATCCGAAGAAGGCTGACACCGATGGTGACGGTGTGAACGATGGTGACGAGATCAC